>DATLBQ010000159.1:0-5701 GCA_035526805.1 Pyrinomonadaceae bacterium
CGATCGGAACGGCGGCGAGCTGGTGGAGTACAAAGTTCCAATCGCGCCAGGCATGGTTGTGCTCGACGCGTTGCACTATATTCAGGCGCATGATGCACCGGACCTCGCCGTCCGTTGGAACTGCAAAGCCGGAAAATGTGGCTCATGTTCTGCGGAGGTGAATGGTCGGCCGCGTCTGACGTGCAAGACGCGCATGGATGCCTTGCCATTGGCTGAACCGATTACGGTCCGGCCGATGAAAGCGTTTTCGATTATCAAAGACCTGGTTACCGATGTGACCTGGAACTACCGGATAAACCGCAAAATCCCACCGTTTACACCGCCTCCAAATGTTGAGTGGAAGATGTATCAGCAGGACATTGATCGTGTGCAGGAATTTCGCAAGTGCATCGAATGCTTCCTTTGCCAGAATGTTTGCCACGTGTTACGCGATCACGAGAAGCTAGAACAATTTGGGGGGCCGCGCTTCTTCGTTCGCGTCGCTGGACTTGAGATGCATCCGCTCGACGGATTGTCTCGAACTGAGTTGCTGAAGGATGAGCTCGGCATCGGTCTGTGCAATATCACGAAGTGTTGTACCGAGGTATGCCCCGAAGATATTCACATCACTGATAACGCCATCATTCCGCTCAAAGAGCGAGTGATTGATGATTACTACGATCCGGTCCGCTGGTTTTTGCGGAAGATAAAGGGGAACAGGGGAGTAAGCGGTAAGTAGTAGACCGTCTTTGTTCTTTCTGCCTTCTGCTTTCTGCCTACTGGAGAGGAGGCCACATGGAGCTAAAACTCAAGCTAATCTCAAAATCCGGAATTGCTGAAGCGATTGCTAAAACGGAAGTGTATCGTTATCTGAATGAGCCGGGTGAGGCAGAGTCGATTTGTCGGGACATACTTGCCATCGACCCTGACAATCAAGCAGCACTGCGTCTGTTGGGCCTTACGATCACGGACCAGTTTACCGGAGAGCCGTCTGATCGATATTCGGAAAGTGAGCGCGTGTTTCGCCGCCTGGCAAGCGAGTATGAACGCGTCTATCACCTTGGTATTCTTCAGGAGCGAAAAGGGAAGGCACAGCTACGCGCCGGACGGCCGCCTCATGCGGTACTGCCGATTTTCGAGGAGGCAATGGGACTTTTTGAACAAGCAGAAAAAATTAGGCCAGCCGGCAATGACGATCCCATCCTGCGTTGGAATCGCTGCCTGCGTCTTTTGCAGAGCCGCATTAGCTCCGAATGGAGTAAGGAAATGGAAGAGTTTGACGCCAGCGAAGGCCCGCCGGTTTAGACGCTGGCAGTGTTCGCCTGGACTTCTGGTAGGGGCGGGGCTTGTCCCCGCCCTTTTTCCTAAATAGCTTGTTAATAAATCCTTCTGAGGCTCGTTTTACCTGATGGAGACGAAGTTCAGGAGGACGCAGTGCAGGCAACCGCAAAAACATTGAAATTAGTTACCGAAAATCCCCCCAGCGAGCTGGAAGTCCTCTTCCGGAACCACCACGACCGCGTATTTCGCACCGCGCATCGCATCACCGGTAGCCCGGCGGATGCGGAAGATGTGCTGCAGACCGTATTTCTGCGGCTCGTCAAAGGGCAAGAGACCTACGACTTGTCGGAAAATGCGGAAGCCTACCTGTCGCGTGCGGCAATCAATGCCTCCCTCGATTTGTTAAGAGGCCGCAAGCGCGCAAAGTCGGTCGGACTTGATGACGTTGCTGCCGAGGCACTCGAAAGCAGGTTTCAAAATCCGGAGGCCCAGCAGGCAGATCGGGAGCTGCAAACGCTGATACGCCAGGCCGTGGCGGGTTTGGGCAAGACGGCCGGTGAAATGTTTGTGCTGCGTTATTACGAAGGCTACGACAATCAGGAAATCGCGAAAATGCTCGAAACGTCACAAATGGTTGTGGGAGTCGTGCTGCATCGCGCGCGAACAAGATTACGAAAAGAGATAGGGCACTTTCTGGAGAAACATCATGAAAAGCAATAATGATTTCGACGCAATTCTCGACAAGGCAACTACGGGAATCCGAAACGAACAAATTGATTCGGCGGTAGTCAACGAAGCGGCTGAGCGTGTTTGGGCGCGCCTGGCCGCGGAAACGAGCGCACAACCTAAGACTGTCGCTGCCACGAGAATAGGAGACTGTGCCGATTTTCAGTCGCTTATTCCCGCTTATTTGACGGGAAGTTTGTCTGAAGCTCGTTCATTACTGCTGGTCGATCACACACATGAGTGCATCCCCTGTCGCAAAGCGATGAAGGATGCGCGATCACGCCGAATGGCGCCGGCCAAGAAGACCGGCACGACTCGTCGCTACAGCATTCAGCCCGTGGTATTGCGATGGGGAATCGCCGCGGCGTTGGTGATTGGTGTGGGATTGGTTGCGCTTCCGTTTATTCAACGTTGGGCGCCGCTCGGCGGCGACCTGGAAGCGACCGTGCAGGCGGCTGAAGGGCAGGTTTATGAAATCGCCGACACGCGTAGTACACCGGTAACCGCCGGCGAAAAGTTGGACAAAGGTGATCGCATTCGCACCGCTAAAGACGCGCACGCATTCGTTCGTCTCGGTGACGGATCCGTGATCGAGATGAAAGAGCGTTCGGAGTTTTTCATAACCAAGGATTGGTTAGGCACCACAATTCATTTGAATCGGGGCGCGATAGTGGTGGAAGCAGCCAAACAAGGTAAGCAACATCTCTTCGTTGACACTGGTGATGGTTCGCACGTCTCGGTTACGGGCACCGTGTTTTCCGTAAACAGTGGCACGAAGGGCTCGCGCGTTTCGGTGATTGAAGGCGAAGTGCACATGAATCACGCCGGCAGCGAACGCGTTTTGCGCGGCGGAGAACAGGCGACCACCAACGCCTCAATCGAGAAAATCCCGGTGAAGGACGAAGTTGCGTGGAGCCGTAAAGCCGCACGATATGCAGAAACGCTGCAGGCCTTCACGTCACTGAACAAAGAATTGGGCAAAGTTGCTCAACCCGGAGTTCGTCAATCAACCCATCTGCTCGACCTGATGCCGGAAGGCACGATCGTGTATGCGGCGCTACCCAATCTGACTTCGACGATTGTCGAGTCGCACCGCATCATGCAGGAGCGCATCAATCAGAATGCAGCACTCCGCGAGTGGTGGCAGAAGGAAGGAAAGGGACATCGCGGTCAGAATGTTGATCAGGTTATCGGCAGTATCCGTGAGTTTGGCGATTACCTGGGAGACGAAATCGCGGTGTCGGTTTCGATGGACGAAAAGGGTGAACCGGTCGCGCCGCTGGTGTTGGCCGAACTGAAAAACTCGGCCGGTTTCCAGCAGTTTATCGAACAGCAGATCGCGAAGTTTGCTGGTGCGCAGAAAGCCGGCAGCTCCGGGCGTCCGGCCATACGTTTCCTGCAGGATCCGTTAACAGCTACGGCGACCGCAGCTGAGTCCGGCAAGAAAGTGGAGGAGTTGTTCGTCTGGATCCAAGGCAACTTGTTTGCGGCCAGTCCTAAATTAAATCAGCTTCAGGATGTGGCGACGATTGTTCAGAAAGGTGGCACGAGCAGCTTCACTGGAACTGGATTTCACAACCGTATCGCGCAGGTTTATCAGGAAGGGGCGGGTCTCGTAGTCGCCGCGAATCTTGAGCGGCTTATGGAGAAGGCAAAGCCGGAAATCACAAAAGGCGCAGGCGGCGAGCAGCGTGAAAGCGCGCTTAAACAGCTTGGTATCCTGAACCTGAAATATTTCGTGCTCGACCAAACCACCTTGCAGGGCAAGACCCACACGATGGCCACGGTGTCTTTCAACGAAGCGCAGCGGGGTATTCCGTCGTGGCTGGCAGATCCCGGTCCAATGGGCTCGATCGAATACATTTCGCCGGATGCAAACGTGGCCGCAGGCTTTGTTGTTAGAGACCCGGTTAAGTTAGTTGACGATTTGCTCGGCGTCCTGGAAACAGTATCGCCTGACTTGCGGAAGAATCTTGACAAGCAGGCGGCTGAGCGCGGCCTGGATATTCGCAGAGATATCGCGGCCCCACTCGGCGGTGAGTTTGCCTTCGCGATTGATGGCCCGATTCTGCCGACGCCTTCCTGGAAGATGGTGTTCGAGGTAAACGACTCGGCTCATTTGCAGCAGACGCTGGAACGCATTGTCGGTGAAATTAATAAAGAGGCGGCGAAGTTTGGCAAGGCTGGTTTGGTCTGGGATCGAGCTGAGCTCGATGGTCGCGGTTACTACACTCTGAAGTCAGCCGATTTCGGCGTTGAAGTTAACTACACCTTTGTGAATGGTTACATGGTGATGGGCCCAAGCCGGGCGATGGTCCAGCGTTCAGTGCAGATGCAACAGCAAGGCTACACACTGCTGCGCTCGGGCCGTTTCACTGCCGGGTTGCCGGCTGACGGCAACGCAAACTTTTCGGCGCTCTTCTATCACAACCTGGCTCCACTGGTGCAGCCGTTTGCAGAACGCATTGCCAACTCCGCCGGCAGCTTGCCGCAGGAGCAGCAACAGGCAATCAAAGCGATGGCCGCGGACATGCCGCCCACGCTCGCTTATGCCTACGCGCAGGGTGATAGCATCACCTTTGCTGCTAATACAGAGGGCGGCCCCTTCGGATTGAGTCCGGCGACGCTACTGGGCGCGCCCAACTCGTTGGAGATTCAACACATTCTTCAACAGGGAATGAAACACTAATTGTGACGTGCGCTGGCCTGTCAGCAAACAGTCCAGAACAATAGGAAAGAAGTTGGATAACCTCAGGGTCCCAACCCTCAGGTTAATTCAGTTGTGCTCTGTGTCTAAGAGTTGAATCGTTTCAGGAAGTTTACTGCCAGGACGCAGGGTTCACTGAGGTTGTACAGAGAAATCCTATTTGAGGAAACCTATGAAACTCATCTGCATCTCGCTTGGCTCTTGGTTAATCGGACTTCTGGCCTTATTACTCACCTTCGCGATCGTCGGGGGCGAGAGCTTAAGCGCGGCGGATATTAAAGGCGCCACTCTCAGCTCACTTGTCGTTGCAGCACTACTCTTCTCGCTCGCCTACGCGCCGTCCCTGTTCTGGTTGCGCAAGCGACTTGGCGGTTGCCGTCCTGCAGCGTTATTTCCTGTTGCGTCAGCGTTGGTCCTCAACCTTCCAGTTTTTCTGATCGGAATTTTGGCGATTGGCAGAACTTTAGGACCCGCCGAAGCGTTTGCATTCATCGGTGCATTCGTGCTGATGGGAACAAGCTTCGGTCTCGCTTTTGTTTGGAATTATCAGAACAGGGATATAAAGTCTGCAAGATGGCGTTAGCTGAACCAATTCTCGAACAGGCAATCCTCCGCAATCCGGCAAACTTCGCCCCGGTCATCGATCTCAATGGGCTAAGCGTCAAGTTTGGCGGCCGTCCAATTCTTCAAAACCTTCAAGGTGAACTACGCGGACGGGCCATCGGCCTGCTCGGGCCAAATGGCGCCGGCAAGACAACGCTGATTCACACGCTGCTTGGTTTCCACGCTCCATCTTCCGGCACTGCCCATATCTTCGGTCAGGACATCACTACCGACGTGAAGCAGATACGCTCGCTCATCGGCTACATGCCGGAACGCGATTCATTTATTGCCAAGATGAGTGCAGTGCATTTCGTTCGACTAATGGCGGAGCTGTCTGGTCTGCCGTCCGAAGCTGCGCTCGAACGCGCGCATGAAGCTTTGTTTTATGTGGGCCTGGGAGAAGCT
>DATLBQ010000160.1:0-7758 GCA_035526805.1 Pyrinomonadaceae bacterium
GTGTCCAGCGCAACCGAAAAATCCAGCATCGTTATCCGCGACATAGAACTTATCGCGGAGATGCAAGAGGTCGAATCGCTCCAGAAAGACGTCTGGGAGTTTGAGGATCGCGACATCATTCCGCTCAGCATCCTGGCAGCGACGCGGGAAACCGGCGGGATTCTGGTCGGCGCTTTTGACGGGTCGTCACTGATCGGCTTCGCTTACAGTTTCATCGGGCTTGAAGGCGAGCGTATGGTCCACCATTCGCACATGCTTGCGGTTAGGCCGGCCTATCGCAACTTCAATCTCGGTTACAAACTCAAGTTAGCGCAGCGTGATCGGGCTCTCGCGCAAGGAATCACTCGGATGACATGGACATTCGACCCACTTCAGAGTCTGAATGCGCATTTCAACTTCGCAAAGCTCGGGGTCGTTGCCGACGCTTACAAGATCAACTTCTACGGTGAAACAACCTCGAGCTTTTTGCATCAGATCGGTAACGGTACCGATCGGCTCTGGGTTACTTGGCCGCTAGACAGCAGCCGGGTACAGGAGCGACTTCAAACTAAAGACCGGAGCAGAACCTCGAACCTTGACCTCGCTGCGATCGCATGCCTCGTCCAGGTTGGCCCAAACAATGTGCCTCAGAAGCAGTCATCAGAAGTTGCCGGTCAGAACGATGTCTCGATAGAGATTCCAGCGGACATTAATGCGTTGCAGCGTGAGAGCCCGGAATTGGCGGCCAGGTGGCGAGAGGCAACGCGGTGGGCCTTCAGTGAGGCGCTGGGTATTGGATACCAGATCGAAGACTTTTGCGGCGCTTCCAGGAACGATCAGTCGGTTGGAGTCTACCTCCTCATTTACCACAAGAAAGTCAAAGGCTTCGTCTAAAAGTTCATTGGTGATCCATATCCTTCAAGTAGGGAGCTTTGAGCCGAGCAGATCATGAACGACCTTGGTGCCACTCAACTGTCGGCGACACGTGCTTTACTCGCGAGCCGACAAGACGAGATCCTCGGCTCGATTTGCAAGCTAGTCGAAACTGAGTCCCCCTCAGGGGACTTTGCAGGCAGCCGTGCCGTCGTTGACCTCCTGGTCGATATTGCTCGCACAATCCCAGAGATCAGTTCCATTGAAAGGATTCTTGTTCCTGGCTATGGCGAACATTTGCGTATGCGCGCTTTCGATGGCCAGGTTGATGATACGCGTACGACGTTGGTGCTGGGGCACACAGATACGGTTCACCCGCGCGGCAGCTGGTTGAAAAAGAGGCGAGGCGCGCGGAGCAGGCGCTGGTGCTTGAGCCGCCTGCGCCTGGTGGTCAAGTGAAAACGGCGCGCAAAGGTGCGGGTGTATGGAAGGTGACGGCGCAGGGCATCGCCGCGCACGCCGGTTTGAACCCCGAGGCGGGAGCGAGTGCCATTCTGGAACTCGCGCGGCAAACTGAGCGGTTTCACTCGATGTGCGACCCCCTGAGTGGAACGAATTTCAATGTTGGCGTTGTGCGCGGCGGGACCCGGAGCAACGTGGTCGCGGCGGAGGCGGAGATCGAAATCGACGTCCGCTTCAGTTGCGCCAAAGAAGCTCAGCGCGTCGATGAATTGATGCGCAGCTTGCGATCCTTTGATGATCGCGTACACCTCGCGACTAACGGAGGCATCAACCGTGGCCCGCTTGAGCGGACGGAAGGGGTAGTGAGGCTTTACCAGCAAGCGCGTGAGCTCGCTGCTTGCCTCGGATTTGAACTTGGAGAGCAATCGGTCGGCGGTGCATCGGATGGCAACTTTGTCGCCGCGCTTAATGTTCCCGTACTCGACGGGCTTGGAATAGACGGCGACGGCGCACACGCCGCAAACGAGCACATCCTGATATCCGATATTGCATTGCGGGGTGCTCTCTTGGCGGGACTGCTAGCGACACTTTGAATGCGGTGCCTTTGATCGTCGGTATTGCCGAGTTGCTCGCTCTCGCGACGCTTGTTGGTGGCATCCTCTGTCAGGCGCGTAACGACTCATCACACACCGATTATTTGAGCACTAGAACAAAACCGCCTCTTGCGGGCACTATCAAGTCCAGCTTCTTGCCGGCGGAGAGCTGAATCGTTTCTATGCGAAATGAAAGGTTTCCACCGTCGCCGTCGGCGATCAGAGTGCCGGCGCCTCCAACTTGCAACTCGCTAAGATCGAGCGTGAGGCGGTTTTAAGCATTGGGCGCAAGTTGTATCATGACAAGACCAGAAATAAATGCTGCCGAAAACAGTTCCCGCACATCCATAGCATCGAAACGTGGCTCATACAAACGAAGCTGAGACTGAACTCCCCAGCCAGGGTAAGCGCATGTTTCGTGCTCCCGGGCGGGTCAACTTGATCGGCGAACACACCGACTATAACGATGGTTTTGTTTTGCCCGCCGCGATCGGGTTCTCGACGTGGGTGACCAGTGCGCCACGTAACGACCGCACGCTGTCCGTCTTCGCTGAGAATTTTTCCGAGCAAATAGCCTTTGATCTCGACGAACAAAACGCGCACGCCCTTGGTCATTGGAGCGATTACGTGAGGGGGATAGCAATGACACTGGAGCGTGCCGGCCATCGTCTGCGTGGCGCGGAGCTGCGGATTCGAGGAGAGGTGCCGATTGGATCCGGGTTGAGTTCATCCGCAGCGCTGGAAGTCGCCAGCGGCTACGCCCTGCTCAGGAATTCAGGACTGGCGGTAGACCGTACCGAGTTAGCTAAACTTTGTCAGCAGGCCGAAAACGAGTTTGTTGGACTCCGCTGTGGGATCATGGACCAGTTCGTATCCTGTCATGGTCAGGCGGGAAAGGCGTTACTTTTGGATTGCCGCTCGTTGGAATACAAGTTGCTCCGTGTGCCGGAACATGCGCGACTCGCTATCTGCAACACCATGGTGAAACATTCATTGGCAACCGGTGAATATAATGCGCGCCGCCTGGAGTGCGAGACTGCGGTGAGATATTTTGCTCAACGTCGGCCCAACGTAAGAGCATTGCGTGACACTACTGAGGTTGACTTGAAACAGTATGGCGGCGACTTGCCAGAAGTGATTTATCGGCGCGCCCGCCATGTGATCACAGAGAACGCGCGCGTGCTCCTGGCTGGAGCAGCTCTTGAAAAAAGCGATCTTGAGGCCTTTGGTCAGCTGATGAACAGCTCGCATCGCAGCCTGCGCGATGACTATGAAGTCAGCTGCAAGGAACTTGATCTGCTGGTGGAACTTGCGCAGGCGATTCGAGGAGTTTACGGTGCTCGAATGACCGGCGGCGGCTTTGGTGGTTCGACCGTGAATCTTATCGCCGCCGAACGCATTGATGAGTTCAAGGAAACTGTTACCCGCGGTTATAAGGATGCGACTGGGCTCACTCCCGAGATCTACATTTGCACCGCTGCAAACGGAGTGGAGGAAACCAACGTGGGTTTTTGATTGCCAATGCAAACAAGAAAATGTTTGACCTAACGCGTCACCCACACCGTCGCTACAATCCGCTCACGCGAGAGTGGGTGCTCGTTTCGCCGCAGCGCACGGATCGCCCCTGGCAAGGCCAGATTGAGGATGTCACTCGGGAGCATCGGCCCGAGTACGATCCGGAATGCTACCTGTGTCCCGGGAACTCGCGCGTGGGAGGCGTGCGCAATCCGCCCTACACCAGCACATTCGTTTTCGAGAATGACTTTGCTGCATTGCGGCCCGACACGCCGGCAGGCAAGTTCGACGAGGGCGGACTGTTAGTGGCCCAGGCTGAACAGGGAATCTCTCGCGTCGTGTGCTTCTCACCGCGACACGATCTCACAATTGGCCGAATGGAGGTTCCCGGACTGTGCCAGGTTGTTGACACGTGGAGAGATCAGTACGTTGAGCTGGGCTCGCTACCCTTTGTTAATTGGGTGCAGATTTTTGAAAATCGTGGAGCGCAAATGGGGGCCAGCAACCCGCACCCCCACGGCCAGATCTGGGCCAATGCCAATGCGCCTAACGAATCAATAAAAGAGAATAACGCGCAGCGTGAATATCATACCGAGCGTGGTGGTTGCTTGCTATGCGATTACCTCACGCTCGAGATAGATTCGGGAGAACGACTAATCTGCGCCAACCATTCGTTTTATGCCCTGGTTCCGTTTTGGGCCATCTGGCCATTCGAGACGATTATAATAAGCAAACGACATACGACAGGTATCGATGACTTTAATGACGTAGAACGTACCGGGTTGGCAGATATTCTCAAGCGGCTGACAACAAGCTACGACAAGCTATTTCAAGTTTCTTTTCCTTACTCGATGGGTTTTCATCAACGTCCAACCGACGGCCTGGCCCACCCTGAATGGCATTTCCACGGGCATTTTTATCCTCCACTGCTGCGTTCAGCGACGATTCGTAAGTTTATGGTCGGATATGAATTGTTGGCGATGCCACAGCGGGACATCACGCCAGAATCGGCGGCGCAAAGACTGCGCGACCTGGTCAGTAACTCATGATTCAGTGGTAGTGGTTCAGTGCGGTAAGGGTCTTGGGCCGCGGATTTACGCGGACGAACGCGGATCTGAACAAGAAACAACTATACGTATTTGCGCAAGGAATATTTATCAGGTCCCAACCAAGCTAATTCCAATTCTGATCCGCGTTCGTCCGCGTAAATCCGCGGCCCAAGACCCTTACCGCACTTCGAAAGTGATTACAGACACCGAATGTCTCGGTAGCGTCAACACGAAGGTGCGCCCGCCGCGCATCGTTGTTTTCTTAATGAACACTGCATCGGGCCGCAGGAAGTCGTTCGAAGCCGTGAGCGAAGCAGCGGTGACAGTGTTTATTTCTACCTGGCCCACGGGACTCGCTCCTTGCACGGTAACGGTGGTTGCTAAAACGCTTGTCGGGCTACTGTTAACCGCTTTAATGAAGATATTTCTGCCAGCAGCAGTGCGGCTCACTACTGCATCGAGATAAGGCACGTTCTTCCCTTCCCTGCTCGTGTCAAAGGTCGGACTGGTGACGGTGGCTGCCAGTCGTTCATCGCCGCGGTTCTTACTGTAAAGCTGATTAACCAGATAGATAGGAGAGACGAAAACTCGCTGCCTGTTAGCCTGGATAATGCCACCGGGCCAGCCGTTGACAAGATCCGAGACAGCGCTCATCTCGACCAAGTTTCCCTGCCGCTCAAAAACGTTCATCAACCGGGCGCCATAAAGAGCGGACTCCAACGAATACTGTCGTTCAACTGGAAGGTCCAGTCCCCACTCATTAATTGCCAGTTTGATACGACCTCCCGGAACTGTCTCACGGAGCAATCGTTCGACATCTCCGTAGAAGCGCTCGAGGAATAGCGGTCGGGCCATCAAGTTCAACGGATCGCCGGCCATTTCCCTTCGGCCGTAGTAGTGATGAATTGCCAGGTAGTCAATGTTCTGTCCGGCCGCGCGCAGAACTGTGCGGTTCCAGTTCATATTGTTGTCGCCCACGGCGATGAGCTTGATCGAAGGGTCGACCGCGCGCATCGCTTTGGCGTAACGGATGTAATTGCGGGCGTAGGTATCGGCATCTGAATGGCCACGCACCCAGTCACCCCAGATTTCGTTGCCCACCTCCCAAAACTTGACGTCGAAAGGCTTCGCATGTCCATTCGCTGCGCGCATTGCGCCATACTTCGAAGTCGCCGGTCCATTGCAGTATTCAACCCACGCCGCCGCCTCTTCAACGCTCCCGCCGCGTCCTTCCACATTGACTGTGATCGAAGGTTCAGCCCCAACCGCTCGAGAGAAAAGGATAAACTCATCGGTACCAAAATCGCTCGGCTCCGGCTCGTTCTTCCACGAGAGGTTGGCCCACGTAAACCTCTCGTCGCGCGGCCCCACGCCCCACGGCCAGCGGTAGTCCTGCGCAACGTTGCCACCGGGCCAGCGTATGAAGGCAGGTTTGACGGCTTTGATTTTTTCAAACACGTCGCGGCGCACGCCACCAGCCATGGCATCGCCAGGCATTAACGACACCTGATCAACCCACACCCGGCCTCGTCCCGGAAAAAGGATGGCGAATCGCGCGAGAGGGTCGTCTTTGGTTGGCCTCAAAGTGAAGGCGTACTTCCGCCATTCACTCCCGATCCCATTGATGTTCGACGAAGCATAGACCTCGCCTTCGTTCACGTCTGATTCAAGCGCGACGGTCACGGCTCCGGTGTAACTAGTCGCTTTGAGCCAGACGTAACCCTGATATTCGAGGCCGGCGCGTATCGGAATGCGAGCCTGATAAAACCCGTGACGTCGAATCGCTGCGTCGCGAGCTTCGACGCGTAACGAGTGCTCTTTCGTCTCACGTTCACCCGTGTCAACCTTCATCTGCCTACGCTGGGGGTAAGCAACATCTTCGTCCCAAAGGAAGGTCAGTGCATAATCGTCGTTTCGGTCATCGGGGTAGCGGTCCCAGTGGCGTGGGAGGCCAATAATGTTCGGCATCTCCTCGAAACTGCGGTTGCGGATCAGTTCTGCATGCAGGCCTCCTTTCACTCCTTCAAACATGAACTCGAGGAACTGGCCGTACAGCAGTGGGCTAATGCGATTTTCGACCTTGCGCGCGTCGATGGTTATGGTTGCCGTTCGGGTTGTCTGCGCGCCAACGAGAGAGAGCTGCGCCACAACTCTGCCCAACAAGAGCAGTGCGAGCACCACCAAAATTGTTAACCTGGGTCGAATTGTATTCATTTGCAGACTTTGGAGACCAATGGCTCCGACAGGTCGGAGCCGACCAAAGCGCTGACAGGTCAGCGCACTCCAAAGGTAGCGCGCTATCCAAAAAGGCTCTCACTTAACTCCGACGCGAATCACTGTGAGCGATTGCGGAGCAATCGTGTACGCAAACTCACCCGCGGGCACTGACAACTGCCGTTCGATTGGTGCAACCTTCGTCGGGTTATCCAGGCTGTTCTCGGCCTTCAGGTCGGAACTCTCCAGAATGAAGACTTTTCCCATTTTGCCAAGTCTTCTGGCGCCGGCGACATTTATGCGCACCTCCTTTGACGACGGAGCAGCATTCACCACTTTCAGGATAACTTCGCTGGCGGGTTCATCCAGCGATGCGCTGGTGAAGAGTTCACCCTGTCCGTTTTTCGCAGACCCGTTTAGCAGGACCGGCAAGATTTTTGTGCCTCGGTTAAGGCTGAACAATTTTTGAACGTAGTAATTTGGCGTCGCGTAGGAGCGAAGATTGTCGAACCAGATCATGTTGGGCGTCCATTGCCAGGCCTCAAGGTGCCCGAAGAGCGGCGCATACGAAGACATCTGGACGACGTCGGCGTTGCGGTCCAGGCCGGTAACGAAGGCAGCTTCGGAGAGTGCGCACTCCCAGTTGTTGCGGTTGTCAGGACTGGCGATGCCGACGCTCTGCGCCGCGTATTCACCCGCGAAAACCTTCGGGCCGGTGCGCGAGTAATTGTCATAACGCCCAGCGTGGTCACGGAACCATTTCGGGGCCATGTAGTAGTGTTCGTCAATGAGATCGGCCTTTAGCTCGCGCAATTTAGACCACAAGAAGTCGAAGCGCTCCCCATCAGGCGATGGTCCGGCGCTGGAGATAAGAGCTATATTTGGATACTTCTCCTTCAGCACTCTGGCGAATATCTCGTATCGCTCGATGTACTGCGGACCCCACTGTTCGTTCCCGACACCCAGCAGCTTCAGGTTGAACGGCGCGGGATGACCGAGGTCGGCGCGCTTCTTTCCCCACGTGGACGTCACCGGACCGTTCGCGAACTCGATGAGATCGAGCGCGTCCTGGA
>DATLBQ010000161.1:0-12421 GCA_035526805.1 Pyrinomonadaceae bacterium
GACGGGAGCGTCGACGCTCAATTTAAGACCCTTCGTTTCCACCTGAGGGCGCAACTCTTTAACAGCCGTGGTGAGTAAATCCCGCGCGCTAACAGTCGCGAGCAGGGGCTGGCTTTCACCTGCCTCAATCCTGGAAAGATCAAGCAAGTCTCGCGTCAACTTATCAAGCCGTTCACAATCCTGGCGGCAAGCTTGAAGCACTTCATTTTGACTATCGGTTAGCTCTCCGAGCGCGCCTTCGAGCAGTAGATGAACTCCCATTTGCACGCTGGTAAGAGGAGTACGAAGCTCGTGCGATGCGGTCGCTATGAATTCTGATTTGAGTCGATCAATTTCGCGCAGGTGAGTGATGTCTTCCAGAATGGTGACAGCGCCGAGCAAGTGATTGCCGTTGTCGCGCATCGGCGTGGTTCGCAAGCGAAACGCCCTTTCCGAGCCGTCGACGGCAAGTGGCAAAACTGAAGCTATTCCTTCGCCGGCGACAGGACGCTGCGAATGCAGGGCCTCCGCAACAGCGCCAGCGATACGCGAGTCTCGCGCCACCTCGCCTACGTGCTTGCCAATGTTTTCTTTCTCAGAACCGAAGATCATCTCTGCGGCATGATTTAGCCTGGTCACACACCCTTCGCCATCTGTGACTATCACCGGGTCGTAA
This sequence comes from Pyrinomonadaceae bacterium, assembly GCA_035526805.1. GTDB lineage: Bacteria > Acidobacteriota > Blastocatellia > Pyrinomonadales > Pyrinomonadaceae > PSRF01. The sequence goes on from DATLBQ010000161.1 coordinate 656, forward strand.
AGCGAATCGATTGCCGCTTCGGTAGTTTGTTGGGCCACCAGAAGTTTGCCCATATCGGAGCTGCGCAGTTGACGAATTCGTTCCGCCATACGGTTGTATTCCGTAGCCAGCACGCCAACTTCATCCCGCGAAGTCACCGTTACTCTGGCATCGAGATCTCCACCGGCCATCCTTGCGCTGGTTGCAGTGAGCTGACGCAACGGCTCGACTATTCGATTTGACAAAATGAAAGCCAGCCATAACCCGGCAGCGACCAACACACCTGCAATTAACAGGGTGCGGTAGAACCACAGTTGAGCCACACCGGCGGCCGCCTCCGACTTGGCAAGCATCGCGCGTTGATTGAGTCGCAGGAGGTGCTCGCAGTCGGCGCGCAGTTTATTGAAGTCTGGTTCGAGTCGTGTGAAGTACTCGTTGCGCTCTGACGTCTCTTCGCCCCTGGTCACGCTTTGTTGCCCGGAACTCTCTGTAGCATTCACTTTGGCTAAGAAAGCGTCGAACGCTTTGTAGTAACTATCGCGGTCACGGCGAAGTGTCTTCAGGGCCTCCGCCTCACCGACTTCTGTGATGTTGTTTTCTGCCTTGTGAAGATTGGCGTCAAATCGCGCACGATGCTCACGAAGTTGAGTTATTGCCTTGTCACGGGCACCGAGAAGCGCAAAGAGCGCGGCGGAGTCCTGGCGCTCGAGGCTCTCCTTCATCTCCTGCGCAGCCACGACTGAGTCGTAGTTATTGGAGATGATGCGCCGGGATACGTCACCCATTTCACGCAGCCGCCAGGCGCTCAACCCGCCGAGCAGCACAAGCGCGGCAATGAAAATTAGATAACCGAATAAAAGTTTAGTTCTTAAGCCCATAAAAAGAGAGCTCAGAGATCGGAGGTCAGAAGTCAGAATTCTTCTTATGATTCCCGACCTCTGACCTCTGACCTCTGATCTTTGACCTCTGGTGTAACGGCACCACTTGCACAGTCGCATCGCGTACTTCGTCCAGAAAGCGGTTGATGATTGAACCGTGCAGGAGAATGTCCCAGCGAGACCGAGAGGTCTGGCCGAAGACAACATGCGTAATACCTTCACGTCTTGCGAAATCGATCAAAGCATCTGCTACGCGCCGTGATTTCAACTTAACGATCTTCGCGCCCAGCTCCTCAGCAAATCGTATATTTTCCTGAAGCGCCGCATAATCCGCAGGTTTAATTCGGCCAGGTTCTTCGTTAGGCGTTTCAACATAAACGGCGTACCAGTCGCTAGCGAGGCGTCCAGCTATGCGGGATCCAACGCGCAATAACTTTTTTGCGCTGCCACGAGACGCTATCGCAACCATTACTTTCTCAGGGATAACCGCCCGATCCAGGCCTTCGCGTTCACGGTAATCATTGGATTTGGCGGCCTGATCTGTAGCTACCTGCCTCAGGGCAAGTTCTCGTAGGGTGGAAAGATTTCCCTTGCGGAAGAAGTTATTGAGGGCCTGTTCAATCTTCACTACATCGTAAATCTTTCCCTGCCGCAGACGGGTCCGCAGGGTGTCGATGGAGACATCGACATTTACCACTTCGTCTGCCCGTCGCAGGAAATAGTCTGGAACCGTCTCGCGTACGCGGACTCCTGTTGTCCGAGTTATGACATCATTCAGTGATTCGAGATGTTGAATGTTTACGGCGGTGATTACAGAAATGCCGGCGTTGAGTAACTCCAAAACATCCTGGTAACGTTTGCGATTTTTCGAACCCGGGACGTTCGTGTGAGCAAGTTCATCAACGATAGCGATCGCCGGGCGTCGAGCGATCACTGAGTCGAGGTCCATCTCCTCGAGTTTGACGCCTCGGTATTCGATTCGGCGCGACGGCACACGCTCCAGGTCGCCAATCATCGCCTCCGTATCTTCGCGGCCATGAGGCTCCACGGCCGCAACCACGATGTCGGCTCCTTGCTTCTTGAGGAGGTGGGCGTCCTCCAGCATCTGGTAAGTCTTACCCACGCCCGGCGCTGCACCGATGTAAACGCGTAGCTTCGCCTGCTCGCCCTGGTTGAGCCTGGCGAGAAGAGATTCAGGTGATGGACGGTTTCCGTTTTGATTCATAAGAAGGACGTGCTTTGTGTTTGGTACTTGAAGCCTTGTGTCGAGTTACTCTCCAAGCTCTAAGTACAAAGCACAAAGAACCAACTCATTTCTTCATAGGTATAGTTCTGTCTAAGTCCAAATTTAGCTCCAGCACGTTAACGGTTGGTTCGCCCAGGAAACCAAATTGTCTGCCTTTAGTATGTGCAGCGACGATTCGCCGCAGCTCTCCCTCACTCATGCCACGCTCGCGAGCGACGCGCGGGACTTGAAACTCTGCAGCGGCAGGAGAAATGTGCGGGTCAAGACCGGAACCCGAGGTTGTTACCAGATCAATGGGCACCGGTTTACCCGGATTCTCCGCCTGCAGCTTCTCAACATCGACTTTCACGCGATCGATTAGCTTCTGATTGGTTGGGCCAAGATTCGAGCCTGACGAAGCGCCCGCATCGTAGCCATTTGTACCAGCGGCGGAGGGGCGTGATCGAAAGTGCCCGGGTGAAGAAAAGGGCTGGCCAATCAGACGCGAGCCAATCACGGTGCCCTCAGCGCTTCTGATCAACGATCCATTGGCTTGATCTGGAAAGATGACTTGGGCAAGCCCCGTTACAATGAGTGGATAGACCAACCCCAGCAAGGCTGTCGTTACGATTGTCATTAAAACTGAGGTGATCAGATTCCGCTTCATTTTGTGTTCCCACTAAGCTCAGTGACTAAAGACATACAGCGCACCCTCACGCCAATCTCAGAGCGTGAACGACTAAGTCAATGATCTTGATCCCCACAAAGGGCAGGACCAGTCCGCCTAAGCCGTAGATCAAAAGATTGCGGCGCAACAATGCCGCCGCGCTCATGGCGCGATACTTGACGCCGCGCAACGCCAGGGGAATCAAAGCAATAATGATCAGGGCGTTGAAGATTACGGCAGAAAGAATCGCCGACTGCGTCGTGCGCAGGTTCATGACGTTAAGCGAGTTTAAGACCGGAAACGCCACCGCAAACATCGCGGGAATGATGGCGAAATACTTGGCCACATCATTAGAGATCGAAAAGGTGGTTAAGGCGCCCCTGGTCATCAACAGTTGTTTGCCAATCTCCACGATCTCGATCAACTTCGTCGGGTTCGAGTCGAGGTCCACCATGTTTCCCGCTTCTTTCGCCGCCTGTGTACCTGTATTCATGGCGACGCCCACGTCCGCCTGGGCCAAAGCAGGAGCGTCATTGGTTCCGTCACCGGTCATGGCCACCAACTTTCCGCCCGCTTGCTCTCGTTTGATCAAAGCCATTTTGTCTTCGGGTGTGGCTTGGGCGAGGAAGTCGTCGACGCCGGCTTCGTGAGCAATCGTGGCGGCGGTGAGCGGGTTGTCTCCGGTAATCATGACGGTCCGGATTCCCATCTGTCGCATTTGATTGAACCGCTCTGCCATTCCGCCCTTGATGATGTCTTTCAATTGAATGACGCCCAGCGGCGCTCTGTCAGCGGAAACGACTAGAGGCGTGCCGCCTGCTTTGGAAACCCTTTCGACGATCTCTGACAATTCCTTCGGGATGCTCCTCCCGAACGAGATGACATATTTTTCAATCGCGTCGGCCGCACCTTTGCGAACCTCACGGCCATCAAAATCAACTCCAGACATTCGCGTTTGGGCGGTGAAAGGGATAAAGGTTGCTTCATGCGGAGCGAGTTCACGACCACGCAACCCGTACTTCTCTTTTGCCAGCACTACAATCGAGCGGCCTTCCGGCGTTTCGTCTGCAAGCGAGGAGAGTTGTGCTGCTTCGGCGAGTTCTTTTTCCGCTACACCTGCAAGGGGAATGAATGTCGTAGCCTGACGGTTGCCGAGCGTAATCGTGCCGGTCTTATCAAGCAGCAATGTATTCACGTCGCCCGCCGCCTCAACGGCGCGACCAGACATCGCGAGCACGTTGTGTTGGATCAACCGGTCCATGCCCGCAATGCCGATGGCTGAGAGCAATCCGCCAATAGTCGTGGGGATTAGACAGACGAGCAGCGAGACCAGCACGAAGATGGTTTGAGCCGTGTTGGAATAGATAGCAAACGGTTGCAGGGTTACGACCGCGAGAAGAAAAATCATTGTGAGTCCCGCAAGCAGAATATTCAGTGCGATTTCGTTCGGAGTCTTCTGACGTTCGGCTCCTTCAACGAGAGCAATCATGCGATCGATGAAGGTCTCGCCTGGATTCGACGTGATTCTTATCTTGATTTGATCGGAGAGGACTCGCGTGCCGCCGGTAACCGCAGACCTGTCTCTCCCGCCTCCCTAATGACCGGAGCTGACTCACCTGTGATTGCCGATTCGTCTACGCTGGCAACCCCCGCGATAATTTCACCGTCGCCGGGAATAAATTCGCCCGCAGACACAACCACCACATCGTCTTTGCGCAATTGGGGAGCGTTCACTACTTCGATTTGCCCGTTGGGCAAGAGGCGATTCGCCGTTGTCTCGGTCTTCGCCTTTCGCAAGTTATCCGCCTGGGCTTTTCCTCGCCCCTCCGCCATCGCTTCCGCAAAGTTGGCGAAAAGCACGGTGAACCACAGCCAAAGTGTGATTTGGAATTCAAAGGCCGTGTTGGTGACGGCGGGAACAGGCGCTATCATTCCACGAATGAGTTGGACGGTCGTCAAGACGCTCCCAACTTCAACCACGAACATCACCGGATTCTTCATCATCGAAAGCGGATTTAGCTTGGCGAGCGAATCAACCATCGCTCGTTTGACGATCCGCCAGTTCCAGATTGCTTTTTTCTTCGTCGTGTTAGTCATCCTCTCTGGTGCTTGTTGTGGTCTTAGGTCTTTGGCCTTTGGTCTTGGGTTCGATTTCGTTCTGTTCGTTGTATTGCTCAAGTTCAAATCGCGCGCAAAGACCAAAAGCCAAAGACCTAAGACCTCTCCTTTTCAAAACGTCCTCCCTGCCTGCAGTAGCAAATGCTCTACGATTGGTCCCAGACTCAATGCCGGAAAGAAAGTCAACGCCCCGACGATGACAATCACGCTCACCAGTAGCGTAGTGAAAAGAGGTGTGGTGACGGGGAACGTACCAAGCGATGGCGGAACGGTCTTCTTACGGGCCAGGTTTCCAGCAATGGCCAGCATCGGAATTATCATGAAGAACCGGCCAACGAGCATCGCGATGCCGATCGTCGAGTTGTACCAGAGAGTATTTGCCGAGATGCCCGCCAAGGCCGACCCATTGTTTCCAGTACCTGACGTGAATGCATAGAGAATCTCGGAGAGGCCATGCGGTCCGTTGTTGTTCAATTGCGATGTGCCAAAATTCGGAGAGACTGCTGAAATAGCGGCGAAGGCCAGAATCGTTAAGGGAAAGACAAGCACCACTAGCACCGCCATTTTCACATCGTAGGCTTCGATCTTCTTGCCCAGGTATTCCGGCGTCCTGCCTACCATCAGGCCCGCGATAAAGACCGCGAGAATCACGTAAATCAGAATCCCGTACATTCCCGCACCGACGCCACCAAAAACTACCTCGCCAAGCATGATGTTGGAGAGAGGTACCATCCCACCGAGCGGAGTGAAGGAATCGTGCATGGCGTTGACTGCGCCACACGAAGCGTCGGTAGTGGCAGTTGCAAACAAGGCGCTATTCGCAATACCGAATCGAACTTCCTTACCTTCCATGTTTCCACCCGATTGCATCGAGTTCGCTGTCTGGTTTGTTCCGGCGAACAAAGGATTGCCGCGTGACTCGGCCCAATAAGTGGTAGCGACACCTGCAAAAAACAGTAAGGCCATCGCTGCGAATACCGCCCAGCCGTGCTTCTGCGATCCAGTCGTCCTGCCTAGCGTGTATGTCAAACCAGCCGAAACGGCGAAGATGGCAAACATCTCCAGGAGATTTGAAAGTGGCGTCGGGTTCTCGAATGGGTGAGCGCTGTTGCCGTTGAAAAAGCCGCCGCCATTGGTGCCCCACATTTTGATGGCTTCCTGCGAAGCGACCGGTCCCTGCGCGATCGTTATGACGTTTCCACTAATGTCATTCTTAACAACGGCAATGCTTTGCTTCTCAATCAACAGCGCCGAGTCGTAAGGTTTTAGGTTTTGTACAACGCCCTGCGATACCAACAAGAGCGAGCCGACGATACAAAACGGTAACAGCACCCACAGCAACGCTCGCGTCGTATCAACCCAAAAGTTGCCGATGGTCTGCATCTCACGACGGGCGATACCGCGTATGAACGCGATCGCCAGCGCGATTCCTACCGCTGCAGAAACGAAGTTGTGATAAGCCAAACCAGCCATTTGCGTGAGGTAGCTCATCGTCACTTCCGGCACGTAGGATTGCCAGTTCGTGTTGGTCGTAAACGACGCTGCAGTGTTGAAGGCCGAATCCGGTTCGATTGCACCCAGGTGTTGTGGGTTGAATGGCAACACACCTTGCAACCGTTGCAGCAGATATAGGACCACCATCGAAACAACGCTGAACAGAAGCATCGCACTCGCGTACTCCCTCCAGGCCATTTCACGTTTTTCGTCAACTCCAGTGGCTTTATAGATCAATCTTTCGAGAGGGCGCACAACCGGATCCATAAAGGTGCGCTCGCGATTGAAGACATGAGCCATAAAGACTCCCAGCGGTTTCGTCACGGCAAGAATCAGCCCAGAGAAAAATAAGATTTGCAGCCAACCATTCGAGGTCATCTCAATACTTCTCTGGGCGCAGAAGCGCATAAGCGAGATACATCAGTAGCAAAACCACAAGTGTTAGTCCGATAACTGATTCGAAATTCATTTGGTTTCTTTCTGCAGATTCTCGCATGTGCGCACATAAGCCAGGCCGAGCAAAAAGAAGACGATCGTCGAACTTATGAAGATTAGGTCTAACATTGAGTTTCTCGAGCTTCAGAACGTTTCTTATGGTCCGCCTCAGCGATCGCTGTCGGGTCTTAGCTTGTCCTGACCACGTCGTTATTGCTTCCTTAGAAGCGACGTCGAAGTGTTCGCCTAACGATGAAGCGGGCCAGGATTACCGACACATACAAGTCGAGATCACTAAATAAAACATCCCAGCGAAGCCCTGCCTTTCTATGCCGCCCTGGCGAACTCGATTGGTACTGATTGAAAATCCGCATAACACTTACCCGCTAATTGAAGTTGTAGCCCAACTCGAAATAAAGGAAATGATTTCCATTCGGAGCGTTTGCATTACCGATCGAGTAAGACGCCAAGCCCGTTAGCTTGGTGGTTAACTTGTATGCCGTTCCTGTGGTCAAGTAGCCGTTCGCATGATTGCCGGTATACCAGTCGGCATTGATGTTCAGCTTCTTCGTGACAGGTTGCTCAAATGTGAATTGGCCGCCGGCACGATTCGCATTTGGAGCCACCACATTCTTGCTATAAAAGTAGCCACCGAAGCCGACGCGAGTGCTCTTGTTTACTGTCTTTTGGACCATCGAGTAGGCGTATGTTCCGAGGTCATAAGATTTATTACACACAGGAATAAGGACGTTGTCGCCAAGCGCAATGGCCCAACCACCGTCGTAAACCTTCCACTTCACCGCAGGCGCGATTGTCGTCGCGTCAGGACCTGGCTGAACGTTTCCCAAAACATTCAAACCAACCTCCACTCTGTTTCCCGCTCCGACAACAAGGCGCGGCACAAATGATGAAAATTTATCCAAGGCAGCGGAATCGTTAGGCTTCGCACTGATGTCCATCTCAAAATAGAGCTTGCCTTTGTCGAGCACGTCTGTTGTCGGAACGTTGAAGACTGTTTGCTGAGCATGAAGCTCTAGAGGGGCGATCAGTACTGTGGTCAAGAACACTCCAACCACCAGAGCTTGGTACACTGGAACACTGCCGCGTTCACCGTTCTCCGAACTTGGAAGTCGCGGTTTCTCCGGCTCCCGCTCCGCCCAATCCATGCAGTACCCGGCGAGAATCAATAACGGGATGGTCAATATCAGAAGAGCAGTGCCAAGCCCGCGTACCCACGGATGCATTTCCGCGCCCAATATCCACGTGCTTGCGGTCAACACGCTTCCCAGCAGCGCCGCGCCAATCCCGCCACCGAAGCAGCAGACCGCTGCCATGACTTCCCAGGACCAGACAGCGTTCTTGGTTCTTTGTGTGTTCATACAAAGAACTTACGCCCGCCCATATAAGAAGGGTGTAAAGGGTTTATAAAAAGTTTGTAAAGATGTGGATTAGCAAACAGTAGACAGTAAACAGCAAACAGCCTGAAGAGGATGCGGGTCGCAGCAACTTCATTGCAACGTGTGTCCTGCTCTGCTGTTTACTCCGCGCTTGGGTTGAAGCGATAGCCTATCCAGGGCTCGGTGAGGATGTATCGGGGAGTTGTTGCATCCGTCTCAATCTTTTTTCGCAGATTGCCGACAAAGACGCGCAAGTACTCATTTTGCTCAACATAGTTTCCGCCCCAGAGCGCGGCGAGCAGCCTGCGATGTGTGAGCACCTTGCCGGCGTGTTTCATCAGATAGGTTAGCAAGTCGAATTCTTTTGGTGTCAGATGGATTTCGCGGTCCCCCACTGTGACGCTACGGGATTCGAGATCGACACGAAAATCTCCTTCCTGCAGCAGCGTAGGCTCCACGCCATTAACAACCGGTGTCACAGCACGGCGAAGCGCGGCGCGGATTCGAGCCAGCAGCTCTTCGATCCCAAACGGCTTTGTAACAAAATCATCCGCGCCGATATCGAGAGCTTCGACCTTCGTCCTTTCTTCGCCTTTGGCTGAAAGGACTATGATTGGAACTGGCGAAACTGCGCGTATCTTCCGGCAGAGTTCAAGCCCGTTCAAATTCGGCATAGCCAGATCAGTAATGACAAGATCCGGATGCCAATCATTGAATGTCTCCAGACCGGAAAGCCCATCCGCGGCGGTGCGTACGTCGTAACTGTGAGACTTGAGTCCAGTCCGCAGCACCCTTGTAAGTTGCGGCTCGTCATCTACTACCAGAATTCGTGGCTTGTCGTTCATGGCTCAGTAGCTACAGCCGCGGAATGTTCAGACTCTTCTGTCAGCTCTTCATCTCCCAACGGTAACGTGAACACGACCCGTGTTCCATTGCCACCAGTGGCTGATTCAATCCAGATCTTTCCCTCGTGGGCTTCGACAATGCCCTTGGCAATAGCCAAACCCATTCCTGTCCCGGAAGGTTTGTGAGTACTAATGTCTCCGTCACGGGTAGCGCGGAAGAATTTATCAAAAACGCGCTCCCGCAAATCAACAGCAATGCCTTCGCCCTGATCTTCCACCGACATCCTTATCATGCCATCAGCAGCAGAGCGCTCCGCAATGATGCGGATTTTTGCAATGCCCGGTGAGTACTTCAAGGCATTTTCAACGAGTGTATAAACCACTTCACTTACCGCCCGTTCGTCAACGCGAACGACTGGCAATTCCGATTCAATATTGACCTCAACCTGGTGACCTTGTGTAATGGTCGCCGCACGTGCAAGAGCCGTTGAGATAATTTCATCAACAGCGCTCCATCGTCGTCGGAGGTGGAGTTCACCAGCCTCGATGCGCGCCAGATCGATTAGTCCGCCAATGAAACGATTTAGCCGATCACTCTCTTCATCGATCACTTCCATCATTTCACGTCTGGATTCAGGGTCGAGCGCGACCACTGGCTCCTCATGGGATCCGCCTCGCACTTCATCTAACAAGGTGGTGATAGATGCCTTGATTGAAGTGAGCGGTGTACGCAGATCATGCGTGACAGCATCAAGCAATGCCGACTTCAGCTTCTCGCTTCGTCTCAGAGCCTCCGTCTGACTCGCGCGCTCAAACACTGCTTGTAGCTCCTCGTAGAGTCGCTCGATCTCACGCCTTCCTTTTTCAGCTTCCTCCGCCCGTCGCCGCGCCCGCGCCGAAAGTTGCCCGGCGGTTATGGCAGTGATCATGAAAGCAATGAAAGCGATCCAATTCTCAGGCTCGGCAATCGTAAAAGTGCCGAAGGGAGGAAGAAAGAAGAAGTTGAAGCACGCGACGCCGAGGAGTGATGCCAGTACAGCGGGTTTGGAGCCCCAGGCGGTGGCAACAAAAAGAACGATTAGCAGCAACGTTAGTGCGACGGTCGTCGGGTTAACATGACCACCGAAAATTTTGAGCACCGCAGTAGCGGCTGCAATAACAACTACCGCGACGATGTATCCCAGAAGTCTCTTACTGGCGAGCGCTTTCCACACGGTTCGAATTGTACGGCCCATTGGCGCGAGAATCGACAATCAGCAGGACTTAGCCGCCGACGTGCACAATCGGGCGCCGTTCGGGATCTTTTTCAGCCTGACGTAACACTTCGTGAGTGACCGGGGCGGTGTCTCCTTCGCCAAACGCTATGTACTTCATCAAGTATGATAGCGGGTTACCTTCGCTCCAACCGAAATAGACGTGAGGCAGCTTACCGGTCTCGTTGCGCAGGTAGAGCAAGAAAGCTGCGATCGCATTCGGCACGGCCGGAGACACAGTTCGCAATACCCGATAGCCATCGACCTTCTCCCCGCAGATGCGCAACACACCAGAGAACTCCGAAGCATCGCCGGGCGTCACCTCAAAGAATAGGATCGGCTCAGTTGGCGGTATGTGATTATCCGTGCGCTTCTCTCGTTCCTTAATCTCATATTCATGAGCATCACCGGTATCGATACGATTAGCGATGATGCGAACAGTACCCGCCGCCGCCTTGCGAACGAATTCGCGCGCGAGATCGTCGAGTTCAATACGATCGACCCTGAGCTCCGTTGAACGCCAAACCCGTGAGAACAGTGACGCGGTAACTATCGCCAGGATGAAGAAAGAAGCGATCTTGATTCCCTCAGGCCTCTCGTGGATGTTCTGTATGGTGGTGTAAGTAAACACCAATGCGATAAGTAAAAACGGTATCCAATTCTGCCCGCGCCGGCGCATTGCAAGCGTTACAGCAATAGCCGCCGAAGTCATCAGGACCAGTACACCGGTAGCGTAAGCGCCGCCCTGCGCATCAACATCGGCGTTGAAGATCAGGGTCACTGCAAAAGCGATTATGGTGAAAACGAGTGCGAGCGGACGCGTTGCTTGTGCCCATTGCGGCGCCATTCCGTACCTTGGTAAATACCGCGGCACGATGTTCAGCAAGCCGGCCATGGCTGAGGCGCCGGCAAACCAGAGTATGGCGATTGTGCTCAAATCGTAGATCGTGCCAAAAATATCACCGAAGAAATGGTGGGCAAGGTAGGCGAGCGCGCGCCCATTTGCCTCCCCACCCTCCTGAAACTTCTCCGCCGGAATCAGCAGCGTGGTCACCAGACTACTGGTGATGAGAAACAAACTCATGATTAGCGCTGCGCTGCGCAGAAGTTTGCGCGTGTTCTTAATTCGCGCGGCGAGCAGGTGCTTCGTATGTGGCTCGGGGGCGCGACCGGTCCTGGTCGTATGAATGTCTTCCCAGTCGGCTTCGGTTAAGTCTTCGTCTCCTTTGACGAGCGGGATTACGGCGACGCCGGTTTCAAAACCTGAAAGACCGAGCGCGAGCTTCGGAAAAAGAATTAGCGAAACGCCCACGATGAGCCAAATGTTGCCGTGTACTCGCGGGTGCTCGGTCAGGGCAAGCTTCCATTGTGAAAAGTAATGAGGATGAGTAACCACTCCGTATAGGCCGTAACCGACTACGATTATATTCAAAAGCAGATACACGCCCACCAGCACTACAGCGATGCCAATCGCT
>DATLBQ010000162.1:0-4699 GCA_035526805.1 Pyrinomonadaceae bacterium
CGCGACAAACTTCTAACAACTTTCGCTTTAAGGAGCACCATTAGAATCATGAAAACGAAACGCCAAGAGGGCTTCTCACTTATAGAACTCCTCATCGTTGTTGCGATCATCGGTATTATCGCCGCCATCGCTATTCCTAACCTTCTCGCTTCACGTCGCGCCGCGAATGAGGGCTCAGCTCTCGCTACCATGCGCGTCCTCTTCAGTTCCGAAGCCACCTACCAGGCAACAGCCGGCGCCGGTCAATACGGCAGCCTGGCTGACTTGCGCACTGTTGGATTGATTGATGCCGTCGTAGCCGGCGCCACGGCCGCCAGCACCGCAAAGAGCGGTTACGTATACGCAGCTAGCCGCGTCGCTGGCCCCAGCATTCCGGCCTTCGATGCTTCATCCACAGCGGCAGTTCATACCGGCACCAGCGCGATTACCGGCACGGGCACGCGCGCATTTTACGTTAACGAATCAGGCGTCATGTATTTCAATACAACGGATACAGCGCCAACGTGCACAGCTGTAGATGCTCGCGTAGTGACGGGCTCAGTCCTCAACTAAAATGTCTCAAGGATGATGTTGATCCACCTACGGGGGCGAGTCCTTATTCGCCTCCGTAGATTTTTTATAGCTAACAAATTTATAGCAGTCGACAGGTCAATTCCGGAGACACAGTGATTATCACAAGGTGCGGCTGATGGATTGGTTCTCTTCGAAGGAGCAGAGATACATGAACCGCAAAACCCAAAACGGCTTTTCCCTAATTGAACTGCTGATTGTTGTTGCAATCATCGGCGTTATTGCCGCCATTGCAATCCCGAATCTTCTCGCCTCCAGGCGAGCTGCCAATGAGGGGTCGGCCCTGGCCACTATGCGAATCATTGCCAGCTCAGAAGCTACTTATCAATCGACCGCGGGTGGTGGCCAGTTTGGTGATCTGACAGCGTTAGGCGCTCAAAGATTAGTGGACGTTGTAGTTAGCGCGGCCAGTATAGGCGGCGGCACACCCAAGAATGGTTACCTCTTTTCAGCGGAGAGCGTCAGCGGCCTGGGTGTTCCGGCCTTCGATGCCAAATCGCAGCCGTCTGTTCACACCGAGACCAGCATTCTCACGGGCACAGGTTCACGAAGCTTCTTCGTAAACGAATCTGGCGTCATCTACTATAACCGCACAGACACAGCCCCAACTTGCGCCGCGGATGCGACTCGCGCCGTTACTGGCACGCATTTGAATTAGACTCTTGTTAAAGAGCAACAAGTGGGACACGCGATAAACTTGATTGCAAACATTATAAGAAGGGTTCCGCCTTCCATCCTTCCTGAATCTTTTAACGGACTACTAGCCCGCGTGTTTTGTGAACACTTGCAAACCTGAAATCGCCGCAGGCTACAAAGCGCATTACCAAAAATTGCCGTCTGGAATATCGCCGCGGTTTTATTCACGGGCCCTATTTATCGCAATACCTTCGGTGATTAAAGTTCTCGATGCAATGTGCGGAAGTGGTCAACCATTCTTTCAGCCAGACGAATCGTTGAAACTTGAAAATGACCACCGCGACTCCATCCCTCAACCTCTCAGTTAGCCTTGAGTCTCGACGAACTTCTCCTTTGCGCCTTAGCGCGCCATTTTCGCAGGAATGGCAACGGATAATAGTTGTCGCGCTCGCCGGCGCAGTTGCCTTGCTTCCAATTGTTATCTGGGGAATTCCCTCCGGTTCGGATCTAAATAATCATTACCGTTTTGCAATCGAATTCCACGATTCGATTCGCCGGGGCAAGCTTTACCCGGGATGGCTGAGCACCTCGAATTTCGGGTACGGTGACGCACGACTTCGCTTTTATCCACCGGGTCTGTATTACCTTCTGAGTGCGGCCAGAATATTCACCGGTTGGTATTACGCCACCATTCTCACACTCTCTCTGCTTTCGGTCGTCGGCGGACTGGGCGTCTATTTTTGGTCTCGCAGCCTGGGCCAAACCCGAAACGCGATGTGGGCGGGGATCATCTACACTGTTGCTCCCTATCACCTTAACCAAATTTACCGAGCATCGATGCTCGCTGAATATGCCGGCTGTTCAGTATTGCCGTTCGCTTTTGCATTTGTCGATCGAGTCTGTCGCAAAGGAAAAGCCGCCGACGTCGCCGGGCTTTCCCTGGCGTTTGCTCTTCTGATTTTGGTGCATTTACCACTCACCCTTATTGGCTCGGTTTCGCTTGTCGTTTATGCAGCCTTCCGAATAAACAAGGAATTATTCTGGCAGACCTTGCTGAAGCTGGCTCTGGCAGCCGGTACCTCGTTGGCCGCGACTGCCTTTTTCTGGAGTACGATCCTGGCAGAACTTCCCTGGATTAAGGGCAGCACCGTCGAGCCAAACATCTATTACGATTATCGTGTAAACTTTCTTTTCTCAGCCTCGAACCTGACCAATTTTGGCGCGTGGTATATAAACTTGTTGGCCTTCGTCACGGTGGCACTTCTCTTACCAGCGCTTATTTTGATAAAGCGAAGACTATTTTCAAAACGCGGTGGCCCAGCCCTCGGGGCCGTGTTCCTCCTGGCTGTAATTTCGCTGTTAATGGCTACGGAAGTCAGCCGCCCGGTATGGGCAATAATTCCAAAACTTCGTGACGTGCAGTTTCCCTGGCGATGGCTTGGCATTACCTCGATGTGCGGCTCAATTCTCCTCGCCGCCAGCCTTTCAAAATGGGTTGACAGATTGCGCAGCCGCTTTCGACCGCGTGATTTGGCTGTCGGCTTCGCACTCGCGCTCGCAGTATTCTTTGTGACCTATCAAGTTGTTTGGGACGCTGAATATTTGCAGGGTGAGCAGTTTACTTCCAAGTTCCCGCACGTTCCCGGTGCCCTAAGCTATAAGGAGTGGCAACCCGTCTGGGCGAAAGACTTGAGTCACATGAAAAAGATGAACAGCGCCGTGGAGGCAGATTCGCGGGAGGTGACGATTACATCCTGGGAACGCGAACGTCGCACCTTCAAGATTGGAAGGGGACCGGGTGAAGACGCACGGGTGCTGACTTACTATTACCCTCTCTGGACAGCAACTTCGCAGGGGCAAGCGCTCAATATTCGCCCCGCTGAGGATGGGGCTATCTTGATAACCATCCCGCCAGCTGAAGCAACCGTCGAAGTGGTATTTCGAGAACCGCGAAGAGTGGAAATTGTTCGCGCCGTAAGCGGCTTTGGATGGTTGATGATTGCCACTCTTTTCGCGTTTGGACCATACAAGGAGTGGCGTTTCAGGCTTAGATCAAAGCAATCGTTAATGAACGCATAGACGTTTCCGACTTGCTAACCGACACTCTTCTGCTCACCGATGTAGACAGCTAATTCTCAGGGGCGTCCGAAATTATTTGGTTTCGGAGTTTTGTGAGCTGCGATAGAGTATGCGTGAAATGAGCGACACGCGCATGGATCAAAAACCAGTTGTCACTTTCGAATCTACGGTCGACACTCACTCCCTAGACGGTAAGAGCGGATCGAGCTGGCGAATACTAACAATCGCCGGGAATGCTTTCCGGGAAGCGGTGCGCGATCGAGTGCTCTACAATCTGGTTTTGTTTGTATTGTTGCTCACCACCGGCGCTATCTTCCTTGGCGAATTGTCAGGTGGGCAGGAAGCAAAAATCATAGTTGACCTTGGGCTAAGCTCCATTCTTTTGTTCGGAGTCTTCATCGCAATCTTTGTTGGCGTGGGACTGGTCCACAAAGAGATCGAGCGGCGTACGATTTATGCGATTCTGTCAAAGCCTGTTGGGCGAAGTGAATTCCTTTTCGGTAAATACCTGGGCCTATGTCTAACGCTGCTCGTCAACGTGTTGGTAATGGGTGTGGGAGTGTCTCTTGCACTGCTTTACGTTAAGCGCGGCTGGGACCCTCTGGTTGTTAGCATCTGGCCCGCAATTCTGTTGATATACATGGAGTTGGCTATCGTTACGGCAGTGGCCCTCCTTTTCTCTTCCTTTTCGTCCCCTGCGCTTTCTGCTCTGTTAACGTTCTTCGTATTTATCGCCGGCCACTTTAGCGCCGATCTAAAAATGTTTGCCGCCTCGCTCGGCGGTACGGCGGCTCGCTGGTGCTTCACTGCTCTGTATTACGTATTACCTAACTTTGCGAACTACAGTCTGATCACTCCCGCCGCCCACGGCTATTCGCCTAGCTTATCGGCGCTGCTACTTGCGCTGTTATATGCGACTGTCTATGCGGGTGTCGTGCTGGCTGCCGGGGCGTTGATTTTCAATCAACGCAACTTCAAATGACTGGTCAAGGCAACTCGAAAACACTTCGAACTCTTTCGAATCGCGCTAGAACCGCGGCCTTATGTTCAGTGATACTCTTAGGCCTCGCGGGCATTGTGTTACTTGCCAAGTGGATTGATGGTCATCGCCAAATACCCGCGATCGCAGCAGCCGACGAAGAGTTGTACCTCAAGGGTCCGACGGCAAAGCGCTTGAGTTTGGCGTTCAACGGCCTGGCCGCCGATTGGTACTGGATGAGATCTCTGCAATACGTAGGACGAAAGTCATTGAACTTTCAGAGCATGCATTCGGGTCCAATCTCGCTGAACGATTTCGGGGCTCTGCAGTTGCGTATTTTGCCATCGCTATTGCGTTTGTCCACTAGTCTTGATCCACAATTCATGGCGCCTTATGAATATGGGGCTATGATCCTTCCGGTTTTCAACAGCGACG
>DATLBQ010000163.1:0-9701 GCA_035526805.1 Pyrinomonadaceae bacterium
GATGGCTTGAGCGAGGTGATGGGTTACTACTTCCTGGACTATGCAGAGCGCTACATTCAGTCGCTTGGCTTTACCAATGTAAACAACCGGCAACAAGTGTTCTCCGTCAACCGGCTTAAGATCGACAACTCATTCTACTCGCCCAAATCCAAGGAAATTACTTTCGGACTCGGTGGCGTCGACGACGCCGAAGACGCCGAGGTGATTTGGCATGAATACGGGCACTCAATTCAGGATAACCAGGTAGTAAACTTTGGCTCGTCCTTAGAAGCCGGATCGATGGGTGAGGGGTTCGGCGACTACTGGGCGGGCACAGTCGGCGCACAGTTTAGTGGCGGCTTCCAGGATGACTGTATTGCCGAGTGGGATGCAACTTCCTACAGTTCAACTAATCCTCCCTGCCTCCGGCGTCTCGACAGTACCAAGCATTATCCGGAGTCCGTGGTAGGAGAAGTTCACCGCGACGGCGAAATGTGGTCGGCGGCCTTGTGGCAAATTCGTGGAGCTATAGGTGCCGCCCCGGCTGATACGGTTATTTTACAATCACATTTTCTGCTGACCCCTACGGCCTCGTTCAGTCAAGGAGCTAATGCTCTAGTTACGGCGGCGATTAATCTTGGCTACAGTAGGCACCGAGTAAATGTCATCAGAACGATTTTGCAAGATCGCGGTTTTACTGTGACGGTTTAGAAGTATCTTGTAAAAAATCCAAGCCGCCCTGTAATTCCATAGGGCGGCTTGGAGCGAAACGGGAACTCACCGACTTTGTGCGACGTTAGAATAAATGCTCGAGAGCCGCACGCGAGACGGCACCTTCGCGCAGCAATCGAACTTCTTCGTTGCTTAGATCTAAAACGGTGGACGGCTCCGTCACGTTCGCCTCGCCGCCATCGATAATCAAATCAATTCCCGACGGAAAATATTTTTCTACTTCTTCCGCAGTGCGCGCCGGTGGTTTCCCGGAAATGTTTGCGCTGGTCGCCGTCAAAGCGCCGCCGCAAGCGCGAACTAACCGGCGCGCCTCTTCGTCGTCAGGTAACCGAACGCCGATAGTTTTTGTTCCCGCTGTCAATTCCAACGGCACATGCGGATGAGCGACGCCAACCAGAGTTAACGGTGCCGGCCAATGACTCCGGGCGATCAATTTGAAGAATTCCGATTGCGCAATGAATCTATCAACTTCGTCAAGATCTGAAATCAGAAGCAGAATCGGCTTGTTTTGTTCCCTGCCCTTTAGTTCTTTTATCTTCCTGATAGCTTCCGGATTCAGCGGATCGGCGCCAAGACCGTAAAACGTGTCGGTGCGAAAGGCGATGACGCCACCGTTAGCGATGATCCGGTTCGCTTCGCTTCGGGCCTCTTCGTTATCTTTTTGGATCATTTGCTTGGGGTGCGCTGACCTGTCAGCGCGTCCAAAAAGGATCTATTTGCCTTGAGGTCCGCTGTGCCCGCGGTGCTGGCCCTCCGCGGCAATCTTGACGGCGTAACCCAACCCATCACCGACTGAAAGAACTTGGGCTCGCAACTTCGGATGGTTGACGAAGTACCTGTTAAATTCCCGGAGCGCGTTCGTGGAACTCTCCTGATCGAGTGAGCGAACTTCGCCGGCCACCTGCCCACCCCAAAGAAGGTTATCGACGATCACCACGCCGCCATTGCGCAATCTCGGTAAGGAGAGTCTGAGATAATCTGCGTATTCTTCTTTCACAGCATCGATGAAGATCAAATCAAACGTGTCCTTCAGCAGTGGAATAACGTCCAAAGCTTTACCGCGTTCGACGCGAACACGTTCGCGCAGGCCCGCGCGAGTAAGGTAGCCCTCCGCTGCTTTGATCATCTCGTCACTGGGATCGATAGTGACGACTTCACCGTCTTCGCCTACAGCGCGAGCGAGATGTGTCGTGGTGTACCCAATAGCCATACCAATTTCCAGGCAGTGCTTCGCGTTAATCGCGCGGGCGGTAATTTCCACAAACAGCGCAACCTCACGATCGGCGCTGGGAACGCCGTGCTCGGCGCCGTACGCTTCCATCTCGCGAAGAATTGGATCTGTTTGCGCAGTCAGTTGATCAAGATACTCGGCTTGATCGCGCTGAATAATTGCGTCGATGCTAGCTTTCATGAAAGGCACCTTGGAGAAAAATTATTTGAGCGGAGGAAAGTTTAGCAGAGCGAACTTGGAAAATAAGAGCGCGGGAGTAGTGATGCAGGTTCGGCGGGCATTTTGGCTCCGTTAGGAGCCAGATGTTTATAGCAACCACCCGTCACCAAATCGGCTCCTTCGTCATGAGCGAGAAACTCGCTCATGACGAAGGAAAGGCCTTGATAGAAATCGTGGCTATAAACATCTCGTACCTACGGCACGAAAGCAAAACCGAATTGAAACGCAAGCTTTACTCTATTCGTTCGGTTCATCCTGCGCGTCGTTACCGACAGAAACGTAGCGGCGGCCAAGGCCGAGTTGGCGTAACTTGTGTTGTAGCGACTGGCGGTGCATTGCCAAAATCTCTGCTGCTTTCGTCACATTCCCGTGCGTGTGTTCGAGACAACGCGAGATATAGCGGCGCTCAAACTCACGACGGTCTTCCCGGAAGTCAGCAGTGAAAGGCACACTTAAGCCGCCTTCCGAATTGTTATCAGTTGGAGCCGTTCGTTTCTGTGAACCTGGAGTGATTTCGTCCGGTAGATCCTGCGAACGCAACTCTTCGCCCTCGGCCATAATCGCGGCGCGCTCAATTGTATTCTTCAGTTCGCGCACATTGCCGGGCCAGTCGTAGTCTACGAGTCGACGAAGTGCACTCTGGCCAACTTGTCGCAAAGGCAAGTTGTAACGCTCGGCTGCAATTCTGGTAAAAGTTTCGGCGAGTTGCGGTATGTCCTCACGACGCTCGCGCAACGGCGGTATATCGATCGTGACCACTCGCAAACGATAAAATAAATCCGCGCGAAAATTTCCCGCCGCTATCTCCTGTTCTAGTGGGCGATGGGTAGCGCTGACGATACGCACGTCGACGGGAATCGATTCGTTGCCGCCGAGCCGTTCAATACGCCTTTCTTCCAGCGCGCGCAAAAGCTTCGCCTGAACGTTGGAGCTCATGTCGCCAATCTCGTCTAGAAAGAGTGTGCCACCGTCCGCCTGTTCAAACTTTCCCTGACGCCTGCCAGCAGCCCCAGTAAAAGCGCCCTTCTCGTGGCCAAACAGTTCCGATTCGATTAGTTCGGAGGGCAGGGCCGCACAATTAACTGCGACAAACGGTCCCTTGCTTCGCGCACTGTTGCGTTCGTGAACTTCACGCGCTACCAGTTCTTTACCGGTACCCGATTCTCCCCTGACAAGCACGGTCGCATCAGTCTCAGCCACTTTCTCGATCATCGCGCGGACGCGTTGCATGCTCGCGGAGTTCCCGATTAGCGCGCCGCGCTGCGATGCCTCGGCCTCAATCCGGCGTCGCAGCGAAACATTCTCGCGTCTGAGTGCAAGTGTCTCGGCAGCATTTTTGACAACGAGCCGCAACTCGTCCAACTCAAACGGTTTTGACAGATAGTCGTATGCTCCCGACTTGACCGCGTCGACGGCCATTCGCTCCGAGCCATGCGCTGTAATGATAATTACGAGCGGACGACTTCCGTTTCCGTCTCCTGAAACATTTTCATTGCCGTTATCTTTTGCACTCTGTAATTCTCGCAGGAAATCCAAACCGCTCATTCCCGGCAGATTCACATCCAGCAGCAGCAGGTCTGGTTCCTGTTGCTTGACCAGTATCCTCGCTGCTTCCGCTGAATCGGCTTCGGAAACACTATAGCCAAACGTCGTCAGGGCACGCCGCATCCCGTATCGCGAGGCTTCCTCGTCGTCGACAATCAGTAATCGCAACTTGTCTTTTCTCACCTTCCGGCCAGTTTAGAACTTTATCGATCGATTTCCCTAGCGCATTGCATGCCAGAGAATCATCGGACTGCATTCGGACGGGCACTTAGACGGGTCATTCTATGAGTGTCGTATTAGGTCGCCCACCCCGGCATTATTGCGCGGTCTGCCAGGATGTGTTGCTCCATATTGTGTTTGCCGGCGAAGAGTTTTAGGATGACGCCCAAGACGGCCAGGAAATTAGACCGCGGCATTGAGAGCCTGAGTTTTGCCAACCTCAAGATCCGAAAAATCCGCGTTTCCTTATTAAGTATATGTATAGCTGCTGCTAACCAGGGAGACATATTTGACCGAGGACGTCCAAGGTAAAGATCTTTCATCGGCACTTCCCTTATCGGAGCGCTCATTCGACTTGCGAATGATCTCGGCGATGCGGGCAGTCCTCGCGCTTTCGGCGCTACTGGTCATTTATTTCGATCCCTCCGAACCAGATCGGCTCGTTTATCCCACTTACTTCGCGCTGGCTGCGTATGCAATGTACAGCCTCTTGATTTACTTCCTGGCCATTCGTAATAGTCGATTATTACCAGACAAAATCCTGCACTGGCTGGACGTCGCCTGGTACCTTGTTCTTATTGCTCTCAGTAGTGGAACTAACAGCATCTTCTTTTTCTTCTTCTTCTTTGCAATCCTGGTCGCATCGTTTGGCTGGGGTTTTAATTCAGGACTGCGGGTCACTATTGTTTCTGCCGTTCTGTTTACAATTGTCGGTTATGCCACCGGGCCGGAAAAAACTGATCTCGAACTCAACCGGCTTTTGCTTCGGCCCATCCAACTGTTGGCCCTGGGCTACATGATCGCCTTTTGGGGTCGCGTCCAAAGTAATTTGAAGGCGCGTCTTGGGCTATTAAAGGAGGTTTCGCTCGTCTCCAATCCGCGGTTTGGAGTTGAAAGGACGATTCGGTCATTACTTGGGAGCTTGCGTTCCTCTTATGGCGCTGAAACGTGCCTGCTGATTCTTCCCAAATCTCAGACAGGCCAACCGATTAGACTCTATGGAAGCAGCAGTGAGGGAACCTACACGCTGCATCGCGCCGATCTGAATGGCGAGGATCCACAAAACGCACCGAATGAAATATCTGAAGAGACGGCTCGGAGTTTTCTACCTGCCTCTCCCACACAAGCGATTATCTACCGCAAGGAGAAACCAGGCGAAGTCTCACTGTATGACACGAAAACGGGAGTCTCGTCAAAAGGGGACTCGAAGGGTCTGGGTTTCGTCAACGCCTTTGACGGGAAATCCTGCTTTTCTGTTCCTGTTTATTATCGCAGCCAACCGGTGGGCCGGCTCTATATTGTCGGCGGCTCACATCCGTTCAATTATGGAGATATCGACTTCGTTTTGCAGGTAATGGCGCAAGTGACCGGAGTCCTTGAGAATATCAGACTGGTTGATAGTCTCGCATCGGACGCGGCCGGACAGGAGCGAAGGAAGATTGCTCAGGACATTCATGACAGCGTCATTCAACCTTACATTGGACTACAATTCGGTCTGACGTCCGTCAAACAGAAACTTCAAAGTGGAGAAGACGCGCTTAGTAACGTCGAAGAGCTGTTGACGCTAACTACTGGCGAAATTGCCGACTTGCGCAGCTACGTCGGTGGATTGCGAAGGGGTGAATCTCCACGTGATATCTTCTTACCTGCCGTCCGACGATTTGCGGCAAAATTCTCAGAAGCCACTGGTTTAAATGTGGAGATTGACGGCCGCGACGATCTGCCCGTCTACGATCGTTTAGCCGCTGAGTTGTTCCAGATGATTGAGGAGGGATTGAGTAATGTCCGGCGACACAGTACCTCCACATACGCTAAGTTGGAGATCGCCATTAAAGATGGCAATCTGGAAATGCAACTTAGAAACGAGCGCCTCAGGCGTCTGGGAAAGGCTTCTTTTACGCCCCGCTCAATCTCTGAGAGAGCCGCCGCATTGGGTGGTCGAACAGTCGTCTATACAGATAAGAATCATGACACTGTAGTGTCGGTGCAGATTCCTTTGTAACTATTATGACAGCTTCCGACTCAGAACCGATTCGAATTCTGATCGTCGATGATCATGCGATCGTGCGAGCAGGACTTCGCATGCTTATCGACCAGAATCCGGCCATGGAGGTAATTGGGGTTGCGGGCAACCGTTCAGAAGCTCTGGCATTGGCGGCAAGCGAACAACCGAACATGATCATCCTCGATATCCTTTTGGGTGACGAAGACGGCTTAACTTTTTTGCCGGAGCTGCGCGAAGTGGCGAAGAACAGCAGGGTCTTGGTGCTCACGGGACTGCGAAGCTCCGAGAGCCAGCGCCGAGCCATAATTGCGGGAGCGATGGGCGTTGTATTGAAGGAACACGCGGCTGAAGTGCTCATAAAGGCTATTAACAAAGTTCACCAGGGTGAAGTGTGGCTGGATCGCTCGCTAATGGGCAGCGTGCTCAATGAGATGACGCAGGCGCGGGAGATAGACCCGGACATAGCCAGGATTGCCAGCCTTACCGATAGAGAACGTCAGGTCGTAGCGCTTATCGCCCAGGGTCTTAAAAACAAGCAGATTGGCGAGCGACTTTTCATCAGTGAAACCACCGTGACTCACCACCTCAGCTCAATCTTCTCAAAGCTGGAGGTCTCGGATCGACTGGAGCTCGTGATTTACGCCTTCAGCCGCAACCTCGTAAAAATGCCGCAAAAAGGCAGTTAATTCAGGCGATCCATCCCCACACTAGCTCGGGATCCGACCCACGTCGGCAGTATTCTGCCCTCATAGAACCGAACAATTTCAAGCGATCCTGCCAGCGCGAAAGGCACGCAACTCCGTTGTCATGTTTTCGCAACATAAATATTATCTGTCAAATTCGAGCGATGCGGTCACCCGACTGGATCCGCCGGAACCTCCGTAGATTCCGGCAATTTCCATCAGCGTAGATCAACAAGAGGTTTGGATTAGATTTCGCTGAGTGGCTCGCTCGAACCGACTAAAGAAGCGGCATCGTCCAGAGGCCACTTCGACATGCAGTTTGCGCGGGTTCTCCAATGTAGACGCGCAGTAGTTTAGATTCGTAGTCAGGAGTTTTCATAGTGCGTGCCGGGGACGCTTTCCGAGACCCAGCAAAAGCGTCCATTCCCGGATATCCCAAATTCTCCCGGCTTACCTCCGAGATCAATTGTTAAGGCAGTTTCTGCCACAACGATCTCTAACCCAACGCAGTCCCTGGACTGCGCTTAACCGAAGGAGTCGCCTTAATGTTCCGCTCCCGCTGTGTGCACCAATCAAGCTGCGCTAAAAGCATCAATCGTAGTTTCTTACAGCTACCTCGTCAGCTCTCGTTGCCAGTCATGATTGCGTTGAGCATTGCGGTTGCGATCAAGGGTTCTGAGTTTCCTTGATTCGTTGGTGCGAATTTGTTGTGCGATTTTTAGCAACCTCTCTTTCTGGACAGCGTTGCGCCCCCGGCAGTCGTAAGGACTGTCTTTGCTGAACGAAAGGATAGAAAACATGAATAGGATTCTCTCTAGCCACATCCGCAGAATGGTCTGTACCAAGGGGCGCCTGGCGTTAACGTTGACGTTAACGCTGGTCACCCTGTTTACAACTGCCGGCGTCCTCGCCAAGGACTACAGTCTCGCCGGAGGTAATGTAGCGAGTGGACCAACGAGCTTCATGACATCGTTATCGTCAGTACCTTCGATGGTAACTGCGCGATTTTTTAACGCCACATCGCTGACGTCACCACAGTCGTTGACGCCGACACCGCTGCCCGGCATCTGCTCCAACGCCCCGACCACGGCGTGCAGCGTAAATGCCGACTGCCCAAGCGGGGGCACCTGCAAAATCCCGACGGCCGGTGGCGACCTGACGCCCAACACGAAGTGTTTGGCGCAGGCCTCTGGTATTGCAGGCGGATGTACGGCGAACGACGTCAGCGTCGCCCAGACAACCAGTCTCAGGGTTGAGGACAGGGATCCAATCGCTCCCGGTGTCCAGGGATGTTTAGGCCCCAACGATACTGCCACAGTCTCTTTCGTGGCGCAGTTTCATTCGACCGCAACGGCACGGTATGACGTCGGCGTATGGACCTCGCAGAATGGCGGCAGCGCGTTGACCGGTGCGGAAGGCACATGCTCAGTCGCGGACTTCCCGAGCTCCCCAACACCGCCATGGTTCAACCAGGAAGCAAGCATACCAACGGACGTCTGTGGCGATATCAGTAGCTCCGCAGATGTGTACTCAAGTATCAACAACATTCAAGTCGCTTGCGTCGATACAAATGGCGATGGCAACCTGGATATCAACACCTGCTTGAGTTGGTCTCAGCTTGCCACCAAGAAATCTTCGGACGCCTGCACTACTCCGCTCCAGGCCACGGCCGGCACGACCTCCAAGTGCAATTGCGGGAAACTGCCCGGCATCGCCATCCTTGTCCCAGGCAAGATCAAGGTCGACAAGGTGACGAGGGATCAGAACGGCAATGCGATTAACGACCCGACCCTCTTCAACTTTACGATAAGCGGCCCCGACGGTGACCTTCCGGACAATTTCCAGCTCGCAAACGCGACCGCTGTGCACGAAAGCCCGGGTCTCACCGCCGCTGCAGGCGCCGGTACGCAGTATGCGGTGACGGAACAGCCGAACAGTTCGTGGACGACGACTGCCACCTGTACCAGCGATCAATTCCAGGCGGACGGCGTAACACCGCGTCCGGCCCAGAATCCGTTCGCCGGTAACGGTATGGTTACTCTACATGCCGGTGAGACGCTCACCTGCACCTACACGAATAGGCTGATTGATCGCTGTGCCGGCGTGACCTGCCAAGCCAGCACTGCATGTGCGAGCTATTCCTGCGATGGTTCCGACGGCCTGTGTAAAGCGACCTACCAGCCCGCGGGTACGGCCTGCGGCGATTCGTCAAGCTCGACATGCGACGCCGCCGACACTTGCAACGGGTCGGGGACCTGTCAGGTAAACCACGTTGCCGACGGCACCAACTGCGGTGACGCCGGGACGGAGTGTACCAACCAGGACACCTGCTCCGCGGGCGTGTGCCACGACAACGGCTTCAAGTCCGCGGCGACTGCCTGTGGCAGCTCTTCGGACACGGCCTGCGACAATCCAGACCACTGTAGTGGGACGGATGGCTCCTGCGTGCCAAATCACGCGGCCGACGGCACGAACTGCGGTGACGCCGGCACCCAGTGCACGAACCAGGACACTTGCTCGGGCGGCGAATGCCAAGACAACGGGTTCAAGCCACAGGGAACAACCTGCACAGGCAACTCCAACGGTGGCGCCTGCGACGCGCCTGACTCGTGCAACGGCAGCGGGACCTGCGTAGACGGCTTTGACACACCACCAACCGTAACACTCGGGTTGAACTTACTATGCGAGAACGGGGACGGACTTGAACAGGGCGGAGCCACGCCAACGCAGTTGGTCGCGACCGTAAGCCCGATCGGCGGCTCCTACTCGTATAGTTGGACTGGACCAGACGGTCCTATCGCCACCAACGGAGCGGCGATCACCCCGACTAAACCGGGCACCTACATTGTCGTGGTGACGGATACCGCTACGAGTTGCCCAAACGATGCAGGTTTCAAACTGTGCTTCACGGGAGAGCAATTTGACGTCGCTTCTGCTGCTCCAACGCAGCAACCGCAGGCTACGGCATCTTTCACTGTCCCAGCGAGATCGCAACCGACAGGATTTCGCGCTTACTTAGCCAAACTTCTCTCGGTGTTTGGCTAACATCCGCAGATCAACCAAAGCTCGGCGTGACGCTCGCGTCACG
>DATLBQ010000164.1:0-9137 GCA_035526805.1 Pyrinomonadaceae bacterium
GAGCGGGGGCAAGCCCGTGTAGTGCACCCCTAAAATGACGCAAAAAGTTAAGACAAGGTTGCTGGTGAAAGCGAAGCTTCGAACTCAGCCGGTGGCAGATAGCCGATCGCCGAATGAAGTCGCTTGTGATTGTAGACTGCATCAATGAAGTGCTCTACAGAAACCAGCACTTCGGCAAAGGTGTCATAGTCGTTCAGGTAGACCTCTTCGTACTTCAGGGTGCGCATGAATCTTTCGGCTTTGGCGTTGTCATAAGGGGTCCCGGGGCGACTCATGCTAATGATGATTTGGTGTTGCTCGAGCACTTGCACATAGTCGTAGCAAGCATATTGGACGCCCTGATCAGAGTGATGCATCAGCTTACCGGGTTGGAAGCGACGCGTTTGCAAAGCCATCTTTAAGGCTGCCAAAGGCAAGCGCGCATCAATGGAACGGGCCAGGGCCCAACCGATGCAACGACGACTGTAAGCATCCAGCACCGCGGCCAGATAAATGAATGCGCGCGGGAGCCGAATGTAGGTAATGTCAGCGACCCAGAGCTGGTTGATATCGGTCAGCACCAGCTCGCGGGCCAGATTCGGATAGACCGTGAAGCGGTGTTTTGAATCCGTAGTAGCGACAAAGCCACGGCGCCGCAGACAGAGCAAGTTATCTTCGCGCAAGAGACGCAAAACGACTTTGCTATTGATAATTACTCCACGGCGCCGCAGTTCCTTGGTGATCGGGCGATAACCATAAGAACGCATTTCCAGCGCTATCAACTGGATCTGGGCCCGGCGCTGGATGTCCTTTTCGGTAGTGGTCATGGTCGCGGACCGCAGCCGGCGGCTGATGGTCGAGCGCGAGAGCCCGACCGCCTCGCCGAGCGCTCGTAGGGCTCGCTCGGCGGTCGGTCTCTCTGCCAGTTCCTGGCGCAGCAGTTCCATGAATAAGTGCTTTCGTTGCTGGTCAGTCTTTAGCTGTCGCTTTCCAGCTTCTGCAAAAGCTTTTTTAAAAAGTCGTTCTCCAGGGCGAGGCGGCCTATCATCCGCTCCAGCTCGTGAATCCGAGCTTCATCGGTGTAGGCACGGCCGGCGCCCGCGAATGCCTTGTCTTTGTATTTGGCGAGTTGTTCGCGCCACTTGTGAATGGTGCTTTCGCAAACTTGATACTCGCGCGCTGCCTCCGCTTGGCTTTTGCCGGCGGCTACTTCGCGTAACACCTGGAGCTTGAACTCGCGCCTGAATACGCGCCGTTTTTGTTGTGACATAGTTAAGCTTTCTCCCCCTGGGGGATCTATGCTTAACTTTTTGTGTCAGTCAAGGGTGCAGTTCACCGCCTTCCCAACCACGAGCTAAATCTATTAGCTTCATCAAACTCGCGCGAATGCCTTTCAAGCAGGGAGTCAAGACTCAACTCTGATAGGCTCAGGGTTGGGAAGATGGGCTTGCCCCCGCTCTTCCTACCTCCACCAGTTGTCTGCAAATCTACGGCTACTTGGTTTCTACGACGCGTTTCAGTTGAGTTGTGTTTGATCCTCGCTTCAGCTCCAGCCCCGTGGCGTTGAACTGAATCAGGATGCCGTCGAACGCCAGGGGTCTGAAATTAGTATCGTCGATTGGTATCAAAGCAAACGGCCTCTGCCCGGTCGGGAGTGCACTGAGCCTGCCTTCCGTAAGCGTGATCGCCACCTCAGTTCCCGACTCATCCTTGTACTTTCCGACATACGACTGAAGTTTTGTGGCTTCCACTGTTGGCGGCGGTGCTGCGCCTGCCTTCTTAAGCATTTCCACAATCTCAGTCTTGTCCTTGTCGTCAGTGGCAATGACGAGAGCTGCCGTCAGAGTCTCCGCCTTCAAGCCTGGGCTAGCCAAAGCTATTTTAACAAGCGGTGTCTTACCCGCTCTTACGCCGCTCATCAAGACCTCGCCGGCGCTGCCCGGATCCTTCTCAAGCAGTGCGGTCACGATGTCTACGTGATTGTGATCCAGCGCCAAGGACATCGCGGTAGCGCCGTAGAAAGTGTCCTTTACCGAGACGTCGGCACCTCGTGCCAGCAGCAGCTTTACGATATCAAGGTGGCCGCGTTCGGCGGCTTTAAATAGCGCTGTAGTACCGTAGCGAAATTTCGCGTTCACCTCGGCCCCCTGGTCGAGCAGCGCAGTAACTGCGGCCAGATCACCCTTGCGTACGGCCTCCCAAAACTGATCGTTGAGCTGTTGTTTGGGAACCTGGCTGAGCACGACTACGTGACTCAACAACAAAATCAAGGGCAGAACGAATTGGGGTTTAATTTTCATGACACCATCTCCGCGCTTAATGTCCGATAAGCTTTAGCTTGTCGTATCAGGCGCGACAAACTGAAGTTTGTCGGACATTTTGAAAGCCAACCCAACACTGCTTTTGGGACTTGCGGCACTTGAATGCTAAATTCGTTTAAGTTGGCGCAAAGAAAAAGTGAATCACTACAACTCAGGTTTACGTATTCTACATCTTTAGGGTTGCAGTAGTTCAGGGACTTAGTTTCATTTATCAATCTTCCACCTCTCGATCAAGAGGTTCGCATGGAAATCCAAAATGACTAAAGTTATTTCCATTTTTTTGAACGCCCTTTTCTTGAGCGCTGGTTTCTTTCCAGGGCTGGTGGCCCCAGCGGCAGCTAGCGATTGGGCTGAGTGGCGCGGTCCCGCGCGTGATGGCGTGTCGATGGAGAAAGGCCTGCCTGCCGCGTGGTCACCGGCCGGACAAAATCTCGCCTGGAAAGCTCCTTACGGCGGACGTTCGGCTCCGATTGTAATGGGCAATCGAGTTTACCTGCAGAACACGGCGGACAAAGGCGAGTTGGAACAGGAACGCGTGATGTGTTTCAACGCCGATACTGGAAAACTTCTCTGGGAGCACCGCTTCAATATCTACTTGAGCGACGTTCCCCCACATCGAGTGGGATGGGCGTCTCCTGCAGGCGATCCTTCCACCGGTAACATCTATGCCTTCGGAGTCGGGGGAACGCTCCTGTCGCTCTCACGCGAAGGAAAAGTCTTGTGGGAGCGTTCGCTCGGCGAAGACTTTGGATTATTGACTACGCACGGCGGACGTACAGTGTCTCCGATTATTGATGGCGATCTAGTAATCGTGAGTGGTGTGGCTTTCGTTTGGGGCGAGCACGGACGCGGCGCGCACCGCTTCATGGCCTTCGACAAGCGTACCGGCGAGACAATGTGGATCAGCGCCCCAGGCGGGCGTCCATATGACACGACCTACGCACCGCTCATCATCACTAACGTTAATGGCATGCGTCTGTTGATCGAGGGCGCGAGCGACGGAATGGTTCACGCAATCAAGGCGCAGACAGGCGAGTCGGTATGGAAATACGAAATATCAAAGCGCGGCATTAACTCGGGTGTCGTGGTTCACGGCACCAACGCAATCGTGACGCATAGCGAGGAGAACCTTGAGTCAACCGAGATGGGCCTGATCGCCGCCGTTGATGCGACCGGTCGCGGCGAAGTCAAAAAAGAGCAGGTGAAGTGGAGCAACTACGGCTGGATGGGGGGCTTGTCGTCACCCGTCATCGACGGCGACCGCGTGTATCAGGTTGATAACAGCGCAAACCTTGGCGCGTTTGACGTCAACACGGGTAAGCAACTCTGGCGGCTCACGCTCGGAACGGTGCAAAAGTCTTCGCCTGTCCTCGCTGACGGCAAGCTTTATGTTGGAACGGAGAGCGGCAAATTCTTCATATTGAAACCTACGGCGACCGGCTGTGAAATACTCGATCAAAAACAGCTCGGCACCGAACAACAACCGGAAGTCATCCTTGCCTCAGTGGCCGTCTCGAACGGTCGCGTCTACCTGGTAACCGACTCAAACGTTTACGCTATCGGGAAGAAAAACATAACCTCCCCCTCTGCACGCATGAGTGCAACCGGTCCAGCGATCACTCCAGGAGATCCCAACGCAAAGCCCAGTCACTTGCAGGTTGTTCCCACCGAACTCATGCTGAAGCCGGGCGACAAAGTGAACTTTCGCGTGCGGCTCTTCGACGATCGTGGCAATTTTATTCGTGAAGAAAAGTCAGCCGAGTGGTCGCTCGACAAGCTGAAGGGTACGGTAGAAAACGGCCAGTTTGTCGCAGCCTTGGATGGCGGCTGGCAAGCGGGCACGGTCAAGGCAAGCCTAGGCGGCATCACGGGCGCGGCTCGCGTGCGAATTGCCCCGCCGCTGCCGTGGAGCGAAAACTTTGACGGACTAGCGCCGACCAGCGTACCCGCAACCTGGACGAACACGTTGACTAAGTACGCTGCGCGCGAGATTGACGGCAAGAAAGTGCTGGTCAAAACTACCGAGGGCTCCACGCTGCTGAGTAGAGCGCGCGCTTATATGGGGCCTTCAGATCTTTCCGATTACACGGTCGAAGCCGACGTTTTCGCTACTCAAAAACGACGTCAGCAGGGTGATGCCGGCGTCATCGCACAGCGTTACGCACTCGTGCTCTACGGCAACAGCCAGATGCTGCGGATCGAGCAGTGGCAGCCGGAGACGGCACGCACAGTTTCGGCTCCGTTCGCGTGGAAGATTGACACGTGGTATCGGCTGAAGTTTATGGTTGAGAATCTGCCCGACGGCAAAGTGCGCGCGCGCGGAAAAGCCTGGCCGGTGGGTGAGCCTGAACCCGCGGCGTGGACTATCGAGCGCATCGATCCGATCGGAAATCATCAGGGCAGCCCCGGCATATTCGGCAACGCCCCCGCGGAAGTCTTTTTTGATAATCTGAAGGTGTATGCGAATAAGTGAGCAGTGGGCAGCAGGCAGCAGAAACAGCAAACGTGTAGAAGGATTGTTAACATGACTCGTGACGAATACAACAAACCGAAGCGCTCTGGCCGAATATTCTTAACCATAGCACTTGCTTTATTCGCAATTGGCCTACTGCCTGCTGCCTACTGCCTACTGCCTACCGCCGTTGCCTCCGATCCTGGGGGCGGCGACTGGCCCATGTGGGGTGGGACGCCTGATCGCAACATGGTCTCGAATATGAAGGGGCTGCCGATCACTTGGGACGTCAAGACGAAGAAGAACGTCAAATGGATCGCCCAGTTGGGATCGCAGTCTTACGGGAATGCGGTGGTATCAGGCGGCATGGTCTTTGTCGGCACTAACAACGAGGGTCTGCGAGATCCGAACATCAAAGGCGACAAGGGCGTGCTAATGGCTTTCCGGGAATCGGACGGGGAATTCATGTGGCAGATGACTCACGACAAACTCATCGCCGGGCGCGTCAACGATTGGCCCTATCAGGGTCTTGCCTCCTCGCCGCTGGTCGAAGGTGACCGCGTCTATTACGTTTCAAATCGCGCGGAACTCTTGTGTCTGGATACGCAAGGTTTTCGCGATAAGGAGAACGATGGACCGATTACCGATGAAAAACTGACCGGAGAGTTCAACGCCGATGTCGTGTGGAAGTTTGACATGATGGAAGAGGTCGGCTCCTTGCCGCACAACCTAGCGAACTCCTCGCCTGTATCCTTCGGCGATCTAATTTATGTGAGCACCTCGAACGGACAGGACGAGAGCCACGTCAACATTCCCGCCCCTAAAGCGCCCGCCCTCATCGCCGTCAACAAGAAAACAGGCAAGCTTGTCTGGGAGGACAACTCGGTCGGTGACCGCATTCTGCACGGGCAGTGGTCGGCACCGGCAATAGGGCGCATTGGGGGCGTGGATACGGTCGTTCATGCCCAGGGCGATGGCTGGGTTCGCGGTTATGAAGTTCTCACAGGAAAAAAGCTTTGGGAATTCGACGCAAACCCGAAGGACTCTGTGTGGCCCAAGACGCGAAATGAGATCATTTCAACGCCAGTTATCTACGAAGACAAAGTCTACATCGCTAACGGACAGGACCCCGAACACGGCGAAGGCTTAGGTCATCTCTATTGCATCGACGCAACCAAGCGGGGCGATATTACTAAGACTGGATTGGTTTGGCATTACGACAAGATTCGCCGTTCCGTTTCAACCGCCGCCGTCAAAGATGGCCTCGTCTACTATCCGGACTACAGCGGCTTCCTGCATTGCCTCGATGCCAAGACCGGTCAGGTGTACTGGACTCATGATCTCTTCGCTGCCGTTTGGGGATCGCCTATGCTCATAGACGGCAAACTGTACATCGGTGACGAGGATGGCGACGTATTGATCATGCAGGAAGGTAAAACAAAAAAAGTAATCGCTGAAATCAATATGGGTAGTTCGGTATATTCCACTCCCGTGCCGGCGAATGGTGTGCTCTACATTTCGAACCGCAATCAGCTTTATGCGCTGGCGGAAGCACCTGCGGCGAAACCAGCGGCGGCGGCGAAGCCCGCAGCGGCGAACTGAATCCAGGTGAAGGTTTACCGCTCTCACCCCAGAGGGGTGAAATGTTTATAGATCGCGCACCACACCACATCCACTCCGTTCGAAGGTGCGGGCGATAATTGACTTTGACGATTCAAGATCCCTCCGCACCTTCGAACGGAGAAGTATCGAGGATTTCTTCTCAGGTCTATAAACATTTCACTCCTAACGGAGTGAGATCGATTATGCCGACACAATGAACAGCTTCGATTACCAACCTCAGACTCGCGTCGTCTTCGGCGAAGGGACCATCAAACGCCTTGGCGAATTGGCGTGTGAGTTGAACTTCGGAAAAACTTTACTGGTAGCTGATCGCGGCCTCGTTGCCTCCGGACATGTTGCCGAAGCGTTGATGCCATTGCGTGAGTCTGGAATTGACGTAATCGAGTTTCACGACTTCGACGTTAACCCAGACACGGGCATGATTGAAGCTGGTCGTGACTTTGCAGCGCCGCTAAACATCGAGTCGATCATCGCGCTGGGCGGCGGCAGCTCCCTTGACTGTGCTAAGGGAATCAATTTTCTGCTGACCAATGGCGGCCGCATGCGCGATTACCATGGCTACGGCAAAGCGATGC
Source organism: Pyrinomonadaceae bacterium (assembly GCA_035526805.1). Lineage (GTDB taxonomy): Bacteria > Acidobacteriota > Blastocatellia > Pyrinomonadales > Pyrinomonadaceae > PSRF01. The sequence continues at coordinate 6,951 of DATLBQ010000164.1, forward strand.
GACCCTTGCTGCCGATGATCGGCATACCTACTACTGCCGGAACGGGAAGCGAAGCTCAAACCTACGCCTTGATTTCAGACGCCCAGACTCACGTCAAGCTGGCTTGCGGTGATCGACAAGCTGCATTTCGCATTGCGCTACTCGATCCGGCCCTCACCGTGTCGCAACCACCGGACATAACGGCAACATCGGGTTTTGACGCGATAGCACACGCGGTGGAGACCTTCGTGACCAGGAGTCGCAATGCGCTTTCCGAGGCTTTCTCGCGTGAGGCATGGCGGTTGTTGGAACGCAACTATGAACGCGTGCTGGCGCAGCCAGATGATCTCGAGGCCCGAGGCGCAATGCAACTGGGAGCATACTTTGCAGGCACGGCCATTGAGAATTCCATGCTCGGCGCTACACACGCTTGCGCAAATCCCTTAACTGCTCATTACGGAACTGCACATGGTGCGTCGATCGCCATGCTCCTGCCTTCGGTAGTGCGCTGGAATGCACCCGTCGCCGCTGAGCGATACGCGGAACTGCTGCGACTCTCTACGGCCAATACGAAGGTGGACGACTCGTCAGAGAGCCTGGCTCGGAGATTGGAAGAACTCGCAGCTGCGGGCGGCTTACGCCAGAGCCTCGGTGAAGCGGGAGTGCCACGCTCGGATTTATCGATGCTGGCTGAAGAGGCGGCGGAGCAGTGGACGGGGCACTTCAATCCTCGACCCTTCGATCTAACTGGAGCGTTGGAGGTTTATCAGTGCGCGTTCTGAGAGATTAGAAGGCAGTGAGCAGTGAGCAGTGAGCAGTGAGCAGTGAGCAGTGAGCAGTGAGCAGTGACGATATACCATGATTGATGTTGTTCAGCCTGGAAACCGCTCAAACTCTTCACTGGGACCGCGGGCGTCCCGCCCGCAGCGAGCACCGCAAGGTGCGAGAACCTCCCAACAGCATCAACTCCCGCTTTCATGCTCGGGCTTCGCGCTCGGGGCGGGCGGGACGCCCGCGGTCCCAGTGAAAAGCTTGCGCGCTCGGTTTCTTTCTTCCGCCTTCCGTTTTCTGCCTTCTGCATTGTGCCTTCTGCTTTCCTTCTCCTTACTGCCTACTGCAGCCGCGCAGGATACGCCGGCCGACAATTGGTCTCAGTTTCGTGGAAACCACCGTCTGACAGGCGTATCGAATTCCAGTGTTCCGAATGAATTGAAGCTGTTATGGACCTACGAAGCGGGCGAGTCGATCGAATCTTCCGCCGCAGTTGTGGGTGACACGGTATTCGTCGGCTCGCAAAAGGGAGAGCTCCTCTCGCTAAATCTACAAAATGGCTCGGTCTATTGGAAGTACCATGTTGACTCGCCTATCGGCGAATCCTCGCCGGCTTACAGCGGTGGCGTGGTTTACATTGGAGACTTGGGCGGTTGGTTCCATGCTGTTAATGCAGCTGATGGGAAAAAGCTTTGGGCGTTCAAGGCGGGCAGCGAGATCAAGTCGTCACCCGTGATTGTCGGCGATCGGGTGCTGATCGGCTCCTACGACCAGCATCTCTATTGCCTGTCCACTCGCAATGGTTCGGTAATTTGGAAACTAAAGACCAATGGGCCAGTCCACTCCACCCCTGGAATTTCTGACGGCCTGGCTTTCATCGCGGGTTGCGATGAGCTGTTTCGCGCTGTGCGCATTTCAGATGGTCGCGAGGTGTTTACTGTCTCGTCTGGCGCTTATACCGGAGCCTCTCCGGCTATCAGTGGCAGTTCCGCTTACTATGGCACCTTTGACAATGAAGTGTTAATGGTCAGTCTTACCGAGCAACGTCTCGTCTGGCGTTATCAACATCCCGAGCGACACTTTCCCTTTTATTCATCGGCCGCGGTCACCCGGAATCGGATCGTATTAGGGGGGCGCGACAAAATGGTTCACGCCCTAAACCCGGCTGGAAAGGCAGTTTGGACCTTCCCGACCAAAGCACGAGTTGAATCTTCGCCCGCCATCGCGAGTGGCAGAGTGTTTGTCGGGTCGAATGACGGCAGGTTCTACGTGCTAAATCTGAACACCGGCGCAATGCTTTGGGAGTTTAACGCCGGCGCGCCGCTTTCAGCTTCGCCGGCGATTGGTCGGGGCCGCATCGTTATCGGCTCACAGGATGGTCGCCTGTATTGCTTCGGCTAAGCGAAAACTAGCCGCGGATTTACGCGGATGAACGCG
>DATLBQ010000165.1:0-3368 GCA_035526805.1 Pyrinomonadaceae bacterium
GGGCCGACGCATAATAGCTGGTGCCTGTCCTGCGAGTTCTTTAAAGATTTTTGTGCGGCTTATCTCCTCCCCGCGCTTCTTCGCATCGTGTATAGCGGCCTCGAATTTTTCTGCCGGCACATCGGCTATGTTCTGGGCGCGAGAAGAGAGATTGCGTGAGATACCGGTGTCCTTGAGCTTAGAAACCTGTCCTCCGAGTGACAGGTTTTTTGCCGGGGCGTCCGCCTTGATGCCGCTCCGTTTCTTTCAAGAGTTCACCGATATGGCGCTCGGCACGAATTACAAACTCTGTTGCTGAATTCTGCGCCTCGACACCGAGCTTCTGGCGTTCGGCCCAAACTTTGGCGACATCGCCGATGTCCATGAGTTTTTTGGCCTCCTCAACTCGCGTGCATTTACCCAAAAGCTCTACGCACTTGCTAAGGTTTGTGATGACCGTGTCTTTCTCGACGTTCACCAGTGCTTTTGACATAAGCATCTCCTTATATTTAATTGAATGACTTTCGCTGATTCGCTCACTTTCCCGCTCTCGCCAAATAAAAAAGCCGCCGGCAAACTAATCCAACGGCAACGCAGTGAACGCGTTGCAATGACTAGTTCGTCGTCGGCTATTCGGACTCTCAGCCGCTATATGATCTCGACGTTAACGCCGAGATCGGTATTGCTCAATCGTAAAACAAGTTCGTATCAATCAAAGTCCCGAAGGACGATTAAATCAAACTGAGGTTTTGTTACCCAGTGAGCGCAGGACAAGGGGTTTGTGGCCCGAGGAATTGCTTGCGATGTTTGTAACACGAAAATCAGAGCAATTTCTAAAACGTTTTAGAGAGGCTGTTGATCAAACTGAAGCGAAGATTGATGAACTCCGTGCGAGGATGCATGACTCGTCTTATGAGCTGACAACGATGCTTGAAGACCTCCGCAGCGAAATCGGCACGACCCTAAACGAGGTTTTCTCAAACGCAGAGGAAGCAAACAGCAATGCTGATGAGGCTAACGGATCGATTCAAGAGGTTTACGGATTGCTGCGGGAGATGAGTAACGACTATTCTATCATAGAACTTCGAGATAGGGTGATTGCGCTTCATCGGAGCGTTGATGCTTTGATACATCATTTGACAATTAAAGACCCGAACGAGAGGCGAAAAATTCAGGAACTAGAAAATATTTCTTTTCTAATGGCGGGAAAGTTCTCTGCTACGAAGATAAAACAGCGACTGAAAGAAATGCATCCCTATGTTTCCGCTTCAGTGATTGCTCACGTCGTCGAAAAGACACGACGTATGAAAAAAGACAAGAAGCCCGCGCGACCTCGTCCCGCCGTTGACATCACCGAACCCACCGAATACTGCTTCCACCCGCCAAAACTCAGCTTTGAGTTCTGACCCGCTGCCGGTGCTACTGACATTGTGGGGCATGGAGCCGTTCTCTCCGGCGTAGCGTGTTTTTCAAGGAACGGGTTGATTGTCCCAAGACGGCGCGTGGAACTGAATTGCTGGTTCTGCGCGCCGGTCGCGTTCGCGAGAATTGAGATCTCCGTGTCGGTGCGTTCAATGCCTGTGTAGGGGGTAACCGCTGGTGATTGGATTAAAGAGTTCGGCGAAGTGCCGGGGATAAATTTATGTTGTAGCAAAGTGATTGTGACAGGGGTTAACAGCAACGTGATTATGTCAGGGTGGGCGGATGACAACCCTGACAATGAAAGACGAGAAACGACTAGACGTAATTCAACGAGTGTATCGCCGAGAGCTGACGGTGGGACAGGCCGCCCTAGTGTTAGGTCTAAGCGAACGGCAGTGTTACCGGATCAAAGCCCGTGTCGTTGAGCATGGAACCAAGGGAGTGGTTCACGGTAACCGGGGACGGCCGTGTAAAGGCAAGCTCAAGGACAAGACGGTTAAGCGGATCTTGGAATTAGCCCGAGGGAAGTACCGAGGGTTTAACGATCACCATCTGACCGAGAAACTCAAAGAACAAGAATCGATCGAGCTCAGTCGTGAGAAGGTTCGTCAAATTCTTCGTACCCAGGGGATCGCATCCCCTCATAAGCGCCGTGGGATCAAACGCCGCAGCCGTAGAGAAAGACGAACTGCTGAAGGCATGATGCTCCAGGTCGATGGCTCGCCCCATGACTGGCTCCAAGGCCGAGGGCCGCGTCTGTGTCTGATCGGCGCCATTGATGATGCCACCGGCAAGGTGATGGGAGGATTGTTCATCCAAGCCGAAAGCTCCTGGGGTTACTTCAGTTTGTTCTCCGGGATCTTCAATGCTCATGGACTGCCGCAGTCGATCTACACCGACTGTCACTCGGTCTTCTGGACCGATCGGCAACCCACGCTTCAAGAGCAGCTGATCAACAAGAAGCCTACCACTGAAGTCGGTCGGGGCTTAGAAGAACTCGGAGTGACTTTAATCCTCGCCCATTCCCCTCAAGCCAAGGGTCGGATCGAAAGACTGTGGAAAACGTTTCAAGACCGCCTGGTCAGTGAACTGCGGCTGGCCCATGCCAAGACCATGGAACAGGCCCAAGCAGTCCTTGAGCGTTACCTCCCCGAGCATAACCGAAAGTTTGCCAGGCCCGCTAAGGCCGAGCCCGCCTGGCGAAAGGTCAGCGCACTCCAGATCGAAAGAGCTTTGTGTTTCAAACAACAACGGACTGTGGCCAAGGACAACACGATTACTTTTGAAGCGACGGTCTTGCAGATCCCCAAGAGCTCACCCTTTCGTTCTTACGCTAACCGCAGAGTCGATGTCCATGTACTACTTGATGGCGCAGTGGAGATTTTCTACAAAACCGAAAAGATTGCAGCCTTCGATTCCAAAACAACGCACACACTTGGCCTATATCGAACGCCAGCCCACAAGGAAGGGTTCCGCTATGGTCCGATGTCTATACTCAACACTCAACCAAACACACAGACCTGACATAATCACGTTGCTGTTAACATGACATATTGACGTTGCTACAACAGTCCTATTCGCGCTCAGTGGAGTACTCGGTTCGTTGACCCACTTGACCGTCGCGTGATATCCGAAAATCTATGAAACTTTAAGGACGCCAGTGTACGACTATATGCGAAAACTCAGGACGATTCCCGCAGGTCGAAAAAGGTAACAAGTATGCGCAACGCATATTGTTTCGTGCTGATACTTTCTTTGAGCGCGACAGAGACCTTTGGTCAGCCGCGCAAACCTGCCACGGTATCGGAAATTTCCACCTACATGGGCGCCGATCGTGAGCAGATGCTTTACGCCGGCGCCAAGAGCGAAGCGGTGATCACTTGGTACACCTCCCTCGCGGGCGACTCGTACAAGGCGCTGGCGCGCGCGTTCGAAACGAAATATCCCGGAGTGCGCGTCGAAGCGTT
>DATLBQ010000166.1:0-18940 GCA_035526805.1 Pyrinomonadaceae bacterium
GGCGCGCAATCCGCAAACGCTTGTGGCTGGTTGCCAGCATCGTGGCGCTGGTCTCCATGCTGGCCGTGATCTATGTCGCGCGCAAGCCTGATATTTACCAGGCCGCCGCCCGCGTCCAGGTGGATTTGGAAAACAACGCGGCACTTGTGGGCAAGGCCCCTTACGTTTTTGGTCCCACAAACGATCCTGTCTACTTCAACACGCAACTGCAAATTCTTGTAAGCCCGGGACTGATGCGCCGCGTGGTGAAGGCGCTGGATCTGGAACATAACCCCGACTTTTTCAAAGGCAACTCAACTCAAAAACGATCCACCTGGCAAACGATTAAGGGCATGGCCGGTTTCGGCAAAGTCGATAAGCCGGACAATAACCCTCCGGTGAAGGAAGCATTGCAGCTTCGCACCACCGTCGCCGCCGCGTCGCCTCATGAAGATCTTGCCGAAGCCAAACGGCTGGCGCCTTACGTCAGCGCAATTCTTGGCGGCTTGAAGGTTGAGCCGGTAAAGGAAACTCGCGGCTTATATAAAGAGACACGTCTCATCGATATCAGCTTTACCCACAGTGATCCGGAGGTAGCTTCGAAGGTAGTGAATGCGATCGCTGAAACGTATGTCTTCAACAACCTCGAGAAAAAGGGCGAGACCAATACCAGCACCGGCGAGTTTCTGCAGAAGCGCATTGCTGAATTGCAACAGCAGATTCGCACTGACGAAGAAAAACTCGTCAACTACGCTAAGAACAATCAAATTATTTCGCTCGACGAGAACCAGAACACCGTCGTCGAACGCCTCGCCGCGCTGAACCGGCAGTTGGTTGAGGCAGAGAAGGCTCGCATTGATGCCGAGTCTGCATTCAATGCCGCGAAAGTTGCCGGCGCGGCCGGGGCGCTGGCCGACGCTGATGCCAAGCAGGCGAACGAAACCGAAGCAAAAGCGGGTGAACTGCGCCAGAAGCGAGCGCAGTTGATAGTTGACGCCACCGAAGAGGCACCCGAGGTCAAGGAGATCGATACGCAGATTGCCGAACTCGATCGCCAGGTAAAGGATATTCGCAATCGCAAGAGCACAACCATCCTGACTAATCTGGAAACGCTCTATCGCCAAACTCTGGCGCGTGAGCAGGCCTTGCGAAAGTCGTTTGAACAACAGCGTGGCGAAACGCTTTCGCAAAACGAAGCCGCGATCAACTACCGCATCATTCAGCAGGAAATCGCCACTAACAAAACCCTGCTCGACAGCCTGCTGCAGCGTTCCAAAGAAAACGACGTAATCCTGGCCAGCAAGCCAAACAACATTTCCGTCGTAGATTTCGCCATCACCCCCGATGGTCCAGTCGGACCTAACCGCACGCGCACAGTATTCATTGCGATGTTCCTGTCCCTGGGATTGGGAGTTGGTTTTGCGCTGCTGCTGGAGTACCTTGACGACACGGTCCACTCAACGGAAGAAGTTGAACGGTTGCTGCATCTGCCCGCGTTGGCCGTCATACCCTCGGCGCTCGGGACTGGCAAACGCCGGCTGCTGTCAGGCCCCGGCGGCTTGCAAAAGCGAAATGGAAATCCGTCGGGGAACCCGGAACTGCTGATGAACGTGGATGGCCGCTCGCCCCTGGCGGAAGCTTACCGCCATCTGCGCACCTCTGTGCTGCTGTCAACTGCCGGCCGCGCGCCCCGTTCGCTGCTGGTTACGTCGAGTCTGCCGGGAGAAGGGAAGACGACCACAGCGGTCAATACGGCTGTCAGTCTGGCGCAAACCGGAGCCAGTGTCGTCATCATCGACGCCGACATGCGGCGACCGCGGTTGCGGTCGATATTCGGATTGTCTGACCGCGCCGGTCTGAGCTCGATTCTTTCAAGTGAATTGTCTGAAGCCGAAATCCTGGCCATGGTTTCGAAGGAGGTCGCCACCGGGCTGAACGTTTTGACCGCCGGACCAATACCACCAAACCCCGCCGAGCTGCTGGGTTCTGATCAGATGCGCCGGTTGCTTGCCGTGCTGCAGTCAAACTTCAATCACGTGGTCGTCGACTCACCGCCCGTAACCTCGTTTACGGACGGCGTTTTAATCTCATCAATGGTCGACGGCGTATTGCTGGTGGTTCACGGCGGCAAGAGTTCGCGTCACGTAGTGAAGCGTTCGAAACAGTTACTGCACGACGTAGGCGCGAAGATTTTCGGCGTGGTGCTCAATAACGTCAATCTTCAGTCTCATGATTACTATTACTATCAGCGCTACTACGGTTCGAGCTACTACAAGAGCAACGACGGCGAAGATGGAACAGAAGTCGGTTCCGCCTCAGGAACGAGCCCGCTCAATCTTAGGTAGAAACACCCGCGTCCGGACCAGTGCGTTCCGCCGTCGTTAGCACAATAACCCTCCTGCTCGGACTTCAGTATTTTCTAAATTTGGTAGACTTCCGAACTTACTAAGCGGGGCTTCCGACAGCATCGGTGTCGCCACATCAGAGGTAGTAGAACCCTTGATCGAAACTGAAATTCCCAAGTCGGCATTGGATGCCTCAGTTCGCGATCGATTGTATGGACAATATCGATCCAACCAAACCGCGCTTAAGCCTGATGATGAACGAAGGCAACGCGCGCCTTATCTTCGTCGGCTGATCAAGAGACATTTTCCCAGGGACCGCAACTCCAGAATTCTTGATCTTGGTTGCGGAAGCGGCACTCTGCTCTACTTCCTGCGTGAGGCTGGTTATACGTTTCTTTGCGGCGTTGATAATTCTACTGAACAGATCGAGCAGGCGAGAATGCTTGGGTTCTCGGAAGTCCGACAGGAAGATGTTTTCAATTTCCTGTCATCAGCTCCTTCAGCCTCGTTTGACGTAGTTGCGGCATTTGACATCATAGAACACCTTACCAAATCTGAGCTCTTATTATTCGCGGACGAGATCCACCGTACGCTTGCGCCTGGAGGCCTATGGATTATCCACGCTCCTAACGCAGAAGGCTTTCTGGGAAGTCGCATACGTTATTCAGATCTGACACATGAGCAGGCCTTCACGCCGGCTAGCATTGAACAGCTCGGACGCGCGGCAGGGTTCAGATCCTCTGAATGTTTCGAAGACGCTCCGATTGCTCACGGTCTAAAGAGTGTCGCGCGGTTACTGGTGTGGAAAATCGCGCGCGCCTTCATCCGACTTTATTTCGTGGCGGAAACGGGCGACACAGGTCGAACTGCGATCTTTAGCCAAAATGTGCTCGCACTGGTGCGAAAGTAAATTATTAAGCGGAGTGAGTTGAGCTTCACGCTGTACGACGTAAGGAAAAGTAACGAGCCGTAATGTTTTCCAGGAATCTTGCCAGACTGTCGGTGAATACTTTCACGCAACTAGCAGCATGGACCAGGCGAAACCGCAGAATAAGGCTGAACGCAAATGGGCCCCTGAAAGTAAACCTCGGTTGCGGTTTGCATGTCGCTAAGGGGTGGTTGAATATCGACGGTAGCCTCAATTCTATGGTCGCCCCTGCTCCCCGCTGGTTGCTTTCCCTGGCCTATCGTTGTTCGGGTGCCCGGCAATTTTATTCAAATGAAGTTTATTGCGATACGTTGCAGCAGAATGTATTCGTACATCACAATCTGCACCATGGCATTCCTCTTCAGGACCAGACAGCAGATTTCATTTATTCATCCCATTTTCTGGAACACCTGGATCGAGTGTCCGCACGGCGGTTACTCGAAGAGTGCTTTCGAGTCCTTAAAGAAGGTGGCGTTCTTCGGATTGCCGTTCCAGACCTGGAACATGCGTGGAAAATGTACCGTGATGGTGATAAGGACCACATGTTGCAAATTTTCTTTTTTACAGAGGACGAGACCGGGCTCGGCCAACATCGTTACGCATACGATTATGCGATGTTGGAAGTGCTGCTCAGCGAATTAGGTTATGACGCGGTGCAGCACAAACAGTTTCAGAAAGGAGCAACGCCCGATCTCGAGGTGTTGGACAATCGCGAAGATTACACTCTCTTTGTCGAAGCCCGGCGTCCAGCTCGAATCCGGCCTTGATGAAGCCGGGAAGTTTTACGTTGGAAAGTGCGCAAGAAAATGTTTGACGCTTGGAAACTCAATCGTATTGCCTGGTCATTGCGAAAAGTGTTTCTGCCGATCGGGCCTTCGGATCTTGTCCTGGATGTTGGGTCCGGCAGTAGCCCACATCCAGCGGCCGACGTAGTGCTGGAGCGATACCTTGATTCCAAACATCGCTTCGGCGATCTGGTTATTGATAGGCCCACAGTGTTAGCAGATGCTTGCAAGATGCCGTTTCGTGACAAGGCTTTTGATTTTGTGATCGCCTTTCACGTCCTTGAACATGTGGCCGATCCGACCTCTTTTTTGCAAGAGCTGCAACGAGTTGGCAAAGCTGGATACATAGAGACGCCGAACGCAATCTTTGAAAGGCTGGTTCCCTACAACATTCACCTTCTGGAAATCATGAACATTAATAATACACTCCTGATTAATAAGAAGGTTTCGGCGAGACCTGATAATTTTCTAAACGAGCTCGAGCTAATCAAACATTCAGCAAAATGGAACCGGATTTTCTATGGCAATCCTGAAATGTTTCATGTATGCCATTTTTGGGAAGACAAAATAAACTTTAAAGTAGTAAATCCCGATGTTTCCTCCGAGTGGTTTGTGGATCCGGGAATGCCCGAGCTTAACGAGCAGTCGTTTGTGCAAACTAACGGCGGAAAGGGGATAAGGAGCAGAGGGCTTGCTGCGCTTAGGAAGTGGCACAAGTTACGAAAGAACAAAGTCATCGACCTCGCCCAATTATTGGCCTGTCCTGGCTGCCACGGAGCCCTCTCGATAAGCAATGAATTTGCGGCCTGTCAGCAGTGTCAGATGTCGTACTCGTTAAGCCCGGTACCGGACTTCAACACACCGCTAACGCTCCAAAGACTAAATAACGCTGTCCAGCGATCTGCATAATGCTGATTTCAGTTTGTATTCCGCAGTATAACCGTTCGAGGTATTTGCTTGTGGTACTCGAATCGGTCCGGCTTCAGGATCATCCGGAGGTAGAGGTGATCATTTCGGATGACAGCTCGAGTGATGACACCAGTGAGATTATTCCGCATTTCATCACATCTGTCGAAGGCAAGACTCACATCCGCTTCAAGTACATACGCCAACCAAAAAACCTGGGATACGACGGAAATCTACGGGCAGCTTTGGCTGCGGCGCACGGTGAATACCTATTTGTTCTGGGGAATGACGATGCGTTGCCGGAGAAAGACACATTGTCTAAACTCGCGGCTATCCTGACGCGCCTGAATTATCCGGACATTGCGTTCACGAACTATCACCTTGCGGGGAAGCCTAACGACGTGCAACGTCGCGCTAGATCAACGACAGTCATCGGCTCTGGACCGGACGTGGCGGTGAAAAACTTTCGAGCCTTTAGTTTTGTGGGAGGCCTCGTCATCAAGCGTACAGCCTTCAACGAACACAACACGGACCAATACGACGGATCGGTTTACGTTCAGATCTATCTGGCGGCGCGAACTATAGCCGCGGGCGGCACCGTGGCCGCAATTTCTGAATCGCTGGTGGCCAAGGACGTAAGGTTCCCTGGTGAAGAGATCGACAGCTACCTGGACACTTTGGTTCGCAACAATCGTCGACTGCATCGAGAGCTGGGAGGTCTGGACCAGGTTGGTCGTGTGGGTTGTGAAGCCATTTTGCCCTATGTTCCCCTCGTGTCTCGGCAGCGCTATATCCTAAAAATCTACGCGCAGCTACTGTTACTCACTTATCCCTATTGGCTTCTCAATTATCGGGAGAATGGAGTCTATCGAGCGGCAGTTAATCTTGCGCTAGGTTGCTTCCCCCCAAATCTTATCAGGACGTCCAACGTATCTCTGCTCGTCTACTTGTGCTTGATCGTATTGTATGTGGGCTCAACGGCGGTGGGTTTATTGGTTCCAGTCAAGCTGCTCAGGCGAGTGGCAAAATGGGCGTTGTATTTTTCTAAACGGCAATCCCGACATGGAAGAATTCTCAAGGCCGGCGTAGAACTTCCAGCCTCCTGATTAGATTTCTCTCACCCTAATAGAACCCCTAAATGCGTATCCTAATTCCAGCCTTCGGATTCGAAGATTGCTTTGTCGACAACGTTGAAAAGACGCTGGTTGAAATGGGCCATGAAGTTCGGACGTTGGGATACATGTCGCACAAAAAATATTGGACCTTGCCGAGATACGCCACCCGGGTCGCTCGAGAGATGGTGATGGGTGACAAACCTGACCGCGTTGGTCAAAAGATCATCAAGTTGGCTAAAGAGTTTAAGCCTGATGTGGTGTTGTCGGTTACCGGGCTGGTGCACCCGGTCGTTCTGGAAGAGCTCGGGAAGTTTGCGGCTGGTCGACGCGTTCTCTGGTGGGGTGACCCACCGGCTAACAATCAGAAATGGGGCATACTCGACCCCGGCTGGGATTGGGTCTATATCAAGGATCGCGCCGCCGTCAACAAATTGCGACTCGCCGGTCGCAACGCCCACCTGCTGCATGAGGCAATGAATCCCCGCTGGCACAAACCCGTTGCCGGTCAACGAAATGGCTCTGTTGTAGTGGCCGGAAACTACTACGCATTTCGCCAGGCTATTATTCTTAAACTACTCGCGGACGGAGTCGTTTTTGAGCTCTACGGCGCTCGCCCACCACGTTGGGCGCATCCTGAAATAAAGAGACTGCATACAGGGAAATATGTCACCGGGGAAGAGAAGAGCCGGGTATTCGGCGAGGGTGCCGCCTGTCTCAACACTTTCAGTCTTGCCGAAGGCAATTCGCTGAATTGCCGCGCCTTTGAAGTGGCGGGCGCCGGTGGATTGCAGATTATCGAATACCGCTCAGCCATTGAAGAATGTTTCGAACCTGGCAAAGAGTTGTTGACCTTTCAAGCCTACGAAGAACTGCTGGACCATCTTGGGCGTGCGCAAACTCATCCCGAAGAAGCGCGACCCATTAGAGAGGCGGGGGCCCGGCGAGCGCTTGCCGAGCACACATATCGACACCGGCTGCAGGTTATTCTCGACAACGTTTGAATCGATAAAGCGCAGAGACGACTAAGTTCTTAAAGCGAAACCTTTTCCGTGCAAGCTGAAATCGATCTTACCTTACCTGAACGTGGCGAGTCGCTCCGAACGACAAGCTCGTCGGTCCTTGATCGCATCAGCAAAGGTTTGGGTGGGCTTTCTCTGAATGCGGCGGTCAACTTTATTAGTCAAATCACGATCGTTCCAGTGGCTTTATACGCATGGGGAAAAATTCGGTATGGCGAATGGATAGTTCTAACTGGTTTGGTTACTTTTCTTAGAATTACGGACTTAGGGTTACAAACGGTTGTCGTTAACCGGCTGTGTGCCTCGTTCGCCTGTGGCGATCAGGACCAGATGCAGCGCGAACTTCATAACGCACTTCGAGTTCAGGTACCGTTAGTCTTAGCCGTCGGATTGTTGAGCACCGGCCTTCTGACGGTGATCCCCATCGGCCGGTTCTTCGAGTTGCAGACCGTTTCCCAGACAACGATTATCGCTGTCGCCAGCATACTTATTTTTGAACTTCTCATCGGCATTCCGATGGGGGTAATCACCAGCATTTATCGTGCGACCGGACGGTTGGCGCGCGGCTCTGTCCTGATCGCGTGTCAACAGGCTGCGGTACTGATCCTTACCCTTTCTCTAATAGCCATCAACTCCGGCTTTGTGGGTTTAGCTATAGTTAGATTGGGCCTTGCTGTCATGGCTGCGCTTTGGATTATTTATGACCTTCGCCGACTTTACCCCTGGCTCAGTCTGTGGGCCGGAGGTGGAGACTGGCGAGAAGGGTTAAGCATGTTAGGGCCCGGACTTCTATTCATGCTTATGCCGTTGGCCGATTACTTGTCAATTCAGTTCACCCTGATGGTTGTGCAGGGTGCGCATGATGGGGGAGCTGTGAGCCGGCTGGCCACCCATCGAACGGTGGTTAATTTGGCAATGATGGGAAGCACCCTGCTCATGAGCGCAGTATGGCCTGAGTTCACCACACTCCACGCTCGCTCTGAGAGTGAAAAACTAATCAAGCTTCACCGCACTCTGGCCCGGATGAATACGTGGCTGGTGGGAGCGTTGGCGTTTGGAATGTTGCCTTTTGTAGCTCTGATTTATCCGCTTTGGACCGCAGGCCGACTGTCTATTGATAAGTGGACGTTGGCCTTTCTGATACTGCGAATGCTGGTATGGGGTACGTGGAGCGCCAGCATGATATTGCTATGTTCAATTAACAAGCACAAATTTGTCGCCCTTTCGCTCATTGGCTCCGCGATTCTAACCGGCGGCCTCTCTGTGGTGCTGGTGCCGAGAATGGGAATAAGCGGAGCAGCCTTAGCCCAGCTTTGCGGAGACGTTTGCGTTTCAGCCTGGGTAATACCCCTTCTGGCGGCAAAGGAAATCAAAGATAGCGCTTGGCAGTTTTTCAGCAAGTCAATTCGAGCCTTGGTGATAGGCATCATAGTTCCGGTCGGCATTGGTTTGATCGGATGGCGTCTGGTGCCTCCGGGGTTGTTTCGCCTGGTATTCCTGCTTCCGCTCATCGCCGCCTTGGGAGCGGTTTTGGTGTGGCGAGAACTTACTCCTTCAGAAAAGCGAATCAGTAAGCAGTTCTTAAGCGGTGCGTTGAGAACTGTAGTATTGGACGGTAAGTAAAAAGGAGCAACGGGGACTAGTGGTACACGCAGCTCTCGTGTCTGATATGGGTGGTCGGCGGTCAAATGTATAAACATCTCGGTGTTCGTAAATGGCTTATCGGTCGTTTGGGTGAGGTTAGAATTCACGCGGCCTTAGCCCTGGTGATTTTAATTACGTTCGTTTTATCACAACCTAGAACGACCTTGGTAGTTGGCGGCATTTTGTGTTTTGTGACTTACGGTTATCTGGGGTTCAGGGAGGCTCGGAAGACTCCGTTATGGCTGAGTCCCTTGTCGTTCTATTTCTTTTGGTATTGCGTCGGGATGGGCGCTTCACCCTTCTATATCGGCCTGATCACTTCCGACGATTCGGTGAGATTCGTGAGTGACTCTACGATGGTACCGATAGCTGACCTTGCTGCCGGCTACGTGGTCTTTCTGTGCGGATCCCTTGCGCTGCATTTGGGCGTACAAATCTTTCGGCCTATCTCGCCTTCACAGGAAACGGAAGGATTGGGTAAGAACTTCTTGAAATTATTAGGAGCTGTTTGGGTTGTGGGCCTCATATTTCAAATCAATCCATCACTGTTCAGCTTTCTCGGCGGAACGGCAAAGATCCTTGCCGTAGCTCTTTTGGGTTCGGTCTGTGGATTCGCTATCGTTGAACGCCAACGCATGGGACTCTCGCGCCTCGGCTTCTTCACTATCCTGCTGTTGGGCACTACGGGACTCTTTTTTGGCAACCTCGCCTCTGATTCCAAGACTTATATTATGTTTTCATTCTTACCGCTCTTCTGGTTCTTCTTGATAAGACGACGGCTAAGAGTATGGGTACCTCCATTAGCGCTTGTTTTAGGCTTGTTTTATCTTGCCACCGTCGCCCCGGTGATTCAGACCGCTCGGATGCGACCGGTGGAAGTGGGCACTTCCACCCGAGAACACCTGATTGAGACTTTCGACAATTGGAGAAGAGAGACACCGGCGGAAATAAGCGGGTCTTTTCTTGGGGACCAACTGGACAGGTTTTTTCAGCGCCAGTTTGATGCCGTTCCTGTTGGTTTCCTCGTTGGCGAAGTTGAGAGATCGGGGCTGATGCTCGGGGAAACAATGAAGTACGCTGGTTACGCCTTCGTTCCGAGATTGATTTGGCCGGATAAGCCTACGGTCACGCGGGGCGGTTGGTTCAGCACCTATCTAGGACTTTACGATGTTGAGGCGGAGGCCACGACTGCGATTGGCATGACCGCCGTGGGCGAACTTTATTGGAATTTTGGAATACTCGGCGTCCTGATCGGAATGTGCCTGATGGGATGCGGCTTGGGATATCTCTGGAGCTTGGCCACAGCTGACCCGCGGGCCAAACCCATACATATGCTGCTCTATGTAACTGTTATGCTCGCGATGCCTGACATGGCGGAGGCGGTTACAATATTTGTATCATTAGTAGTGGCGTTCCTTACATTCAAAGCAGCATTCTTCTTTATGGATGTACTCTCGCTCGTAGGAAGGAAGACCGGCGCTCTAACGCCGACATCGCCAATTCGAACCCGGCAATCCTCATAATGGAACGCCTACAGAATCAGGTAGCGCGCCTCTACTACGACACGACCGCGAAAAGATCTCATTCAGCCTGCCTGGCGCACTATGAAGATTGGTCGAAAGCCTTCATACGACAATTCAAACCGTGGCTTCCCGAGAATAAAGAGGCTGTTTGCCTTGATCTTGCCTGTGGCTGCGGGGAATTTCTTCATCTTCTGGAAAGCGCGGGTTATGCGAATACTGCTGGCGTTGACTTGTGTGGGGAGGAACTCAAACAGGCGCGTCCCTATGTCAAGGGTTCGTTAGTTCATGCGAATGTTCTCGAGCATTTGAAGACGGTTAAAACGGGCTCGACGGACTTTATAAGCGCGCTGAATTTCCTTGAACACCTATCCAAAGACGAACTGCTCGCCACCCTGAATGAATGCAGGAGGGCATTGCGACCGGGCGGTGCGCTCGTGGCAATGGTGCCAAACGCTATTTCTCCCTTCGCCAGTGTCACGCGATACTGGGATGTAACTCACGAGTGGGCGTTTACTCCAAATAACTTCTACCAGTTGGCGGCGCTTACCGGCTTCGACTCCACCATCGATTTTCGCGAGTGTGGGCCGATTCCGCATGGCTTGCTTAGCGTTGGGCGTTACTTACTTTGGCGAACAATTCGTTGTGCCATTGCCTTGTGGTTTTTGATTGAAGTGGGAACAGTCCGAAGTTCGGTCTTCACGATGGACATGATGGTTCGTTTGCGCACACCACTAAGCCCGCCACTGTCTGAATGCAAACCTTGAATACTACTGAAAACATCGGGTCGATGCTTACGGCTCACTCCTCGGCCTTCAAAGGGTCCAGTCACTACCGATGACGCGCCTACGCCAACAATTCATAACGGTATTGGCCCCGATCATTCGCATTTTTCCGCCTTGGTGGAAGGTCCGACTCTATATGCACTTTGCTGACAGCCCATTTCAAGAGGGCGGATATTCGGGAAAGGTAAAGAAGAGAAGAATTACCCCTCATTGTTATGAAATGGAACTCTCTCTCGACGAATGGATGGAGCGGTTTGCCTATTATGTCGGGTGTTACTATGAAATAGACGCAACAGCTACCCTTTTGAGACTGCTTCGGCCAGGGGATTGCTTTATCGATGTTGGAGCCAATGTGGGGTTTTTGAGCCTAACTGCTTCAAGGGTTGTTGGCCGCGAGGGTAGGATCCTCGCGTTCGAGCCAAATGGGGCTCTCGTGGATCGCATGAATCAGACACTGCTCAATACCAAAATCGATAATGTTGTTGTGAACAGGCTAGCGCTGGGAGACGAAGAAGGCGAGGCGACACTTCACATTGGCAGCAACTCTGCTACCGCCAGCCTCCGAAACATTACCTCCAGTGGAAGGAAGGTGAAAGTGGTCCGTGGCGACCGCTTCATCAACGAGTTGGCGGAGGATACTTGGACCCTTGTAAAACTGGATGTGGAGGGATACGAATTGCGAGTGCTAAGAGGGTTCCAAACTTTGATCAAGCGTCCAAGAACGGCGTTTTTCGTTGAGGTAACAGATGCCTGGCTGAGGGATGCGGGAGGCTCTGCGAAGGAACTGTTTGAGGTGATGAGAGGAAATCAGTTTAGCTCGTATATTCCCAGGTTAACACCTTGGTCCAACTATGAACTGCAGCCAATCGAAGGTCCACTAAATGAGCGGTTTCAGTATGATGTAATTTTTCTTCGCCGAGGAGAGTGTTGGCTTTCTCGCTAGTCAGGCAAGCAGGAAAATGAAAACCAATGAGTTCGAATCAGTCCGTTAAATTTTCCCTTGCGACCAATGTTTGCGCTACCGATGGTGCAATGTTGCAGCACACGTTGCCGAGTTGGTTAAGGGTCTTCGGCGAGCGACTCACGGAGGTCGTCGTTGTCGTAGACGAGCGTCCACCGTCAGGTAGAATCGCGAGCCAACGGGGACATATTCAGGACGGTGACGATTTGTTGAATCGAATAAGTCGTATATGCGAGCTGGATCCTCGAGTGCGATGCGTAAGGCTGAACTATGATTGCGTCCCTGAGACCTCTCTGAAATGGTTTGGACAGGCAAATATTGTTCGCTGCCAATCCGGCACACCGATTTTTGCTTTTGTTCAAGCAGTCGAAGAAGCGTCGAGTGATATCGTTCTCCGAACTGACTGTGACATGTTGTTTTGTGAGTCAGGTTGGCTCAATGAAGCGATTGAGGCTCTCCAGTCCGACGCGCTCGACTTAGTTGAACCGCCAAAACTGGGAATGCATCTTCACGGCTATGAGACAATGGTTTCAACCGGAACCTTCATGCTGAAACGTTCAAGATTTCTTGAACGATGCCTGCCTCTTAAGGTACATCATCTTGACTGGGCCAGAAGGTTCCATCGAATTCTTAAGGGCAGGCCGTCCTGGTTGTCGTTGGAAGAGATGTTTAAGAAAGAAAAAGAGCGCGGAAGAATCAGGCACGCCCTATTGGATAGTAGCGTGGGGTTCTCGGTTCACGTGTACACCAGAGAGTATGCGCAGGTAGAGTACTTTGGTGAGGTTATTTCAAAAATTGAATCCGGTTTAATTCCTGACGAGCAGATGCCGTACGGATGGAATTTGACCCTGGAAGTCTGGCCGCAAACAAATCTGGAATACAGCAGTCGGGACGTTTAGTTGTGAGATTTCAACTCAAGCCGGTAATTCCTTTTCACGTCAGACTACCCAGAGCCTTCCACTACTTCGCACAGTGATTCTTACCGTTCAGTCAACCACGTTCAGCGCCTATGGTGGAATTCCCACCTACAACCGTTTAGTGTGTCGGGTGTTGGACGAGATCAGTAATGCAGGAGAATGCCACCTCTTGATCGCGACAGATAAGACCTCTGACATTGAAGAACCCGCGAGGGAATTTCCCCACGTTCGATTCCAGGCTTTTAGTCAAAATCGGGTGACGCTCATTCTGGAATTCTTTAGAATGGGTCTAACCCAAGGTGTCGATCTCGCGCTTCTCGGTCACGTTAATTACGCCCCTCTCGGTTGGTTTCTGAAAAAGCTTAAGCCACAGTCGCGATATGGTGTGATGCTCTACGGTGTTGACGCATGGCGGCGGCTTCCATGGTTAAAAAGGCGAGCGTTGCAACAGGCTGACTTTCTGATTTCGATTAGCGACTATACAAAACAAAAAGCTGTTGAAGCTAACGCGCTAACCGCGACGTCAACTTACTTGTTACCTAATGCCCTTGAGACGATTTTAGTCGAACCGCCGCCAACCGCAGCCCAAATACTTTTGGGTGGAGGAATTAATTTGCTCTCGGTCTGCCGACTGGAAGAGACTGAAAGATATAAGGGGGTCGACAAGGTTATCGAGATTTTGCCGAAACTGTCCCGGTCCGTACCGGATATTCAGTACGTCGTAGTTGGTGGGGGAACGGACCTGGAACGTCACAAACGACTAGCCGAGAAACATGGCGTCGCTGAACGAGTTCATTTCTTAGGTGTTCTTAGTAACAGAGATTTGCTCGCCTGCTACCGCCATTGTGATGTGTTCGTCATGCCCAGCGCTGGAGAAGGTTTTGGTTTCGTATTCCTTGAAGCAATGAAATATGGCAAGCCGGTCGTAGCCGCAAACAGCGGCGGCGCGCCTGAAGTGATTCAGGATGGTATAACCGGACAGTTGGTCGACTACGGAAATCAAGAGCAGCTCATCCAGGCCATCACAGATCTCTGCCTCGATCTCGCGAAACGCGAGCGGATGGGACGCGCTGGTTATGAAAGGGTACAAGCCAATTTTACTTTTCCGCAGTTTAAGGAGAAACTCTCAGCTATTCTGCTTCAGGAACTATCATCAGTATCATCCCATAAATCTTCGAGTATCGCCCCGTTGGAAAGCCGCTAACTAATCTGAAGTTAGTGGAAGTTGCTGTGGATAGCACAAAAGTCGTCGGCAATCAGTGTGCGGCCGTTCCAAATTCAAGTGGTATGCAGACCGATGACACACGAGCGATCAACGCAATGCTTGCCTGCATGCGGACTCACGGACTGATAGCAAATTGAAGACACCACCAACTCAGTTGACTGCGATGGAATCCTTTACGAGGCAGCACCCCAGTGTGGGAACTAGTAAGTTTCGCGAAAGCAAGAAGATGAATGTTCTGCATGTCATTCCTTCTGTTTCACCTCGCGCTGGTGGTCCCAGTCAGGCGATCTTGCCGATGTGTCTGGCTTTACGCGAGCAAGGAGTCAATGTGCTAGTGGCGGTAACCGATGATGGTTTATCAGGTAAGAATGGACCGGTCCACCTGCAGTACGGCGATATCAGTGACTATAAGGGCCAGCCGACCATATTTTTTCCCAGCCAGATTGGAGCGTCCTTCAAATACTCTCGGCCGTTTGCGGAGTGGCTCGTCAACAACGTAGCAAACTATGATCTAGTGCATATTCACGCCGTCTTCAATCATGCCTGCCTAGCGGCTGCTCATGCATGTCGTAAGAGACGTGTGCCTTATATCGTTAGGCCGCTGGGGACGCTCGATCCCTGGGGAATGAAGCAGAAGTCCTGGCGCAAAAGTCTCTTCTGGCCCTTAATCGGCAAACGCATGCTGCGCCACGCGGCTGCGGTTCACTACACTTCGCGCCAGGAACAGCAAGCAACGGAAGAGTCACTGGGCTTGAATCACGGCACGGTAATCCCGCTGGGAGTAGCGTCGAAAGTTGGCGGTCCTACTTCAGCTGGTGCAGAGTTCGTGGAGAGATTTCCTTCGTTGCAGCAGCGCCCATTTGTTCTCGTGCTCTCAAGATTAATACCGACCAAGGGTTTGCACGTTTTGCTGTCTGCATTTCTTGCCCTGATTAAACAGAAGCAATTCAACTCGTGGCAATTAGTCCTGGCCGGTGAAGGACCACCGGATTACTTGAGTGAACTCAGGCAAAAAGTTGCTTCTGAGGGCGCAGAAGAGTCGGTGCTGTTTCCTGGTTGGTTAGACGGCGAAATGAAAGAGGCCATCTTGCGGCGCGCCTCGCTCCTCGCGCTTCCTTCTTATCATGAGAATTTCGGTTTGTGCGTAATGGAAGCACTGGCGTGCGGGGTACCAGTTCTTGTAAGTCCCAACGTCAACTTGGCGCCCGAGATCGAAGCAGTATCGGCCGGCTGGATTTCTGAAATTGACCACGAGTCGATGACCAGAAAGCTTGCCGAGATATTTGGCTCAGCAGAGGAGCGCTCGCTGCGAGGTGCGGCCGGTAGAAATCTGGCCGCGAAATTTAGTTGGGACAAGATTGCCGACCAATTAATTGCGGTTTATACCTCATTACTTCCCGCATCGGATTCAAATGCGTCGCCAGTCTGACTACCCTGGTGATCGCGTGATCGTTCCGCAATGTCGATAACGACTTACAAAGAGTTCGAATGGCGGCTCCCGAAAGCCGGTAACGGTGAATCGGGGGTGCGATTGACGAACTTGTTTCTCGACCTTGTGAAGGGTCTTGAGAATGTTAAGACCATTTGTGATTTGGGTTGCGGCAATGGTTACATGGCAGGCCTTCTGGCTGAGCTCGGCTATGACGTTGTAGGCGTCGACGCTTCGGAAAGCGGTATCGCCATAGCACGGCAAAATTTTGCGAAAGCTGAATTCGTTCACTCATCCATTGATTCCACTCTTCGTGACAAAACCATGCTTGACGATTTTGACCTGGTCGTTTCCAGTGATGTGATTGAACATTTCTACCGTCCGTCAGACTTAATCGAAGCAGCGGTGTCGCTACTGAAACCTAATGGCCACCTCCTCGTAGGCACCCCCTATCATGGTTATCTGAAGAATCTTGCATTGAGCGTTACAGCAAAGATGGATGCCCATTTCACCACGCTGAACGATGGTGGACACATCAAATTCTTCAGTGTAAGGACGCTTTCGCAGTTGTTGCGAAGTTACCACTTTACTAACCTGAATTTTACCTTCTATGGAAGAGCACCGTGGTTATGGAAAAACATGATTTGCCACGCGCGCAGCCTCGGCCCACAAGATGTTAGAACAGATCACGCCTTTAATTCTTACCTATAACGAAGCGCCAAACATCGGGCGCACGCTGGAGCGGCTGCGTTGGGCGAGAGATATCGTTGTCGTAGATAGCTTCAGCGACGACGATACACTCGAAATAGTTTCAAGGTTTCCTCAAGCTCGTGTCTACCAGCGGAAGTTTGACAGCTTTGCCGGCCAGTGTAATTTTGGTTTGAACGAAACAGGAATAACTACTGAGTGGGTCTTGAACCTTGACGCTGATTATGAATTAACGGCGTCGGTAGTTTCAGAGATTGCTAACCTCAATCCCACCTCAGACGTGATTGGATTTCGCGCTGCCTTCACCTACTGCATCTATGGCCGACGTTTGCGCAGCGGTGTTTACCCGCCTGTGACCGTGCTCTTTCGTAAGGCTGGAGCACACTATCGTGAGGACGGCCATGCCCATCGCGTTGTGCTGGAGGGCCGCCTTGAAAACCTACACTCACGCATCCTTCACGACGACCGCAAACCGCTTGGTCGCTGGTTTGAAGCGCAATCGCGTTACACTAAATTGGAAGCAAACAAGCTTCTGTCCTCAGCGGTGAAAGATTTGAGTTGGACTGACCGCATCAGGCGCTGGCGGGTAGTCGCGCCGGCGGCGACGCTTGTTTTCTGTCTCATCTTTCGCGGCGGTGTGTTGGATGGATGGGCCGGCTTCTATTACGCGTTTCAGCGCGCGCTCGCGGAACTGATGCTGTCGCTGTACTTAATTGATCATGACTTGGGAATTTCGGATTTCGAATTTCGGCACCCGGAATTTGAAGAGCCGGCTCCCAGGGACGTAGAGCATTCGGAGTCAATACGCACTGCGCAATTCCCAATCCGAAATCCGAAATCCGAAATCCGAAATTCCTAGACATGTGTGGCATTTGTGGTGCAGTCGATTTTTCCGGCGCGGTGAATGCGGCGGAGGTAGTACGTCTGATGACCCCGACTATGCAGCATCGCGGGCCCGATGATGAGGGCTACCTCGGAAACGAGCGGCTTAGCATTGGTATGCGTCGTCTCAGCATTATCGATATCGATGGTGGACATCAACCTGTCTTCAATGATGCCGGAACGGTAAGTGTTGTACTCAACGGAGAGATTTATAACTTTCAAGAGTTGCGGCAGCAGCTCGCTGATCGCGGACACACTTTTCACACGCGCTCAGATTCGGAAGTGGCGCTGCACGCGTATGAAGAGTGGGGATCAGATTGCGTCGAACGATTTCAGGGAATGTTTGCGCTAGCGGTATGGGACACACGCGGCGTATGGGAAACGGGTGAAAAAGGAATAAAGGCAGGCAAGTTGTTTCTCGCGCGCGACCGGCTAGGAATCAAGCCTCTTTACTATTTCGCCAGGCCGTTTCAAGTTCGAAGTTTCAGGTTTGAAGTCAAACCCGAACTAGAACCTCGAACGTTGAAACCTGGTATTCAGAGTTGCGAACTTGAAACTCAAAAATCGGAGCTCGAAACATTTTTATTCGGGTCCGAGGTTCGCACGTTGCTCGCCAGCGGGTTGGTTCCAAAAGTCCTTTCCCGAGGCGCGGTTGAAAGTTATCTCTTGTATGGTTCGGTAAGCGAACCCCTGACGTTGATCGAGGGAATTCTCTCGCTGCCACCTGGCCACCGCATGATCATCGACGTTGAGCCCGGGGGCGGTGGTTCAATGAAGATCGAAAGGTATTGGAATATCGGTCGAGCGGGACGCGCGGAAGTTTCAAGTTTCCAGTTTCGAGTTTCAAGTTCAGA
The DNA here is from genome assembly GCA_035526805.1 of Pyrinomonadaceae bacterium. Classification (GTDB taxonomy): domain Bacteria; phylum Acidobacteriota; class Blastocatellia; order Pyrinomonadales; family Pyrinomonadaceae; genus PSRF01. Next base: position 18,003 of record DATLBQ010000166.1, read on the forward strand.
ACAAGCACGCCTAAACAACGGATATTCGAATGGCGGTGATTCAGGTCAGGCCGCCAAACAGGTGCGCGTGTTGCTCGAACATAGTGTGCGGCAACACTTGATTGCCGACGTTCCGGTTGGTGTGTTCCTGAGCAGCGGGATCGATTCGACTGCGCTGGCGGCTCTGGCAAGCAGGGAAGTCTCCGGAGTTCATACCTTCACCGTCGCCTTTCCTGAAAGCGAGTTTAGCGAAGCGGCGATCGCCCGCCGCACCGCACGGACTTTCGGGACCACGCATCGCGAAGTGATGTTAAGCGGAGCCGACATGCTGGCGCGCCTGAGTGAAGCAGTGGGTGCGCTGGACCTCCCGACCATAGACGGCATCAATACTTATTTTGTTTCCGCGAGCGCGCGTGAGGCCGGCTTGAAGGTGGCTCTTTCGGGACTGGGTGGCGACGAAGTGTTTGGCGGCTACAACTCATTTCGCAGAACTCCGCGATATCAACGTCTCGCCCGAGTCGGAAATCGCGTACCCGCGGGGCTGAGGTCGGCGATGGCTGCAGCGATGTCCGACGTGGGTGGACGATTCATACCCGGTGATGCAGCGCGAAAGGTAGCGGCGCTTTGGAAAAATCCAGCTTCGTTGCCTGATCCTTACTACTTTGGGAGGCTGCTATTTACGCCGCATCAGGTCTCCGGGCTAATGAATGGAGGAACACCCCCTGGAACCGAGTCGGGTTGGCGCGATTGGTTCACGCAGAGCGCGTTACAGGCGAGGCAGTTAGATTCTTTCGCGGCCGTTTCGTGTCTCGAAGCCGAGTCATATCTGGTAAACACGCTGCTGCGTGATACGGATTCAATGAGCATGGCTCACTCTCTGGAAGTTCGCGTGCCGTTTCTTGATCACAAGTTGGTAGAGTTCGTGACGCATCTGCCACTTGAAGTGAAGCTTGCTAAAG
>DATLBQ010000167.1:0-23916 GCA_035526805.1 Pyrinomonadaceae bacterium
CGCGGGACGAATCCTTCGGTGGATTTCTGAAACTCAAAGCTGCCATTCGTTATTTCGCAAATCTGCCGAAATGCTTGTTCGCCTGTCGCCCCGGCCGCTAGTGCATCGACGATTCTTCCTTCATTGAAGTACACAGTTCCAGACTGAGTTGTAGAGTCTGAGCTAAGCAGCAGAGTGCCGGTAAGCTTTGCATTTTCGAGCACCTGGATGGCATCAAAGACGCTAACAGCCGCCAGATCGCCGGCGAGGGTGACAAGCGGCCCGCCAGATCTTTGCGCCGCTGTTGCATCCGGACGCAAATCCGGCCGACGCGCACGCCTGATTGCTTCCAACCCGCCGGCAATGTTGATGCGCGCGTCAAGCTGCTTAGCTTCCAACAGACGATCGTAAGCGCTGTCGAACTCTTCACGCTCGATGTATAGACGAGCGAGGGCTAAGCACTGCCGCGCCGCCTCTTCTGGCTGTTTTTGTCCAATACAGATTTCCCGCATTCGTTCGCGCAAAGCGATCGAGCGTGGGTTCCCCTCCAACGCTGTGCGCAATCTCTTAATCGCGCGCTCCGGCGCCTGATACTTGATGAAGAGCTCAGCATCCAGCAGCGCTGCATCAGCCTCGTTGACGTGTTCAGATTGTGATGACGGGTTCGACATCGTGCGGGCGAAGTTTAGCACAGGAGGAAGAGAGGGCTTGTTGGAACTCGAGGCGACAGCCAAGGGCTCTGTTGCTCATGCAATAGGTGGGTTTTAATCTTTTTCTAATGCGGCTTTGCCGCCTTCCGTGTGGAAAGGCTTCGCCTTTCCCAGCTGCTGCTTTTGAAGCAAGGCTATGCCTGAGGCCTAGCCTCCGGACAATCTGTGCTGATCGGAAAGCCGGAGGCTTTCCGCACGGAAGGCGGCAAAGCCGTTCGTTGAAGCGCCTCTCCAAGCTCATTCAATTTTGAAAATGCCGCTTCAGAAGTCGAAGCGAAGGCCGAAGCGAACCTGGCGCGGGCGCAGCGTGCGTGTGGTTACCAAAAATGAATCGAGGAACGCCTGTCGCTGTTCCGGCGATGCTGTCGGGGCGAAGGAATTAAAATTTATGAACTCGCTGCCGAAGCTGACGACGTTTTTGTTGAGCACGTTATCAAACTCCACCACTGGACGCAGGCGCAGGTGCTCGCTCAAGCGAAACTCGCGGGTGAGATTCAAATCCAGAAAAAATTGGCCCGGCCCCTGACCGGCGTTGCGCGGCAGGTTACCGGTTTGGCCAATCGGCGGCAGCGCAAACAGATTGAGTATCGCAGGATCGATTGGGTCGCCGGGCCTGCGCCAATGAAGCAACTTTGTATCGCCTGTAAAGATCGGACGATCGTTTCCGACGTCGTCAAGATTGCGGTCCGCGCCGCCGATGGAAATGTTGAATGGCGCTCCTGATGTCAAACGCAGGACGGGGGAGAAGCGCAGCTTGCCGAGCTTCGCGCTGGTATCAAACGTGCCGGAAAAAACAAAGCGATGTCGACGATCGAGCAGGCTGCGCGCGCGCTCGCTGAAAAAGTCGCCGGCGACCAACGCATCAGAGGTATTAACAATACCGTCGTCAGTCAAATGAGAAAACGTATAGGCGGAACGGAATGATACGGCGAAGTTTTTTGTTTGTTTGAATCGCTTGCGCAGTTCGAAGGTTACGCCGTGATAGAAACTATTGCCGGCCGAAATAAGTTGTTGAATGTCCGCGCGACTCGGGTCAGGACGAAAACGATTCAGGGCGGCAAGCGCGACTTCAACCGATGTCGAAGAAGTAAAGCTATTCAGATTGACTAGAGAGACGGGCACGCCAAACTCAACGATGCGCGCAATTGCATTGGGATTCGCGGGATCGGGAGGACTAAAAACAAATCTGACCAGATCGCCGGCAGTCGAGACGTTATAGAGCGATCGAATTCCGAAAAGACTGTTGCGAAAGTTAACGAAATCGCGTGAGCCAAGGTATTCCGAGAAACTCTTAAAGCCCGCCGGCAACCTGGGGGCGTTGGCGTTGAACTCACGCCACAAATGTAAGCCACGATTGAATGTGTAGTTTGTTTCAAACACGAACCCATGTCCCAAATCTCGTTCAAAGCCCACATTCGCCTGATAGCTCTCAGGAATGCGGAGTGCAGGATCGAGCCGGCGCGAAAACCCGGCATTGAGAACCCCATATTGTTTTACGAGTGGGGAATCGGTGGTAAGAGTGTCGGGAAACCGGAGATTGCTGGAAATGAAGTCACGGCGAAAATCGGCGCTGCCGAGTTGGCCCGTCGCGGGATCGCTCAACTGGTTGGTGTCAAAGAAACGCTGCTGTGCTCCGAGCGTGAAATCGTCGATGGTGCGAAGCAGCGCGCGGTTGTAGAAGATTCCCGCTCCCAGCCTGAGTACAGTTTTGCCGCTCTTGAAAGGATCATAAGCAACCGACATGCGCGGTCCCCAATTATTCGTGTCCTTAATTATCGTTTCGTTTTCATAGCGCAAGCCGTAACTCAAACCCAGGTTCGGAAGCAATTGCCAGTCGTCCTGAATAAAGAACCCCATATAGGTGTTGTTCTGAGTCGACTCGGCCTGAAAATTCTGACGAAAGCGGCTCGGCGCGTTCCGGATAAAGTCAGCTGCATTCGCAAAGCTGTAGGTACCTGAGATGTCCGACAGATCGATGAAGGTTGAGCTGATGTACTGTATGTCGCCGCCGAATTTTAGCGAGTGGACCCCACGCACCCAGGAAACGATCTCCTGCGCCTGTGCGCGCTGCTCACGTCGGTCCGTTGCTCCTGAAGTGGACGAGCCGGCGACGAGCGTGCCGGAACGTTGTTCCGAATCGCTGGACGGCAACGGATCATCGAGCGTGATCAGCACCACTGGTCTGCGGCCACCGCTTGCTTCCACTGCCGGCGTCAAGCGGGAAACCTGGACGCGGGTTTGATTGACGAGGGTCGGCGACAAAACATAATTATCGGTATAGGAGATTGCATCAGTGTTCCGCGTTTTACCCAGCAGCGCCGCTGCCAAGCGGTTGCCGCCGCCAAACTGTCGCAGGTTGTTTTGGCGACCCAACTGATAAAGAACTGAACCATTGTGGAGGTCGGAGAATTTGTGGTCGATGCGCGTAGTCAACGTGTGATTCTTCACGGGCGTCGACACGCCGGCAATAAAGGGCGCGATGCCCGCATTCAATCGCAGCGTTCCAATCAATATAGGATCGGTAACCGTGGGAGCAGGAATCGGAAACAGCGGGTTCTGCTGGATGGGCACAAGTGTGTCTATGGTCGCCGAGTCGAAAATTGTGTCGTACTCATAAGCCGTGAAGAAAAACGTTTTGTTGCGTCCGTCGTAAAGCGGTAGTCGCACTGGACCGCTGAACGTAAAGCCGGGGTTGTGCTCCTCAAGCGGAAGACGCGGCAAACCCCTGGCCTTGTTGTTGGAAGTGTTCGCGTTAAAAAAGTCGTTACGGAAAAAATAGAAGGCGCGTCCGCGATACTTATTCGAGCCGCCGCGTGTGCGAATGTTGATGCGCCCACCTGAGGCGCGTCCGTATTCCGCTGAAAACTGATTGGTGATGATTTGAACTTCCTCAACTGCTTCAAGAGAAGGTTGAAAACGTTCGCGCGCGGCACGGTCGTCGTTGTTGTCGAGGCCATCGATGGTAATGTTATTTGAGTACGCGGGGCCGCCGGCGAGGGAGAATGTTCCAGCTTCTTCTGGCGTGTTGGCGACCGACGTGTTTCTATCTTCGGCCAGATCGCGCGTCGAAAGTGCCTCTTCCGATACGCCAGGTAAAGTAAAAATCAGGTCCAGCGGCGAACGCGAGTTCACCGGCAACGATTCGACTTCGTGTGTGTTGACTGTACCGCCGACGACTGTGCGCGTGGTGTCAACCGCAGCTGTGTCGTCAGCAGTTATAGTGACCGGATCAACTGTTACGCCTTGAGGAACGAGCGTCAGGTCGAGCTGCACGTTCTTGCCCGCAATGAATGTCAGATCCTTTGTTTCCTGAGTAGCAAAACCGGTGGATGACGCGCGCAGGTTGTACCGGCCAGGCTCAAGCTGACTGATGCGGTAACGTCCTTCGTCGTCAGCCACCGTGGTGCGAGTAGCAGTGGTCTTCACAAGGACGGCTTGGATGGTCGCTCCGGGAATGATGGCGCCATTCTGATCTAACACGCGCCCGGTGATGGTTACGTTATCGAGGTCTTGCGCGGAGACCTGTTCAATCACGCCCCCATTCAAGAGAAGTAAAGCCGGAAAAAGGATCGAGGTAATGAAACGGACAAACGTTCTCATGTTTGTACCTGGCACTAACGTGCGTGAAAGTTAGGACCGCGCGCGGTTGCGGTTGAAGCTATGCAGGAGGGTGAATCGTTTCTCGGAAGCGTGACTCGACGCGAAATCTAGCACGCCAGGCTCGATATCGAAATCGATCTGGTGGAAGGAAGGTTTTACAACGATGAAAGAACTCTGTTAGCCGCGAGAAGCGCTGCGACGGCGAAGTGCGGCAGCACGCGTGATGGGAACAAGCGCGTCGGTGGTTCCTTCGGCTGGAGGCTCGACGAAGTTTGTTAATTCATCTGCGTGTGACTGCAGATATCGGAAGAAGCGTTCAAACTCGGCTTTGCATCATTTGCGTATTGACTTTCCTGATGGGTGGGAATATTGTTCGACCGTCCCAGCAAAGGGTTGGTTTCTCACGGTCGGTCGACTTCCTCGCATTCCCATAATCCGTTCGAATTTGGCTGGCGACGGAAGCCAAGACTTTAATCAAACTTTCGCTCAACTTTTTCCACCAGGAGCTTGAGCCTATGGCAACAGAAGTCCAAAAACCTTCCCAGTCAAACCAAATTAGGCCCAAATTTCTTAAAACAATTCGCTTCTGGTTTCGAAATTATTGGGTCAGGGTAGTAATTATCGCCATTCTCGGAATAGTGTTGGGCGAAAAAGTGGACGATACCGAGCTTTGGATTAATTATCGTTATCACGCGTATCAGCTTCTCCAAAGACTTTCTCCACGAAAGCCGCACCCACAAAGGACCGTTCTTGTTCTCATTGGAGACAACGAATACTGGAGCGGGAAGGATCTACAAGCGCGCGTTCCGATCAAGCGAGATTATCTTGCGCGCCTGGTTGACGCGGCGGCGGCAGCTAACGCGGCCGCCATTGCCCTGGATTTTGACTTGAGATCGCCTTCGCCCGAGGGAAACCCACTCGAGTTTCCTGAGTATCAAAAAGAAACTGACGCGCTTCTGTTAGCCGTACAGAAGGCGGCGGCCTCCGGAAAGAAGATTGTGCTTACCAAGACGGTCGGTGCAGCCGGACAAGACGCTCTAGCCACCGAATCGGATATCTATGGCCGAGAAGATCCGGGTTGGGAAAATGTTACTACCGGATACCATATTTTGCCGGATGACACGCGAAACCTGCCTCTGTCCCTGGAATTAAACACCGGACGTTCTATCGATTCTTTCTGCCTTGCCATCGCCCGCGCCGAGAATGCTCCGACATTGAGTGACATTTCCAACTTTAGCGCAAAGTTCTATTCAGGTTTTGTTCGTCCCGAAGAATTCCCGCGGCTCACAGCCGATGAACTTCTTCGCCAGGGTCCAAAAACGAAAATGCTGGCGAATAGAGTGGTCATGATTTCGGGAGATTGGCACAGTCTCGGACCAAATAGGGGCGCCATAATTAATTCCTATGACACGCCAATTGGCGTTCTTCCCGGTGTGATGATCCACGCAAACTATTTCGAGTCTCTCTGGGACTCTCGCTTCTATCGCGTTTGGGAAGGTTGGAGCACGAGAATTCTGGAGTTTTTCCTGGCGCTGCTCGTAGCCGCACCCTTTGCAATAAAGATCAGGCCCAGGGCTAAAAAGCTAGCCTGGATTGTCGCGCCCTACTTACTTATTTTCGCAGTCAGTTATGTTTCACTAATAAACTTCGGCTGGTTTTTCGATCCCGTGATTCCCGTCTTGTCAGTTACCGCTCACGGTGTTTTGGAGACTGTGCTGCATTGGAGGAAGCGGTCAAAACTTCAAACACCCGCCTGAAGGGTGGTGGGAATCGGCGCATCGCCAGGCTCTAGTAATATCAACCTGGGGAAAGGAGACTTATGAGTAGAATTCCAATTTGCATTCTGATCAGCACCCTGGCTTTGATTTTAGGTGGGTGCAGCAACGCGTCGAAGCCAAGCTCGGTCGGTGAGAAGTCGGAGCCTATGGTTGTGCCGCGTGATATACAGATTTCACAAGATGCCCGACGAAGGCTGGACACTAACGGACTCAGAAACGTTTACGTTGAAACAGAAAACGGCGAAATCACACTTAGAGGTGAGGTCGAGGATCCTAATGAAATTTTGATGGCGGAGGAGAGCGTAAAGACGGTGCCGGGAGTTGTGAGGGTGAAGAACGATATTCACGTCGTCGCGTCACAACGAGCTATGGAGAAGGGTATTAATGCAAACAAGCCGGGTGGCCCTCGCAGAGAGAAGAGGGCCATAAACCCAGGCCGTCCCGGTGGTCCAAGAAAAGAGCCCACGCCCTTCTAACAGCGGACGTTCTTAGATCAAAGAGACAAAGTCACAATTTGGAGGAGAATGAAATGCAAGTTGTCGGAATATTTCTCGCAGTTTCAATTGGCTGTTCCTGGGCGAACTGCGGCTCCTCAGGGACGAACTCGCCCAGTGGGCCTTCGCAGGTAATTCCCATTCCAGTCACGTTAAACCTCGCACAAGTTTATTTTGCGCGAACTTCGACCGTGTCAGCTCTCCGCAAGGAATTGCTTCGGAGCCAGGGCACGAGACGTTCTCTTCCGGTTCCAGCAGAAAGAGCTCCAGTAAATGTCGGCAAGCCCGGCGGTCCGCGAGCGAAACCAAACGATCTCCGCGTTAGAGACACTCAAGCAGCGCCGAAGCCACGGTATGAGATCCAGCCCGACTACGACGCCGGGGAAGTGGAGTCGGCTGTTGCGCCGGCCGCACCCGAGCCGTATCAGTTGTCGAAGGGCAATTCTAAGAAACGACGACCAGGGCGGCGCCACTATCGACGCGCCCCATCGTCGTCGCGGAAGCACCCGGTTATCACTGTTAGGACGGGTGGTCCGCGAAAGGAATCGTCGGCCAACTCCAATAGACCGGACTCGTAGATGCGAGGAGTAGCCAGGGTCGGAAGAGTCTCTCAAACAAACCGAATGGACAAGGTATGTGTCGCAGATCTATCTAGGGCCGCGACGCGCCGCGACGGCGAAGTGCGGCAGCACGCGTGATGGGGACAAGCGCGTCGGTGGTTCCTTCGGCTGGAGGCTCGACGAAGTTTGTTAATTCATCTGCGTGAGTCTGCAAATACTGGAAGAAGCGTTCGAACTCGTGCTGCATCGCATCCATCTTCTCGCGCATGTTGAGAATGATCTCGACGCCTGCGAGGTTTACGCCAAGATCTCGCGTGAGCGACAAAATCAACTCCAGCCGCGCGAGATCCGGATCAGTGTAGAGACGTGTGTTGCCTTCCGAGCGCGATGGCTTGAGGAGTCCTTCGCGTTCATACATGCGCAAGGTCTGCGGATGAAGCTCGTATTGCTCCGCCACCGCGCTGATCGTGTATGTCTTCGGTTTACGCTTCATAAAACAGTAAATGGTAAATCGTAAATGGTGAATAGTAAGAAACTGCAGCAATGAATCCGCGCCCGTAGGGCTTTTGGAACGACCACGCCTTTTCTATTTACGATTTACTATTCACGATTTACTCGAGTCCCATCTCCACTCGCGGGTTCTCATCGTTCAATTTCGAATACTGTCGCAACAGCTCCTTGGTCTCTTCTGAGATTACTTTTGGCAGCGTTACTTGAACTTCCACAAATTGATCGCCGCGCGCGCCTGGATTGCGCAAAGATGGAGCGCCGCGCTGACGCAGGCGGAACTTCTGACCTGACTGCGTGCCGGGCGGTATGCGCAACTGCGCTTTGCCTTCAACGGTCGGTACTTCAATCTTGGCGCCCAAGGCGCCCTCAGGCACCGTCACCGGCACTGTAACGTAGATATTGTCGCCCTTGCGTGTGAAATATTTGTGCGTGCCGACGTTGGTTATTATATGCAGATCGCCCGGCGGCGCGCCGAGGCGTCCACCTTCACCCTTGCCCGGAATGCGTACGCGCGATCCAGTTTCCACACCTGCGGGAATGCGTACTTTCACAGTCTCGGTCTTCGGCACTGTTCCTTTGCCCTTGCACAAAGAACACGGGGACCTTCTGCGACCGGTGCCCGCGCAATCCGGACACTCCTGCGCAAACCGCAAACGACCGCCGGCGCGCTGCACTTGTCCTGAACCTTTGCAAGTAGGACAAACCATCAGCGGGCCACCAATGTCGCCGGCGCCATTGCAACGCGAACACTGCTCCGATCGATTCACGGTGAGATTGGTAGTCATTCCCTTGATCGCTTCTTCAAAGGACAGCGCCAGGGGCATCTCGATATCAAGCCCGCGCTTCGGTTGAGGTCGCGGCGGTTCTGTCTCTTTCGCCGAGCCACCGCCGAAAAGATCGGCGAAGATGTCTCGAAAGCTGGAGCCGCTCGCACCACCGCCGCCGGGCGAAGTCGTAGTGCTCCAGTCAAAGCCGCTAAAATCGAAGCCGGGAGAAGCTTGCCCGCCGGCTGGTCGACCGCCTCGAGCCGCGGCGTCGGCAAGGTTGTCGGAATACTGACCAAACTGATCGTAGACTTTTCTTTTCTTGGGATCGGAAAGTACGTCGTGCGCTTCAGTGGTTAACTTGAACCGCTCCTCAGACGCTTTATCTCCGGGATTCACGTCCGGATGATATTTGCGCGCGAGTCGACGGTAAGCCTTCTTGATCTCCTCAGGCTTAGCGTCTCGCTTGATACCCAATACTTCGTAATAGTCTTGTTTGGCCATTGATGGAAAAGTGAGCAGTTAGCAGTAAGCAGTAAGCAGTTAAGGCGTTCGTACCAAAACTGCTCACTGCTCACCGTTCACTGCTTACTTATTTGTTCTCGTCGACGTCGACGTATTCGGCGTCGATAACATTATCTTCGCCGGTGCCGCCCGAGCCTGAAGCTCCTGCCGCTGAGGCCTGATCGCCCGCAGGCGGCGTTTCAGTCCCTGGCGTTGCGGTCTGCTGATAAAGCGCTTCTGCCAGTTTATGCGAGGCAGTTTGCAGCTGGTTAAAGGCTTCGTTCAGTTTTTCAACCCCACCTTCAGCCAACGCCTTCTTGCCCTCGGCAATCGCGGTCTCAACTTCGCTCGCAACCGCCCCGACTTTCTCGCGATTGTCGTTAAGAGTTTTTTCCATCTGATACACGAGACCATCAAGCCTGTTGCGTGCCTCGATTTCTTCACGCTTCTTGACGTCGTCTGCCGCGTGAGATTCGGCATCGCGCATCATTTTGTCGATCTCTTCTTTCGACAGACCGGAAGATGAAGTAATCGTAATCTTCTGTTCGCGACCAGTGCCCATGTCCTTCGCGGAAACGTTCACGATGCCATTGGCGTCGATATCGAAAGCCACCTCAACCTGCGGCATGCCGCGCGGAGCCGGTGGAATGCCGATCAGGTGAAACTTCCCAAGCGTGCGATTGTCGCCTGCCATTTGGCGCTCACCCTGAAGCACGTGGACTTCCACGGACGTTTGATTGTCCGACGCGGTCGAGAAGATTTCCGACTTGCGCGTAGGAATTGTGGTATTGCGTTCAATCAATTTAGTGAATACACCACCAAGCGTCTCGATACCGAGACTCAGCGGCGTAACGTCAAGCAGCAAAATGTCGGTTTTTTCGCCTGAAAGCACCCCCGCCTGAACAGCGGCGCCGATTGCCACCACTTCATCAGGATTGACGCTCTTGTTCGGCTCTTTGCCGGCAAACAAATCCTTCACAATTTGCTGGACCTTGGGAATTCGAGTCGATCCACCTACTAACACAACCTCATCGATCTTGCTGGCTTGCAGACCTGCGTCCTTAATCGCCTGTTCCACCGGTCCCTTCAATCGACCGAGGATTGGTTCTGCCAACTGCTCAAACTTCGCGCGAGAGAGCTTCATCGCCAGGTGCTTCGGACCAGACTGATCCGCAGTGACGAACGGCAAGTTGATTTCAGTCTCCATCGTGCTGGAGAGTTCGATCTTCGCCTTCTCCGATGCCTCTTTCAAACGCTGCAAGGCCATCTTGTCATTCGAAAGGTCGATGCCCTGATCCTTCTTGAATTCTTCAATGATCCATTCCGTGAGCCGTTCATCAATATCGTCGCCGCCCAGGTGCGTGTCGCCGTTGGTCGACTTCACTTCCACGACACCTTCTCCGACCTCGAGAATCGAGATGTCGAAAGTACCGCCACCGAAATCGAATACGGCAATTGTCTCGTCCTTCTTTTTGTCGAGTCCATAGGCGAGCGCGGCAGCCGTTGGCTCATTGACGATGCGCATCACTTCCAGACCGGCAATCTTGCCGGCATCTTTAGTGGCCTGACGCTGAGCATCATTGAAATAGGCGGGAACGGTAATGACCGCTTTGTCCACCTTCTGACCGAGGTAGTCCTCGGCCGACTGTTTCATCTTTTGCAGAATGATTGCCGAAATCTCGGGTGGGCTCCATTCCTTGCCGCCCGCCTCGATGCGAACGTCGCCGGAGCCGGCAGGTTTTACTTTGTAAGGTACTTGCTTAATCTCTTCCGTGACCTCATCAAAGCGCCGCCCCATAAATCTCTTGATTGAATAAACGGTGTTCTCCGGATTAGTGACCGCCTGGCGTTTTGCCACCTGGCCGACCAGGCGGCTGCCGTCCTTTGTAAACGCCACCACCGATGGCGTGGTTCGACCACCTTCGGAGTTCGTAATCACAGTGGGTTCGCCGCCCTCCATAACCGCCACCACAGAGTTGGTCGTTCCCAGGTCGATTCCAATAATCTTGCTCATTTGTTTTTGTTCTCCAAAACGTTATTTAGCCCCGTCGGGCAGTACTCACCCCACATCTTGCCCAAACTCAACCTTTCCTTCGCGAGCCTGGCGATGATTAAGTTGAACGAATGCGTAATATAATATGTGAGCCTTTCAGTGTCAACTTTGATAACAATCCGGCGAAGAAGGTTGGCTGGAATGGGCTGTGAAATGGCGTCGGGCTCACGCAGACGGCGGATCGGAGGAGTGTCGGCGGTCTTCATTCATTAGCTTGGAGGCAAAGAAGATATAGTGCAGGCCGGAGAGTATGGCGAAGGCAAAAACAGCGGCATAAACGGTGGGAAGATAGTAGCCGGTGTAGTAAGGCACGCTGGCGGCAAACATTATCAAAACGATTCCGGAAATTTGGACGATAGTGTTCAGCTTCCCGAGCCACGATGGCCGAAAGCCGCGAAACCCGGTTGTCATGTTAATCGCCACGGCACCGACAATAATGAATACGTCGCGGCTGATGACGGCAACGGTCACCCAAAATGGCACGGGCAGGTGGCCCGGCAAAGGCTGCGGAAAGACGCTTCGCATCGAAAGCACGATAAATGCGGTCACCAACATTAATTTGTCGGCGATGGGATCGAGAATAGTGCCGAGTTGAGACTGCTGAGCAAACCGACGAGCCAGAAGTCCGTCGAGTGTGTCGGTTAGTCCGGCTATTATGAAGACTCCCAGCGCCCAAAGAAACCGTTGGTAAAAGAGCAAGGTTACGAAAACAGGAATGAGCACCATCCGAAAGACGGTGAGCATGTTCGGAACGGTAACTATTCGGGAGGAGGACATTGGGACGGTAGCAAACTGTTAGTTTGCGAACGGTGGAATACACTCGGCGTTATGTCTGGCGAACGATCCGCAAATACGGTTATTCGATGCACCGTAACTCGAGTAACGAAACCTCAGGTGGACAGCCGAAACGAACTGGCAGAACGACAGTGCCAAGTCCCCTGGTCACGTAGATCTGCGTTTCTCCTCGGCGCGCCAGGCCTTTAAGCAAACGACGACGTGGGCGGCCAGTGGCGTTACGTTCCGACCGCCAGCTGACTTGTCCGCCGTGTGTGTGACCGCTGAGCACCAGATCGACTCCGGCCCGGGCAGCTTTGCGCAGGATGATGGGATTATGAGCCAGCAGCAGCTTGAACTCATGTTCACTGGAACCGGCCAGGGCGAGTGGTAAGTCTTCGAGTCCTACCATCGTGTCGTCAACGCCCGCGAGCCAAAAGGCCGCGCCGTTCTTCTCGAAGCGCATGCCCTGGTTGACCAGCACCGTGATTCCTTCAGCCCGAAACAGGTCGGTAATCAACGCCGCGTCTGTCCAGTGGTCGTGATTACCCAACACCGCATAGACGCCGTGTCTCGGGCTCAATGCGCCCAGGAGCTCCGCGCACGGTGCAGCATATTGGCGTTCTTTTGAGACGTAATCACCCGTAAGGGCCACGATGTCAGGCTTTAAACTATTGGCTGTCTCAATAGCACGTTCTAGTTGTTCGCGACTGGTAAAGGGACTGTGATGAAGATCTGAAAGTTGAACAATACGAAAACCGTCCAGCTCGCGCGGCAATCGCCGCAGATGGATCTGATGGTGTTCTACGGTGAGGCGAAAAGGTTCCGTCAAAGCAGCCCGCGCCGCCTCGGTCAAGTTGAAGGCCAGGGCGCGTAACGGCGTCTGCGGGCGTCCTGAAGCATGAGACGCGACACGCCTACGCTCTTTCCATCTAATAGGTGTTGACATGTTGTAAGTTGGTTTGATTTCTTAAGCGTCTCGAGCTAATACCGGTGCGACGCGCACTCCTTGCAAACTGAGCCGCTAAAATTTGGCGCATTATAGAGGGGAGGCATGGGCGACGCAAACGGTTACAAGAAGAAAACCCCCATTGCATCACATATGTAATAATCACCCATCCATAACGACTGATGAAAAATGCGGCCAGAACGCTTTGCGGTTTGTGTCTTTTCCTCGTATGCATATCACCGTTGCATGCAGCTGAGAACGCAGCACCGGCGGCTGGCGGTGATGCGCATGGGCTTCAGCCGCTGGTTCTCCTCGGCATAGCGGTGATGTTGCTGGTGGCAAAGCTTGGCGGGGAACTCTTTGAACGGATCAACCAGCCGGCGGTTTTAGGTGAACTGATTGGCGGCATCCTTATCGGCAATATGGTGCTGCTGGGTTTCTCCTTTGCAGAACCGCTGAAGACTAATCAGGTCATCGCTGCTATTGCCGAGGCGGGTGTAATCATCCTGCTCTTTGAAGTCGGCCTGCAATCGGATTTGAAAGAAATGATGGCTGTCGGTTGGTCGTCGTTGTTGGTCGCCGTGCTTGGAGTAATCGCACCATTCCTTTTGGGCTGGGGTGTGTCCGCTTATTTTATTCCGGATGAATCGCCGCTGGTTCATATCTTCATTGGCGCGACGCTTTGCGCTACCAGTGTTGGCATAACGGCCCGCGTCTTCAAAGATCTGGGAAAACTGGCAAGCCGACCGGCACGCATCATCCTGGGCGCGGCGGTGATCGACGACGTGCTGGGCCTGATAATTTTGGCCGTGGTGGCCGGAGCGATACGAGCGACAGCAATCGGCGGCGCTCTCTCCGCGATGGCTGTCGTTTCCATTGCCGGCAAGGCGATCGCATTCCTGATCGGATCGTTATTGCTGGGACGATTCATCGTCCCACGTCTTCTTGGTCGTGCAGGTCGATTAAGATCGGAAGGCGTGTTGCTCACCTTGGCCGTTTCCTTTTGTCTTTTTCTGTCCTGGGTTTCATCCCAGGTCGGACTGGCCCCAATCGTTGGCGCGTTTGCTGCCGGACTGGTCCTCGATGAGGTGCATTACAAACCGGCGCACGCGCGCAAGCACCGCGATCTTAACGATCTCTTACAGCCGTTCAGTCTGGTGCTGGTGCCGATTTTCTTTGCGCTGATGGGTATGAAAGTTGATCTGCACTTTTTCGGTCGACTGGATATGATGGGTTTTGCAATTGCACTTACTCTCGCGGCGATCATTGGCAAACAGATTTGTTCGCTGGGAGTACTGGAACGAGGCACGAATCGACTTGCGATCGGATTGGGAATGATACCGCGGGGTGAGGTGGGACTTATATTCGCCGGCATCGGCGCGACCTTGATGCTCCCGGATGCCGTGGGAGTTTCCAAGCCTGTGATCAGTTCAAGCACATTCGGGGTGGTAGTAATCATGGTGATTATTACTACTCTAGTGACGCCGCCGTTGCTGAAATGGTCGCTTGCTCGCGAGCCGAAGAAGGCAAAGGAAACAGCAGGGAGTAGCTAATGGAAACGAAAAAAGATCAGCATAAGGTTGGTATCAAGGCGAAGCGGCGCGGGCAAGAGATGGGAGCCGCCGGAGCGCCCGATCAGAATCGCGAGCAAAAGAAATCCACGCCGGCGCTAAGCGGTCGCCGCAAGAATGCGAACAAACTGTTCGCCGACGAGTCGGCGCAAAACGTTGGCGGCGATGCGGTAACGCCGAAAACAGCAGCGCCCTCGACCGTCGTTGTGAGTACTGCGCAACACAGCGGCGAGACGGGCGGCGAAACCGTTTTCAAAGAACGCTTGAAACGGAAGCGACCGGCAAAGGGACGATGATGAAGCGAAAAAGATTTAATACAAACTCACAAGCGACGCGCCACTCAATGCGGCAGCTGGTTATTGTAATTGCGCTTTTTTCTCTTTTTCCAGCTTCACCACAAGCAAAGCGCCCCGCCGACTCCGCTGCAGTTCAGACGGGGGGCAGCAGCGTGTTGGTCTGTGTAGTCTCTCGCAGCGATCCGGAAAGTTCGCAGAACAACATGGATGCCGTGGTAATGATTGAGAACGGCAAGCTGCGCCAGCCCTATCCCGAATACAACGAGGCAGCACGACAAAAGTTTGCCGGTAAATATTTCGCGACTGGAAAAAACTACCGCGTCACTTTCGGCGGTGGCGAAGTAGGCAGGGCAACGGTCAAAAGCTTTGACACGGGCTGTAACAACATTCATGCAAGCGTAAACGTAGAAGACAACGGAAAGATTCCGCCGCGCCTCTCGGCGCTCGCTACCGATTCTGAGTTGTTGGGCCGCAAACCAAGTGCTCGGCGTCCACCCACACAGCCGGAACGAGAAGCGATGATGAAGCTCGTTAATCAGGTTTATGGTGCACACAAGACAGCCAAGCCATTATTCCGTTTGATAACGACCACGAATCTCACAGCTACTGATCTGGACGGCGATGGCAAGTTTGAGATGATCGGCAGCTTCGTGATTCAAACAGTCTCAAAAACTCGCCGCGACCTGTTCCTGATTGCCGAGCCTGCGGGCAGCAATTTCAAGGTCGCTTTAGAAAAGTTTCAGGCTTACCGGCTGCAGCCTGAGCAGTTTGACTCGGCTGTTGATTTCGTCGATCAACTGGATTTGGACGGCGACGGCTCTGGCGAGGTCTTTGTTCAGCAACACGGGTTCGATGCTTACGGTTATTCAATTTACAAGAAAACCAAAGGCCGCTGGATACATGTGTTTACGACAGCAGGCGACGCTTGTTGAGCGAAAAATCCTGTTGCGGATGGGCTTTGCACAAAAAGTCTCGTGCCAAGGTCGTCGAAACGGATCTTTTAGACCAAGTCAGAACCGGGAGCCCTAGCGACCGGGTCGGTACGAGCAACCAGTCATTGTTTGTGAGCAAAAGAATTTATATGTTTGGTGAAGGTGAGCGTCTCGAAACGACCCGGTCGCTACGGCTCCCGGTTCTGACTTTGTGTAACTACAGAACTTTAATCCCCCATCGCTGCGACTAAACACTTTTTGTGCAAAGCTCACGCGCGGATCTGTTTTGGATAGTATGTGAATGCCGGTGCTCTCGATTTCCCTTACCGCTCTGAGTGCAATCCAGAATTAGCGGGGACTTCCGGCAAGAAACCAGGAACAAACCGCCTGCTGAGATGCGTATGTCAGACATGGACATCACACATAGCGACGAACCTAAGCCTCAGACCATCACACACCCCAACAAAGCAACTCCTCGGAAACCTCTTCGACTGTGGCCCGGCGTCGCTATTTTGGTACTGCTAATAGTGCTTCGGTTTATCGTCCCTATTGTCTTTCCCGAGGCCACCATGTTCGGGATGCCGGCCACGGTCGTCGGTGTAATCGGCGGAGTCTTCTGCGGGTTGGCTATCGCTCTTTGGTGGCTGTTCTTCAGCCGAGCGCCCTGGGCCGAGCGCTTGGGCTTCGTCGCCCTGATGATCGTTGCGCTGGTGGCGACATCGCGCATTATCCACGTGTCGATTGCAACGGGTTCGATGGGGTTCCTATTCCCCGT
The DNA here is from genome assembly GCA_035526805.1 of Pyrinomonadaceae bacterium. Taxonomy (GTDB): domain Bacteria; phylum Acidobacteriota; class Blastocatellia; order Pyrinomonadales; family Pyrinomonadaceae; genus PSRF01. The sequence continues at coordinate 16,250 of DATLBQ010000167.1, forward strand.
CCTGGCTATCCCGATCCTGGCCCTCGCGTTCGGCGTCGGAGTGGTGGCCACCCATCATCTTTCTGACAGACCGCGGCGGGCGGCGATGGTCGCGATTATCCTGCTGGCCTGCGGAGGGTGGACATTCGTCCGGACTGGTGGTTTTACAGGCAACTTCGATCACGACTTCGCGTGGCGGTGGTCCCAGACCCCCGAAGAGCGGCTCCTGGCCCAACAAGGAGAGGAACCCATGGCGGTCGCCTCAGTTCCAACGGCTCCGGCAATGGTTAAGACAGGAACCGACTGGCCCGGCTTTCGCGGAGCCGAGCGCGACGGCGTCGTGCGCGGTGTGCAGATCAAGACCGACTGGTCCACGTCGCCGCCGGTTGAGCTGTGGCGCCAGCCGATCGGACCGGGCTGGTCGTCGTTCGCGGTTCGCGGCGACTTACTCTACACCCAGGAGCAACGCGGTAACGACGAGGTCGTCGCCTGCTACAACGTGACCAACGGCAAGCCGGTGTGGAAACACCGCGACCCGGTCCGGTTCTGGGAGTCGAACGCCGGCGCCGGCCCGCGCGGGACGCCGACTCTTAGCAACGATCGCTTATATACATTGGGTGCGACGGGAATTGTGAACGCGCTCGAGGCCGTTAACGGCGCGGTTGTATGGTCGCGAAACGCGGCATCAGACACCGGCGCCAAGCTTCCGGGCTGGGGCTTTTCGGGCTCGCCATTGGTTGTCGGCAACGTCGTCATCGTCGCCACTGCCGGCAAGCTAGTCGCCTACGACCTGGCCACAGGCGAGCCGCGCTGGTTCGGCCCCGACGGCGGCTCAGGCTACAGCTCGCCACAACTATTTACGATCCAGGGAGTCCCGCAGATCGTGATGTTGAGCGGAACTGGCGCGACCAGCGTTGCGCCAAGCGATGGCAAGCGACTCTGGGAGTACCCGTTACCCTCGGGCGCCCGCATCGTGCAGCCGGCGCTGACCGCCGACGGCGACGTCCTGACCCACGACGGCGAGGGAAACGAGATGCGCCGCCTCGCAGTAGCGCAGGGACCCGGCGGATGGACCGTCGCAGAGCGCTGGGCCTCGTTCGGCCTGAATCCCTACTTTAACGATTTCGTCGTTCACAATGGCCATGCCTTTGGTTTCTCCGGCAGCAACCTCGCGTGCATCGACCTCAAGGACGGCGCTCGCAAGTGGAAGGGCGGACGCTACGGCAACGGCCAGCTCGTGCTGTTGCCCGAACAGAACTTGCTGCTGGTGCTGTCGGAGGATGGTCAGCTGGTACTGGTCGGCGCCACCCCCGACCAGTTCACAGAGCTCGCGCGGTTCCCGGCGATCGAGGGCAAAACCTGGAACCACCCGGTAGTCGTCGGCGACATCGTGCTGGCTCGCAACGGCCAGGAGATGGCCGCGTTCCGATTGCCCCTCGCGGGCCGCTGAGACCCACTTTTTGCCGCGGATAGACGCGGATAAGCGCGGATCTGAAACAGCAATATACGGATTCATCGAGTGTCGAGCGTATGTCTGCCCGTTGAACTGATCATGATTGAATCCTGATCCTCCTGATCCGCGTTTATCTGCCTTCATCCGCGGCTATTCTTCTTCGTTCGCCCGCGACCGCTATTTCTTTTTCCTAAGCACTAGTGCAATAATTCGCTCGCTCCACTGAACAAGCCGGCTTTCGACTTTTTTTCACACAATCACATTCGAATAACGCGACGCTCGACAATGATCCGGCGCTCGCTCGGAGACGCATCATGTCGCAGTTTTCAAAAGTAATCGTTTTAGCCCTCGCTGTCGTCGTTAGCTTCCTGCCACCAGCTCAGGCGCAGGAAGCGAACAAAGACATTCTCGGCGCGATGCGCTATCGCTACATCGGCCCGGTCGGCAATCGTGTGACGTCAGTCGTGAGCGTGGCCGGACAGCCAAACATTTATTACGTCGGCGCGGCCTCAGGCGGCATCTTCAAAACAACTGACGGCGGCATTCACTGGGAGCCGATCTTTGATGGCCAGCCGGTTTCCTCCATCGGTTCGTTGGCCATCGCGCCTTCTGACCCGAACATAATTTGGGCGGGCACGGGCGAAGCACACATTCGTAGTCACATCTCGGTCGGCGCCGGCATATACAAATCCACCGACGCGGGTAAGACCTGGAAATTGATGGGGCTCGATAAGACCGGGCGCATCGGACGCATCGTAATCGATCCAAAGAATCCGGACATCGTACTGGCAGCCGCGATGGGCCACAGCTACGGGCCGCAACAGGAGCGCGGCGTCTTTCGCACTGCCGACGGCGGCAAGTCCTGGGAGCGCGTGTTGTTCGTTGACGAAAACACCGGCGCCTCGGAGGTAGTTATGGATCCGGTCAACCCGCGCAATCTGTTTGCCGGCATGTGGCCGCTTGAGATTCATACCTGGGGACGAGAAAGCGGAGGACCAGGCAGCGGGATTTACAAATCAACTGACGGCGGAATCACCTGGAAGAAACTAACCGGCCGCGGCCTGCCCACAAGGACCACCGGCAAGGTGGCCCTGGCAATCGCCAATTCGAATCCTAATCGCGTCTACGCGCTGATCGAAACTGGTGACGGCGTGCCGGTTAAAGGAGTTGAAACTGACCGCGGCAAACTTTGGCGCTCTGATGATGGCGGCGACAACTGGCGGCTGGTGAGTTACGACCGCACCCTCGGCGGGCGCACGCATTACTACTTCCGCGTAGTGGCCGCGCCCGACAACGAAAACGAAACCTATTTCTTGACGGCGTCTTTTAGTACCTCAATCGACGGCGGCGAAACCTTGCGCACCGGCGCGAGCTTCGGCAGCAGTCCCGGCGGCGACAATCATGATCTATGGATCGATCCGACGAACCCGAACCGCATGGCGGTCGCCAATGACGGCGGAGTTTCCATTTCGGTGACGCGCGGCAAGACCTGGAACCGTATTCAATTGCCGATAGCGCAGATGTATCACGTAACTGTCGACAATCGCATTCCCTATTTCGTCTACGGTAACGAACAGGACGACCCTTCGTATCGTGGTCCAAGCAACACGCGGGGCGGCGGTTTTGCCGGCGCTCAAATTCCGCGCAGCGCCTGGCAGCCGGTCGGCGGCGGCGAGAGCGGTTGGGCGACGCCCGATCCGGTTGATAACAACATCATCTGGTCGAGCGCGTCGGGCTCGGGCAGCGTCGGCGGCATCGTTGAGCGCTTCAATTTGACGACCGGTCAGGGTCGCAACGTCGAGGTCTGGCCGGACCAGTCAAACGGAACGCCGGCGGGCGAACTAAAATATAGATTTGTCTGGACCATGCCTTTAACGATCTCGCCGTACGATCACCACAAGCTTTACGTCGGCAGTCAATATGTTCATCAAACTACCGATGCCGGCCAGAGTTGGCAGTTGATCAGTCCCGATCTAACTACGAACGACAAGAGCAAGCAGGGATTTTCAGGTGGCTTGACTGGCGACAATATTGGCGTCGAGTATGCGCCGGTAGTTTTTGCGATCGCCGAGTCGCCAAAAGAAAAGGGCCTGATTTGGGTTGGCACCAATGATGGGCTGGTTCAGATCACCCGGGATGACGGCAAGAACTGGACGAACGTCACTAAAAATATTCCCGGCCTGCCGCCGTGGGGCACCGTTAGCAACATCGAGCCGTCTCGTTACGAGGCCGGCGCCGCTTACCTCACGGTTGATTTACATCAAGTCAACAATCGCGATCCATTTGTTTACAAGACGAGCAACTACGGCAAGTCATGGACAGCGATTACAAACGGCATCCCGCACACGATGCTCAGCTACGCGCACTGCATCCGCGAAGATCCAGTGCGACCGGGCTTGTTGTATCTCGGCACCGAAGGCGGCCTGTTTGTTTCCTTCAACGATGGCGCGAACTGGGAACCACTGCAGTCAAATCTGCCGCACGCACCGGTCTACTGGATGGTTGTGCAGGAACATTTCAACGATCTCGTTATTGCTACGTACGGTCGCGGTTTCTGGATACTTGACGACCTGGCACCGTTGCAACAGATGAACTCAAACGTGCGCGATTCGAACGCGCATTTGTTCGCGCCGCGGCCTGCCTACCGTTTCCGCAATACTGCTGTGCCTGTTTCAGTCGATTACGATCCCACTGCGGGGCAAAACCCAACCTACGGCGCAGCTATTAATTACTACCTGAAAACCGCGCCCAGCGGTGACGTGAAGATTCGGGTCGAGAACGCACAAGGACAATTGGTGCGCACGATAAACGGCACCAAGACCGCCGGCATCAATCGCGTCTATTGGGACCTGCGCGGGGAACAAACAAAGGAAATACGTCTGCGCACCAGCCCGGCCTACGCGCCCGAAATTCGCAACGGCCCGGATGGTTGGCGGCTCGCTCCAGAGGGCGGTCGCATGTCTGTGCTGATGCCGCCAGGGACTTACACGGTCAAACTTTCCGCCGGCGGTGCTGAATCGAGTCAGCCGCTAGTTGTCAGAAAGGACCCTAACTCCGAAGGCACGGAAGCCGACATCAACACGCAAATCGCCACGCTGTTTGAGTTGAGAAAGGATCTGGAAAACGCGGCGGACATGGTCAATCAGATCGAAGTGATCCGCAGCCAACTGACGACGATCACCGCGCTGCTGGATCCTGGGACCGCGGCCGTCCCGCCCGCATTGAGCGAAAGCGACTATTCCCCAATCAAGCGCGCAGCCGACGATCTCGACAAGAAACTAATCGCCGTTGAAGACAATCTGATCCAACGCAAACTAACCGGTCAGGGTCAGGACACTGTGCGCTGGCCACCGAAGTTGATCAGCAAAATAAATTACCTGTCTAACGGAATAGGCGGCGGCGACTTCCCACCAACTGTACAGCACCGCGAAGTGAAGGCGATGTTTGAAGAACAACTCGTGACGCATCGACGCCGGCTCGACGAAATCCTGAACACAGACCTCGACGCGTTCAACAAACTGCTGCGCGATCGTGGCATTGGAAATGTGATTCGCCTGCAGTGATCGCGCAGTCGACATTGGCCAGTGGCCAGTGGTCAGTACGCTGGCAGTCGGCTGGTGCAGCGTTTGTCTATCATCGGAGATTGAGTGTTGCTAGAATGCCGTAGGTGCAATGACCCGACCTGACACTGACGGCTCGGACAGACTCAAAGCGGCGCCTGGATCAACTCAATAAACACAGCACACCTTAACTAGGATCGAAAAACTGTGCCCCCGGGAGATTCGGTTATGAAGTTTCTTATTACAGTCTCGTTGGCTCTGGTTATAGCCTTGCCGGGCGGTTGGGCCCAGGCTGAGCCGCGTCTGTCAGCCGGTGGAATGCAAGCAAGGGATACCTGGCGTAGCGTTCGCACCAACAACCTTTTCGTCATTGGCAATGCCGATCCCGAAAACCTACGACAGGTCGCCTTGTGGCTGGAATTTTTTCACGGTGCTTTCGGCCGCCTGGTGTCCCGCCGGGCTCTCGACTCATCGGTGCCCACTACGGTAATCGTCTTTCGTGACGAGGTCTCATTCTTGCCATTCAAGCCACTCTATCAGGGTAGACCTGCCAATGTTTCAGGCTTCTTTCAACCCGGCGATGACGTCAACTACATCGCTCTCTCTCTCAATAGTGGTGTTAGAGATCCCTTCGCCACTGCTTTTCACGAGTATGTCCATCTGCATCTCAGGGAAAGCGCGCCCGGGATCCCGTTGTGGCTTAACGAAGGGCTCGCAGAATTCTATGGTTCGCTGCAATTCTCAGGCGGGGAAGCGTTGCAGGGCGCGCCCATCGCCCCTTACGTTCGTCTGCTGCGCAATCGGGAGCTGCTGCCGCTGACAACCCTCTTTTCCATCGACAACAACTCGCCCCACTACAATGAACAGGACAAAAGTGGAATCTTTTATGGACAGTCGTGGGCACTGGTCCACTATCTGATGCTGGGCGCCGGCGGGCCAAGTGAAAATCGCCAGGAGCAATTCAGACGGTTCCTGCAACTCGTGTCTCGCGGAGATGACGCAGACAAAGCGCTGGAAAAGGCCTTTGGCATGAGCCTGGCCGTAGCGGAGACGGGGCTGGAGAATTACGTGCAACGCGGAGAATTCATCGCGGAACGCGTCGCGATTGGCGACAGTGTACAGGCCTCTACCTCATACGCAGCAATGCAGCGTTCTTCCCTCTCCGAAGGCGAAGCGAACTACTACCTCGGAGACTTGCTCCTGCACATCGGCCGCGCGCAGGATGCGGAACGCTACTTCAAGCAGGCCATCGCCCTGGAACCGGGCTTCACGCCCGCGTACGCTTCGCTGGGTCAACTCTCCGTGCAGCAGCAACGTTATGCGGAAGCGAAGAAGTATCTGCAGCGGGCAACTACCTCGCCACAGACCTATCTGATTCACTATCTCTACGCTTATGCCTTGAGCCGCGAAGGCGTGAATTCAACCGGCCAGGTTGGCGGCTATTCGCGTGAGAATGTAGTTGTGATGCGCGACCAGTTGCTGCGCTCGATCAAGCTCGCGCCGGACTTTGCACCGGCGTTGTACCTACTGGCTCTGGTAGATCTGGTAGCTGACGAACAACTCGACGAAGCGGAGGCGATGGCCAGTAAGGCGCGGCAATTGGCGCCGTCCAAGTCAGGCTACGCAATTCTGCTGGCGCATGTTTATGTGCGCCGCTCGAATGATGAGGCGGCGCGCCAATTACTGGAACGTCTTACTCGAGACACCGACGTCGCAGTGCGTAATGAGGCGCAAAGTCTGCTTGACTCGTTAAGCCAAACGGGCGGTTCGGTACGGGCTAATGGCTCTCGCGAAACGGTTAAGCTGAGCAATGCGATCACTGCGGAACCAGCACAGCCGGAAACCTCCCGCGTGATCGGCGGCGCATTAACCGGGGGGGCACTCAGAGATGGACAAACTATCGATAACTCCGGACCAATGCCGACTCTCGACGAGGTTCTCGCCCGATACATGCAGGCGTCGGGCGGCGCCGCCGCAATCAATGCCGTAAGCAGTCGTGTGACCAAGGGGACGGTAGACGTGGTAGGCGTCAGTCGGGATGTTAAATTCGAAATTTACTCCCAGGCTCCCAACAAAACCCTAATGATAATGCCGGCGCTCCCTCTCGGCCCGATCAAGATGGGCTTCAACGGACGCAGCGGTTGGGCTCAGACTGGGTCCGGAATACGAGCAATAAAAGGTGTGGAGTTGGCGGCCCTACAGCGCGACTCAGATTTATACGGTCCGGTAACGCTCAGGACCAACTTTGCGAAAATCAGTTTACTGGGAAAGAGCAACATCGGCTATCGCGAGGTCTATGTGCTGGACTTGCAACCGACTCTCGGAGCGGTCGAAAGACTATATCTGGATTCCGGAACGTATCTGCCGGCCCGCGTAAACACCAGCCGCATGGTCGGACGCTCGGAAGTTCCAGTGGAAGTCTACCTGGACGATTGGCGCGCGGTTGACGGCATCCAGCTTCCGTTTAGAATCAGCCAGAGTATGCCGCGCCTGACTCTGGTCTTTAACGTGAAAGAGATCCAACACAACGTCGCTCTCAACGCTCAAATGTTTGACGTGCCTGTCAAACGAACCCCCCGGGAATGATGAACGATAAGCATTGTATGAAGATGAGCCCTTACATTGTTTGACGAGAAATACGGAGTCGGAAGCAGGAAGCGACCAGGTCCCAGTGA
>DATLBQ010000168.1:0-6543 GCA_035526805.1 Pyrinomonadaceae bacterium
TGCCCTCTGGCAGTCAACGCGATGGCGGCTCTGTCGAAACCGAGACAAAATCCGTCGAGCACCGCTTTACCGTCTGCCGGGGCGAGGCCTTCTGTTCCAAATGCTATCGAGCAGACCATTGCTTACACGCGTCAGTTGCGACTGCCAAACCGTGGTCACACCTACCTGCGCTGCTGCGTCTTCCTAATTTAGAAAATAGAGCACTATACAGACAGACAAAATGTTCTGTCTTACCTGTTGTGTACCAGTGTGTCCGCTGGTACGACGGCAATTATTTTGATTAGACAGGAGAATACAAATGAAAAACTTCAAAGGATTTCCTCTGGGCCTTGTGCTTGGAATCGGCCTCGCTCTGTCAAGCCTGGCGTTTGCACAGAACACAACGCAGACCGATGTAAAGAAAGAGGCGGAGTCGTGCTGCGCAATGGCTTCCTGTTGCTGCAAGGGCGATTCATGCTCAATGAAAAGTCACAAAGATCGTGCGTCGAACCACGAAGGGTGTTGCTGCTGCGGCAGCGACTCGTGTGACATGAAGGCGCACGATATGAAACAGAAGCCGAAGTCGTAATTCGGTGACTACAAGCGCGGGCGTTCCTTGTGAGTTGGGAATGCCCGCACTACCACGGATCACAGGGCAATCATGGGTAAGGTGTTTTTACATTTCAGGTATTTATTCCTGGTCGCTGCGATGTTTATCTCGCTCGGAATCGCGCCGGCCGTGTTCGCGCAACACGAAGGTCACAATATGCCGGGCATGAGCAAGCCCAAACCAAGGGCCAAGCTAAAACGAAAAACCATACCCCGTCCGAAGAGACCAATAATCCGCAGGAAGCGTCTGGTTAAAAAGCGTGAATTGAACAACCTGCGCAAGATGAATATGCCTGTATTGCAGGTACCTTCGAAAACATCGATACAGACAACACCGTCGACTTCTTCGGAGAAGATGGACCCGCATCCGAACATGCCCGGGATGCACACGCCTTCGAAGACCTCAACACCATCCACGCCGGCAACGCCGACCGTTTCTCCGGACAAGATGGATCCACACTTGAACATGCCGGGGATGCAGCCACCCTCAAAAACATCGAACGCATCCATGCCGTCGGCTTCTCCCGAGAATAGGGATTCGCACCTCAACATGCCGGCGCTTAAGATGCCCGCTCCGGGAGCCAGTCCTTTTCCAGCCACTCCCGATCATCAGATGGATAACATGCCCCGGACCAAAACCGGCGCCATGAATATGGGCCCCCTGTTGGTAATGAACGGCGAGGACATGGCCATTCGCGTGGGCTCGAGTGACACGAATGTTATGTCGATGGGCGCAATGGGATCTGGTACCACCTGGCAACCGTCGTCAAGCCCGATGCACATGGTTCATAAACAATCCGGTGACTGGCTGATCATGTTGCATTACAACGTTCTTGTCGGGATAAATTCTCAGGGCGGTCCGCGTGGAGTTACCAAATTCGAATCGGCAAACTGGTTCATGCCGATGGCTTACCGCAAGCTTGGCAATGGAACCTTGCAACTGCGCGGCATGTTCAGCCTTGAACCTTTCACTTTCCCGCCGGGAGGTTCACCGCTGCTTTTTCAAACCGGTGAAACGTACAAAGGTCAGCCTCTGATTGACCGCCAACATCCGCACGATTTGTTCATGGAGTTGTCGGCGCAGTACACGCTCGCACTGGGGGAACACGCCACCTGGTTTACTTACTTCGGTTACCCGGGTGAGCCGGCCTTGGGGCCGGTAGCCTTCATGCATCGCATGTCTGCATCGGAGAATCCGTCGGCTACGCTAGCCCATCACTTGCAGGATTCGACTCACATTAGTTTTGGCGTGGTTACAACCGGATTGACTTATCGTTGGTTGAAGCTGGAAGCATCTGTCTTCAACGGACGCGAACCGGATGAGAATCGGTACGACTTCGATTCGCACAAGTGGAACTCACGTTCAGCGCGGCTCTCAATAGCGCCGAATCGCAACTGGGCAATGCAGGTAAGTCATGGATTTCTGCGCAGTCCGGAAGGACAGGAGCCGGACACCGACATAAGACGTACTACCGCTTCAATCCAGTACAACCGGCCATTGAATCGCGGGAATTGGGCGTCAGCTTTTATCTGGGGACGAAATCACACCAGCAGCCCCGGTGAGGTACATAACTTAAACGGATACACTTTGGAGTCGACTGTAAATTTCCTTAAAAAGAACTACGTGTATACGCGTTTGGAGTTAGTGGACAAAAATGAATTATTGCGCGGCGTGGATCGCGCTCGACTTGGTATCGCTGACGATCATCCATCATTTCGCATTGGCGCATTGACATTTGGCGCGGCGCGTGAAGTCGTGAGCCGTAAGAAAGTATCGTTCGCGATCGGAAGTGATCTGACCTTCTATTCCAAACCGGCTGTGCTCGATCAGCTTTACGGTAGTCGTCCCGTTTCGTGGAAATTATTTCTACGACTGCGACCGGCAAAGATGGACATGAACACCATGCACGGTGGACACTGATTGCGATAGGTCCAGCCCTGAATGCATGAGGCTACGTCTCGTGAAATCGGAGGCCTAGCCTGCAGAAGTTTTAGGAAGACGCCATGGTAAGGCGGAGTTTACCGCACTATGCGGCGGTAAAGCCGCGGTTCTCGTCTTGTTAGGTTTCGGTGAGAGAATCTATGCAAAAGAATTGCTCAAGCTGCGGCAGCGAATTTCACTGTGGAGCTACCGAAGGCGCTGGAAACGGAGGTGAACCACTGTCGTGTTGGTGTGCGGAGTTGCCGTATGTTTTGCCGCTTCCTTCTGCCAATCAGGATTGCTTGTGCCCTGAATGCCTCGGCAAAGCGATTACGAAACTCGCCGGCCGAGAACTGGAAAAACCCCCCTAGCTGGCACGCATCGCGTTTTCATAGGCCGCCGACAATTCCTTTGGACTCGTTATACATATACCCAGATCGCGCAGTAGACCGTCTTCCAAGCCGTAGATCCAGCCGTGCACTGCCAACTCATGTCCGCGGGCCCAGGCATTCTGCACGACCGTCGTGCGCGCTACGTTTAAGGTTTGCTCCATCACATTTAATTCACACAGTCTATTTAAACGCTCTTCGTCATCCTTTATCGTCGCCAGCAGCTGCTGATGATTGTGCATGACGTCTTGCACATGGCGCAGCCAGTTATCGATCAGACCAAGCTGAAAGTTTTGCATTGCTGCCTCTACACCACCGCAGCCATGATGTCCGCAAACGATTACGTGCTGCACGCCCAGGACTTCCACCGCGAATTGCAGTACCGATAGACAGTTGAAATCAGTATGGACTACTACGTTCGCAACATTCCGGTGCACGAACAACTCTCCTGGATGAAGCCCAACGAGTTGCGTAGCCGGGACGCGGCTGTCGGAACAACCGATCCATAGATATCGCGGGGATTGTTGTCGTGCGAGGGACTGAAAAAAGTCCGGCTGCTGGGCCTTGATTCGCTCAGACCATTCCCTGTTCTTCTCCAAGAGTTCTTTCAAATCTTTCATAATCGTCAGCGAATATTATTCATGGGATGAATATCAATAGATCAATAGCATTGATTCGCGCTTGAGAGCAGCTATTTCTTAACTGAAAACGCCTGGTGGGTAAAATTGAACCGCCCCTGTCGACAACCTTAACGATCAGACGGCGGGGTTCCTCATGGGCTGGAGTCATCTGAATTAGACATCGCAGTTCTAGATCGTCATTCTTCAGAAGCTCAGTCGCAACCCAAAGCTGAATTTGTCTCGGATCTGCAGGCGCCGGTCACTACTTTCGCTGCTAATGGGTCAGCTGTGCCGGAGTGAGTTTCTGGCTTCACCGCGTTCCTTCGAATCTTTAATGAGAGTTTAGGCTGGGCGAATTGTTCCACGCCTGCCGCAATTATGGAACGCGCATTTGTTTGATCGACCGAGGACAATGGATCATCGGTCTGGTGAAGACACCGTTATCGAGTCTGGTCACTGTTAACGGTGATAGAGGCGGGTTATGTCTTAATTTGATTTCGTGTCCGTTCTACCGCCCATACCTGCCGCTACTCGTGTCAGAGTTATACTTTTGGAGGAACAATTTCTGTAACGGCGCCGAGCGAGCCCTCGAACAATGAAAATTTACACCCTTACTTGCCCAATGCTGACTTGTCTGCTCCTGCTTAGTCTGACAGCGGTTGTCGAAGCGCAGCCCTCGCCCACGCCTTTACCCGCGCCTTCACAGTCGCCCGCCGGGGCCAGCCAGCGACAGACCGGCGGACAAGGCGAAGAAATAAGCGAAGGGGAAGTGCTCCGCATCTCCGCGAATCTTGTTTCTGTTCCGGTCAGCGTAGTGAATCGTGATGGTCGATACGTCGTCGATTTGCTCCAGAGAGACTTCCGCGTCTACGAGGATGGCGAAGAGCAGACGATTATTCACTTCAGCAATGTCGACCAACCTTTTTCCGTCGTCTTATTGATCGACACAAGTGGCTCGACCACGCCCTTCGTAGATCAAATCAAAGCGGCGGCTAAAGCATTTGTCGAACAACTGCGGCCCGCAGACACTGTCCGCCCGATTTATTTTCATGGCGAGATAAAACCTCTAACGGCCGAAGGTATTAATGACCGCAAACTATTCGAAGCAGCAATCGATCGCATCGAGCCCGGACCCATCAACATGGGCACGCGGCTGTACGACGCGGTTGCTTTTGGATTGAGCGCGCTGAAGCCGGTCGCCGCGCGCAAAGCCGTGATCCTGATTACTGACGGTGAGAATACCTGGGGCAAGGCGACGATGAAGAGCACCTTGCGAGAAGCGGAGGAGTCAGACGTCGTGGTCTACACGGTGCAGTATGGCGACTTCGTGCCGCAGAAATACTTGCAGCAGCTGGCGGAAAAGACCGGCGGGCGTTATTTCAAAGGCGGCGAAATGAATTCGATTAAACTATCCTTCGTCGAAGTTGCAGATGAACTACGCCGGCAATATGTGCTGGGTTATCACCCCAACGAACCGGAGCGCGGTGGCGTACGAAAGATTCGAGTGAAGGTAGATCGCAAGCATGTCGCTGTGAGAGCGCGTAAGTCATATACCTACGGCCCCTGATGCTAAATGAGGCCGCGCTTCAAGTCGCAAATCTGTGTTTGTACTCGAAGGAGTGACAGGCCAACCGACACCAAAAGTGGTTTAGAATTCGGTATGGAACAAGTTGGAAAGGAAGTCGATCCGGTCTGTGGCATGACGGTCGAGCCTGCAACTGTGGCGGGATCGTCTGCCCACGCTGGTAAGGTTTATTACTTCTGCAGCGCGCATTGTCTTCACAAGTTTCGAAGTAGTCCTGAGTCGTTCATTCTTAAACCGGCACAGGCAACGTTCGTGCAGCCAATCGGAATTCAGCGGACCAAGCCACAAGAACCGTCGAACCGCCCTGCCACTGCTCCTCCCATTTCTGACAAAAGTTACACTTGCCCGATGCATCCCGAGATCGTTCGCGATGCCCCAGGCAGTTGTCCTATCTGCGGCATGGCGCTCGAGCCGCGTACAGTGACACTGGACGAATCGGAGAATCCGGAACTGGCCCAAATGTCGCGGCGTTTTTGGGTCAGCTTGGTACTCACGCTGCCACTGCTCATGATCGGAATGAGCGAGTTCGTGCCGACCTTAGACCTAGAGGGCCTGATGCCGATGCGTGCGTGGACCTGGTTGGAACTGGCACTGGCCACGCCCGTAGTGCTTTGGGCCGCGTCACCTTTTTTTCTGCGCGCCTGGCACTCCATCGTAAACCGTAGCTTGAATATGTTTACTTTGATCGGGCTCGGCGTCGGCGTCGCTTACGTTTTCAGTGTTATTGCCACCGCGTTGCCGGCATTGTTTCCCGCTTCATTTCGAAATACATCCGGTCAGGTACCGGTTTATTTTGAAGCGGCGGCAGTGATAACGACCCTTGTCTTGTTGGGTCAGGTAATGGAACTGCGGGCGCGCAGCCGTACCGGAGCCGCAATCAAAGCTTTAATGGGATTGGCTCCGAAGACTGCGCGCCGCATTCGCGCCGACGGACGCGACGAAGACGTTCCACTCGATCAGATTAAACGAGGGGACAAGTTGCGCGTGCGTCCGGGCGAGAAAGTGCCGGTTGATGGCCGCGTGCTCGACGGTTCGAGCGCGGTCGACGAATCGATGGTCACCGGAGAACCGATTCCCGTCGCCAAACATCCAGGAGAAACCGTGATTGGCGCGACCGTAAACACTACCGGTTCGTTTGTCATGGAGGCGGAACGCGTTGGCGCCGAGACTCTACTCGCTCAAATTGTGCAAATGGTTGCGGAAGCCCAGCGCAGTCGCGCGCCAATTCAGAAGCTCGCCGATCGAGTTTCTGCGTACTTTGTCCCGGCAGTAGTCGTCATCGCGTTTCTGACGTTTATCGTCTGGAGTATTTGGGGACCAGAGCCGCGCATGGCTTACGGCCTGGTGAACGCCGTCGCCGTTCTGATCATCGCGTGTCCGTGCGCGCTCGGTCTGGCTACTCCGATGTCGATCATGGTGGCGACGGGAAAGGCCGCGCAG
>DATLBQ010000169.1:0-7724 GCA_035526805.1 Pyrinomonadaceae bacterium
ATGGCTTCGAGCGCCTTCAGCTCGATATGGGGCTCGTCGAGCAGCAGTTGCGTCAACTTTATTTGGCGGCGGCCCTGTGGTGTGTCTCTTTCGGCGGCTGGGATTGCGGCAAGCATCGACTTGATCAGGGCGATGATCTCAGGGCGAACAGCATCCTCGCTGGGATCGAGGTTGGCGGCCATCGCGGCGACCTTTTTCACTTTCGCCGGGTGACGTATCGCGAGCAGTAGAGCTTCGATGCCTCCATCACTCCACCCCAGCACATTTACCGGCCCGGCCTTCAGGTGATCGAGCAGTGCCGCAAGGTCATCAGTCATCTTTTCGTAGGTAAGCTTGTTCGGGCTGTCGCCGGACTTCCCCTGATCCCGGCTGTCCATTGCGATCACCTTGTAGCGTGTGCGGAAGTGAGCCGCCTGGGCAGACAGATCTGCGATGCTGCCTCCGTTGCCGTGCACCAGCAGGAGCGGCTCCCCGCTACCATAGACCTCGTAATACAGCCTCACGCCGTCATGGACAAAAGTGTCTCCCGCGGCCGGATTGGAGCCGTATTTAACGGCGGGCGAGGTGGCTCGCGTGGTCTTTGCCTGAGCAGCCGCGAGGCCAGGAATTGATAGTGCGAGGAGGACGAGGACAAGTAGTCGCTTCATAGCTTGTCTCCTAATCAGAATCTCGTTCTTGTTATAGTCGTGGAAATCCGCCTCGTGTGCTGCTCTCAGTCGCTCGATAAGCACCAGGAACTGCCCGCTAAATATGATGGTTGGTCTAGTCGAGCGGCCCAACATCCGGCGAGCATCCGCGGCCTTGCGCACGCTACATATGAGACACGATCAAGGGGGCGTAGGGTACATGCCATTGTTAGGCGCAGGACCGAGTTAACGCTGCCAAATTCCGCCAGTTCACTTCGCCGGAAGATCCGAGTTGTACGCATCGGAAGTACACTTCCACTTACCATTAGCTTTTTTCCAAACTGCGAGGTACTTGCCGCGGTCGCTAAGGGTCTTTCCGTCGGCACCGGTATAACTCAGCGTGTAGGAGCCGCTCGTGTAGCCTAAGTCCCGGCTCTTCGCGACTTCCACTCTCAGCGGCTCCCAGCGGATGTTAACGCCGGGGAGGCCGAGGACATTCGACCAGGAAGCCCTGATCGCCACCTTGCCTCGGGCGGCCGGCTCGTTGGGGGGCAACGTCTCACCATCGTCTGCCATATAGCTCACGACGGCTTCGAGGTCCTTGCGGTTGGCCGCGTCGGACCAGGCGCGATCAAGAGCACGAAGCTCCTGCTCCTCTTTTATGTTGCCTGAAGCCTTCGCATCACCGGTTCTGCTGACACGCCAATTGAGAACACCGACTGCACTGATCATAAGGAGCAGTCCGATAATCAATTTTCTTCGTTTCATTGTTGTTCCTTTCAGATTCATAGGCCCTGAGAGTTGAATTGCCTCATTCCCAGAACGCTTGTTGGTAACTTACTGCTGACCGCTCGCTGCCGCCGCATTTAGGGATTGGCCGTACATCATAGAAAAGGTTGTCGACGCGAGACACCAGATGTTGTCGAACGCCGGAACTACCTCTTATTTGATCGTGGCCCAGCACTCGATCTCAACGCGAGCGTTGAGTGCCAGCCGGTTCACTCCCAGTGCGCTGCGCGCCGGTAGCCGACCCTTAGCGAAGTAGGTGACATAGACTTCGTTCATCGCGCCCCACTCACTCATGTCCGCCAGCATCACTGTACATTTCACGACCTGATCGAATGATGATCCATTGCGCTCAAGTACGCGGCGGATATTCTCCATCGTCTGCATCGTCTCAGCTTTGATCCCGCCGGGGACAAGCCCGACAGAGCTACCCGTTCCAATCTGCCCCGAGAGGTAAAGCATGTGACCAACGCGCACCGCGTCAGAGAAAGGCACGGGCCGTGGCCTCTCGGACGTAAGATACTGAACCACCGGTGGCGTAGGTGTAGACGGAGCCGAACTTCGAACTGGCCGCTTAGGCCTTGTACGCTGCTGAGCTTCAGCGCCGCAGGGAGAGAGCAAACCAACGCAAATTATGATGAGTCGGGCAACTGATTTCATAAGTCCTCTCGACCTCCTGAATGTTCGCCAATACAAAGTATGTAGCGCATAACGCCGGGCATTAGCCGCGCACACGACCGGCCAGTAGCATTTTCGTCATTGTTCAGTTTTTGGCCGTCGTTACGATTCATTGGAAACTACTCATTGCCGAAACTACTCTCAGGTTCCCCTCAATCTCCGCAAGCTGGAGACGAAACATAGGTACGTTAACCTCAAATAATCTGGTGCCATTCGGCAGACCCAGGCAATTCCGGGCACAAACGCGCACTCTAGGTTGATACAGATCGAATGTCCAATGCCAGTATTTCAACATTGCCTGGTAAGCTTTGGAGTGTTCTGCCGCGGCCCTGATTACATGCTTCCGCATTAGTGAACCGAGCTTTTCCAACAGATCAGTGTAGCTCCGCAATCGCTCAACACTGTCTATCTTATCTGCGAGAAAATCATAATTGCTTTCCTGACGTTGGTATGCAGCCGTATAGGGGTGATTCCTGATCAGCTGCAGAACATCCGACGGTACTAGTCTTTCGACTGCAACAGCTTCGTCGGAATCAGAAGGATACTGGCTTATCGCATATAAGGAGCCCAGGTACCCGGTATTCATCAAGGCCACATAGAATCGCTGAAGCTCACCTTGACTTACCCTTGCCGCCGTATCTTGGTCTAGATTTAGAAACCAGTTCCTATTCTTGTCGTGAAGATAGCCATTCAGATAATTAACCATGAAGAACTTTTCGATAATCGGTTTGAAATCTTTCGCCTGTTCGAGATGTTGCGAGAAAGAAAGGGCGTACCTTGCTGCCTTCGCCAATTCAATCTCGTCAGCCGATTCAACGGGAGAGCGGGTTTTCTGTTTGATTAACTCACAAGCTGGCGCAAAGAGCTTCTGAATCATGCTTCCGGACGTCACCGTACTCCATTCACCAAGCTGATTCTCCTCCAAGTGGACCAGGTTCCCTGCTGAATCAAAGTATGTGAGGTGATAAGGTCGGTAGCGCTGTAATGAGCAGTTAAACTCCATCACCTCCAGTCGACTTTTGTACTTTGACTGTGGCTCTCCGCTCAACGTCTCGGGATGATCGAATGTCCAACGGAATCTCACGCGAGTAACGTCTTTGCTGATGAACGTCACGAGAGAGGTGTTCATTTCGATTATGCTTTCGTCAAAGGTGTAAACGCGATACCACTCCGGTAGTTGTTGGGCCACGAGGGAAGTTGAGCTAAAAAGCAAAAGAAAAGGCAGGAACATTAATCGCATTTTGCACTCCTTGGAATTTCAAGCCGAGGAAATCCCGCCCTCGAACCCTCAAATTAAGCCGCCGTGAGGCATCGCATCGAGCATTCTTGCAGGCGTCTGATTCAATGAGTTGTTATGCGCCGACCTACAATTTATCACTTCTCAAGCGCACGCCGATCCCGTAATTGATGCTGACAGGTAAAGTCTGAACCGCTGGCTGAATTATCGATAGTGGGTCAATTTCGACCAGAGCCTCTTCATCTCTTCATTCCCACCGGTCGACAGGCATCGGGAAACGCTTTGACTTAGCCGCGCATACACTAATGGAGGATTACGACATGCGAAAGATGAAAAGCTATATCTTATTTTGCCTCTGCATAACTACTCTTGCAGTCACCTTAATCTACGACCCGGCGGTTAAACGGAGCACAAGGGCTGCGAGTTTTCCGCCACAACTCGTACCAGCCGGTACACGTATCTGGCAGATTCTTCCCGGTGCGCCTCTCGTACCGGGACAAAGTTTCTCCCTCTACACGGCACCGCCCGGACAGTTTGTTGTTTATGGCAGGCGGGAATACGGAATCAATCTAAATTGGGCCAGGCGCAAGCAGCAGCATGATTCCGGCGCTCCCGCCAACTTCACGTTCTCGCGCGCCTCAGGCACCAACGAGCCACTCAAATTTGGAGAAGCAGTTGCTCTCAGAGAACAGACGGGTGGGTACATTTATTACAAGCCAAGAGAATATGGAATCAACCTTGAGTTCCCCCCAACCCGTCTATGAGTGGGAAGTGCGAGGCGGCAGACTCGGTACGCCTGTCATAGCAAGAAACGAGGGGGATTCGGGGTCAAACATCTCAGATGTGGTGATCAGTTTGTATAACCGGAAAATCAACTGTTACGTCGTTTATGGTGAACGGGAATACGGTATCAATTTGGTATGGAAAGGTAGGCCTGGATGCTAGCAGGCACAGCCTTCGCCAGTTAGTATCGAGTCGCGCAGGCAAAGACAAAGGCAAACATTTGAGAGGCAAGAGTGACAGTGAACAGCGGAGGCTTATTCTCACTCGTTCCTTTTAAGTTTCCTTAGAAAGATTCTAACGTATCAACGCCACGCTTTAGCGGCTGGAGCGATAAACTAATCAAGCATTAAAGTTAACGGATGAGAGACACTACTAATGCCGGTCCGTTGCAAAAGAGCCACGCTATCGAGGCGTCAGGTGCAACAGCTTGTTGGCTGCGGTCCTTTGGGAAATCCATACCGTGTCACATTTCACTTTGTTAATGACGCTCAATTCATCTGAGCGGAGAAGTTGCCGGCCTGATCTCCTCCGGGACGAAGTTATATGTGATTATGCCGGTTACCTTTATGGGTTGGCCATCAAGCATTGTTGGAGTAAACCGTGCAAGTTTTGCAGCTTCCACTGCAACCGGACGCAAAATAACGTGCCCGCTCACAGCACTTGCTGAAATTACCTTTCCTGTTTCATCGATCGAGACCCAGACAGCCACCACCCCAGACGCACGCGCATCACGTGCCTGGGCTGGATATGGGGGTTTGGGAAGGTTAAGGGCTTTACCGTTAAGCACACTCAACGAGATCTTATTGTTGATATAGTCGTATAGCTTATCTGCTCGTTTGATATCGATGACAGCCAACCGCTGGTGCTGCTGCAACGCGGCCTCCTTATCTTTCAGTTCTAGGTAGACTACCCCAAGCCCAAAGACGGCCTCAGGGTAATCTGGTTTGATTTGAAGAGCCGTCTCGTAAGAGTTTAATGCTTGCTTAAAATCGCCTAGCCTGTGGTATGCCGTACCTAGGTTGTTGTAAACCAAAAATTTGTTTGGATTAAGCTCAACGGCCCGTTGGTAAGCTTTCACAGCATCTCTGTCGCGGTACATTCGGAAGTATGAGTTGGCTAAATAATAATGGGCTTCGGGATTGGTTTGATTTCGCTTGATGCTCCGTTTGAACGCGTCAGCAGCTTCAGCGAATCGAGCACTTTCGTAGAGCTGCACACCTTTGTCAAAATCCTCATCGGACGTACTTGTTTGTGTATAAATCAAAGAGGACATTAACGTGAATGTCACTACGGTCAAAAGAGTAAGTCTGGTGAATATGAGAGAAAACCTCATCGTACTTGATCCTTATTAGCTGCAAACGCTTCTTCGAGGGCCCATCCCATACAAGTTATATTGTTCAGGCAATGCGAGTATGCCCATGGCGTAAAAGTACGCGTACAAACTCGATAGGGTGAGCCATCCGGGTACAGCAATTTAAGATCATTCTCTACACGCAATAATCGCCTGCGTCAAAGCCGCCGCTATTTGGGGAGCGACCTTCTCACCGACGTCGAACCGGCCCTCTGACCTCCGCCCAACCTCTCCCGCACCAGGTCCCCTCCATTTGATCGCCTCCCTGCCTCCAAGAGCAGCAAAGCGTATGACCCGGTAATCACCTTTCGTTGGCCTACCTATCTCGACTCCAACAGGGTCCAAATCCGAGAGGTTAACGCTCCACTCCGCAGTCGAGAGGTCGGGACCCGGCTTCTGAGGGTCGTGGAAATAAGGGTTGCCTGGTACTTGTGATACCTGGAAGCTGATGTCGCACCCACCCTTCCGCTTCAGGCGTACGTATGTCCTTCGGACATACCATTGCCGAAAATCAAGCGCGACACTTTCTTTCAATCTCTGCTCGAGTTGCTCGAGCGGCATTTCCGAGGAGATCGTAGCCGGCGGTTTCTTTGTCCGTTCACCTTGCTGGGCAGCTCCATCCAGGTACAGCCCAAGAGTCAATGTTACAAGGATAAACGGCAGTGTGAGTGATGTCTTTTTCATAGTTTGAATCCTTCGCGTGACACCTGCTGTCAGAGTGTTTGTGATTCAGCTTGAGGCCACGCTTCGAGTGCACCCCATTTTCAGCATTCATGCGGTCTAACTATATATCCCGTTCATGCTTGATGACAGCGCTTAAGCGCATTACTTCCTCAGGCGTGATAATACTATTAACGTAACATTGTGCCGCTAACACTCTTGTTCACCTTGGAAAAAGCCTCGACGCACAAAGGCCGCTCCCGAAGAAGCGGCCCGTTAGTTTTTTCTGCCTCTTGCTTTTCGCCTTTCGGCCTTCTGTCTGCTGTCTTCTGCCTTCTGTTTTCTCTCTTCTGTTTCTAGCGTATCTTGAACGAATTGAAGAATTCGGCTTCTGAACTTTCGTTGCCGGGACGGTTCAGCACGCAAAGCATGAAGATCTCGCGTTTGTCGTCGAGCCGCTTTGAGAATACTCGAACCTCTCCAGTAGCCGGCCCAGCAGTAAGCATATATAGCTTGCCGGTATATCCTGAAAGTTTCAAGTTACGACCGGCTGTGGCGGTCACCACGATGCCAGCCCGCTCGGTAGTACGATTTAGTCCAGCCAACACACCCTTGATGGCATCGGCAGCCGCTGACGCGTCGGTAGAAGTTCCGTTAGGCCCTTTGGTGCACATCACAAAATACAAATTGCCCTCGCTATTGCCGATGACGTAATGCATATCGAGGATTTCGCCCGCGTCGTCCAAAACGGGGTAGGTAACCTGAACAGCGGTGCTCGGTACAAAAATTGAGAAGTGATGGTCCGCCGGCTGATAGGTCAGCCAATGACCTGGCGAAGCGTCGCCTGAGATTGGTCTCACCTCTGGTTTTCCCGCGATGGTCCCCGGTTGGATCACACCACCCATGAGATCTTCATTCGAAAGTCCGCGCGGCTTCGTTTTGTCTGGAGATGACTTTGAACGCGATGAGGAAGGTAGCGACGCAACGCTCGCATTGGACCGTGCAAGTCGCGCCTTTTGAAAATCCCAGGGCGCCACAGGCGACTCGTCTTGCCAAAGACCGCGGCGTTCGCTGCGCGCCACATCCTGTGATTGGCTGTAGACCTGTCGCTCCACTTCGCTCAGCAGTCGTTCGTCTGATTTGTTGTACCAGGCGACACCGTCGCGAATCATTTGAGCGCCCACGTCCATGTCGCCAAGCAAGACCTGACCGATCAGAAACCCGCCCTGCAAAGCGGAGTAACGTACGACGACATACTTGTTGAGAATTAATTCTGCCAGATGCTGGCGCGCAACGCTTGCGTATGATTGCTCGGCGGCCGGGACTGCAATCGCAATCAATCTAATCTTGACAGGGAGTTTCTGACTCACGATCGTGAAGCTTTCGCCGTCACCAACTTCGGTAACCCTGCCTTGCAAAGAAGCAGCGCTACCGGAGCTGAAAACAGCCAGCGGTAGCGCTAAAAGGAAGAGTAAGCGAATTAGTCTAGGCGCCTTCATGTCTAAGCCAACTCGAGGTGGTCCACTTGTAAGGTTGGCTCAAGCTGCCCTTTCATCGCGAGAGTTATACCGCAAACTCGCTCTTGAGGTGCAGTTCAGCTTTG
>DATLBQ010000170.1:0-4232 GCA_035526805.1 Pyrinomonadaceae bacterium
CAACACCGATGGTCTCTTTGCTGTCTACTTCTGTCAGCACAAGCTCGGCACCCTCGATCTTTGTGCTAACAAATTGAGCTAAAATGTGTTCACCATGTCCCCGATCACCTGTTCACCATGTCTCCGGTCTATACACCTTCCTGACCCCGAGCTGCTCAAAGTTGCGCGTACACTTGTGAGCGAAAAGCTTTCAACGTGAGATTTAGGTGCAAGTCAGGAGTCTCTCAGGTCAGGAAGGCGGGCTTGCCCCCGCTGATCGGCGATTTGTCAGGATTCTTTACCAGTCTTCTTGTGCGATGTATCTGAGGACGGATTGGATCGAGGCGACGGCGTAGCTGCCGTCGGCTCTTTTGAAAGGTATATGCCGATAGCGGCCCAGCGACATTTTGTTGAGAGCTTCTGCTACCGAATTTGTTTCGTCCAGCGTCTCCGGGTTCGCGCTCATCAATTCGTTGACGGGAATATGCCCAGCGTCCGACAGGCTTGCGGGATGTTCAGTCATCCCCAGCAAAACGTCGTGTTCGGTAAAAATCCCGACCAGCTTTCCGCCGGCAACTACCAGAGCACAACCCGAGTTGGAGTTTTTCATTAGGCGGGTTACTTCCAACACGGCAGTTGCAGGCGCGACGCAGATCGGATCCTCTCGACCAAGCTGATTCAAATTGTCTTCCATCACCGATCGCGCCAACCCTTCAGCGGCGTCAGCGCTGGGAATATCGAGCTGTCGAAACGGCGCCAGACAATTCTCGCAGCGGTCAATACCGTCCATGTTTTCGTGACCACAGGAAGGACAATTCATAAAAGCGTTGGGTAAAAGGGGAAAAGGAGAAAGGGTAAAGGGAAAGAAAAACAGTGCGTTACACTCAGCACTTTCCCCATTACCGTTCTACCCATTCCACCTGATTTTTATTCCACGGTCCAGGTGTCGCCGCTGTTGATTAGTTTCTCCAAACTGCCTGGGCCGAACTTGGCGACGGCCGCATCGATCTGCTCCACCATTAACTCTTCATAAGTCTTCCGCTCGACCGCGCGGAAGATTCCTACTGGCTGGGGAAAATCAGGATGCTCCATGCGCGCCAACATAAAGGCGACCGAAGGATCCTTCAGGTAAATGTCGTGTACCAGCAGATCGTTTTCGGTGATGCCGTTCTCGCCGATGGTTACTACTTCCGGATGCGCCCCGTTCATGCGAATTCCACGGTTCCGGTCCTTACCGAAAATCATTGGTTTGCCATGTTCGAGATAGAGCACGCGGTCGGTGCGCACGCTGCGTTCGGCGAAGGAATCGAAGGCATGATCGTTAAAGATGTTGCAGTTCTGGTAGACCTCGATAAAGGAGATGCCTTTGTGCCTGGCGGCGGCTTCAACGACGGAGCCGAGATGCTTGACGTCAATATCAATAGAGCGGGCCACGAAGGTCGATTCGCTGGCGATGGCCAGTGAAAGCGGATTGATGGGGTAGTCGACGGCGCCCACTGGGCTCGATTTTGTCTTCTTGCCAAATTCCGATGTCGGACTGTACTGGCCCTTCGTCAAACCATAAATACGGTTGTTAAAGAGGATGTAATTGACGTCGAGATTGCGACGAATCGCGTGGATAAAGTGGTTGCCGCCAATCGAGAGCGCGTCGCCGTCTCCAGTTATTACCCACACGCTCAAATCGGGATTAGCACACTTGATGCCGGTAGCAATTGCCGGCGCGCGTCCGTGAATTGAGTGAAAGCCGTAGGTGTTCATGTAGTAAGGAAATCGAGACGAGCAGCCAATGCCGGAAACAAAGACAATCTTCTCGCGCGGAATGCCAAGTTCGGGCATCACCTTCTGCACGTTGTTGAGAATCGCATAGTCGCCGCAGCCCGGACACCAGCGCACTTCCTGATCGGAGACGAAGTCGGCCTTTTTTTGTTGACCCGGAGGGGGCGCAATCTTTCCTGAGACGGCGGAGCCAACCTCGCTGTCGGCTGAGACCGTTTCGACGATCGACTTGTTGCCGTTGCCGTTGCCACTCTGACTATTTCCAGTTGTACTCATTATTGCTCCTGTATCTATTTCAGCTATCTATACTGCAAAAATTTCGGCGACCTTAATCTCAAAACCTGGGACGATCTCACCACCATCAAGCGTGCCCTTTTCGCTTAAGACCACGATTTCGGTAAGCGAGCGATACACAGTGACAGTATGCATTTTCGGACTCATGACCCAAACCATGCGCGCCCCATTCTCGAACCACTGGGCAACCTTGCCCTCAATCCGTCGTAAGGTATCACTGGGACTAATAACCTCAACGGCCAGGTCCGGAGCTCCGATCCAATAACCCTCAAGCGGCCCCGCTCTTTGGATTCGTTCGCGACTAACAAAGGCAGCGTCAGGCGCTCGGACGGTATCGGGATTTTGCTCAAGTAGGAATCCCGTTTCAGCCACATAGACTTTGCCGAGATTCTTCTTTTTTACGTACTCGTAAAGAGGACCGGCGATATTCATCGCCGCCAGTCCGTGTTCATGACCGGGAGGAGGAGACACTTTGATCAATTCCCCTTTAATGAGTTCGTAGACAAAGCCGTCATCCGGCATTGCCAGCAGCTCATCAGCGGTCATGAGTTGTATTTCGGTGCTCATAGTCAATTTCCTGAATGCGTGGGTCTGCCGCAATTCTTTTTTCGCGCTAAGCGCTCACTGCAGGCAAGATGCCTGCGCTTCCAGCCTGCGGCCTACAAATACTCTTCAACCTTGCGCACGATCTCGCGAATCTGGAAAGGCCGGCCTTTAACTTTCGAGAAAGGAACAGCGTCGACCAGATACTTCGCTCGGACCATCGTGCAAAGTTGGCCCAGGTTCATCTCCGGAATGATTACAGTTTCAAAACCCGCGAGCACTTCGCCAAGGTTCTTTGGGAAAGGGTTCAGATAACGAAGGTGCGCGCACGAAACACTCTTACCTTCGCTTTGAAGTTTCTCGACGGCGGTACTGATCGAGCCGTAGGTTGAGCCCCAGCCAAGCACGAGGACTTTGCCGGTTGGTTCGCCAAAGACTTCAACCAGAGGAATATCGTTCGCTGCCCGATCGATTTTTTCCTGACGCAGCCGCACCATCAGATGGTGATTCTCAGGATCGTAGTTGACGTTGCCGGTGATGTGCTGTTTTTCGATGCCGCCGATGCGGTGCTCGAGTCCGGGCGTCCCAGGGATCGCATACGGCCGCGCCAGCGTTTCTGGATCTCGCGAATAGGGCATGAAGCTCGCCGGATCAGTAGCAAACGTCACCGGAATCTGCGGTAGATCCGCAATTTCCGGAATGGCCCATGGCTCAGCGCCATTCGCCAGGTACCCGTCTGACAGATAGAAGACCGGGCTCATGTATTTGAAGGCAAGACGCACGGCCTCAATGGCCATGTGAAAACAATCCGCAGGGGTCGCCGGCGCGATTACGATGGCCGGACATTCGCCGTTTCGTCCCCAGACAGCCTGGAACAAATCCGCCTGTTCAGTTTTTGTCGGCAAGCCGGTTGAAGGACCACCACGCTGCACATTAATTATGACCAGCGGTAGTTCGGTCATCACTGCCAGGCCGATGGCCTCCTGTTTCAGGGCCACGCCCGGTCCGGAAGTTCCCGTTAGTCCAATCTGGCCGGCGAAGCTCGCGCCGATTGCGGAACATACCGCGGCAATCTCGTCTTCCGCCTGAAAAGTTTTCACGCCAAAGCTCTTGTGTCGCGCGAGCTCGTGAAGAATGTCAGACGCAGGCGTGATCGGATACGAACCGTAAAACAACGGCCTGCCCGCGAGTTGCGAGGCCGCAACAAACCCGAGTGCAGTGGCTTCGTTGCCGGTAATCTTTCGATATTTGCCGGGAGTGATCTTCGCCTTCTTGATTGTGTAATGGGTAGTGAACAGCTCGGTGGTGTCGGCGAAGTTATAACCGGTTTTCAGTGCAATCTCGTTTGCCTTTGCCAGCTCCGGATTCTTGCCAAACTTACTGGTGATCCAGGCAAGTGTGTTTTCCATGGGCCGATCGTAGAGCCAATAGAGCACACCAAGCGCGAAGAAGTTTTTGCAGCGATCAATCTCTTTGCGCGAGAGCTCAACGTTGCCTTTCAAGGCGTTCATGTTGAGAGTGGTTACCGGCAGCTTGTGTACGCGATATCCGGCCAGCGAGCCGTCCTCAAGCGGATTCGAGGTGTAGTTGGCATACTTCAAATTTTCAGGAGTGAACCCGTCGGTATTGATAATGAGCGT
>DATLBQ010000171.1:0-4559 GCA_035526805.1 Pyrinomonadaceae bacterium
GACGCCTCCCGTGTGGCAAATGAACTGCCTCGAGCAAGTGTGTGGCATCTGCACGATGGTGATAAATGGCCGCGCCCAACAATCATGTTCCGCCCTGAGCGATAATCTTGAACAACCGATCAAGCTCGAGCCCATGCAGAAGTTTCCCAACATCCGTGACCTGGTAGTCGATCGTTCGCAAATGTTTGATCACCTTAAGCGCGTGAACGCCTGGATCGAACTGGACGGAACCTATGATCTTGGTCCCGGACCTCGCATGGATCAGGAAGACGTGCAGGAGCGTTACGCTTATTCGCGTTGCATGACGTGCGGTTGCTGTCTGGAAGCGTGCCCACAGTATGACGAGGACCAGTACATTGGTCCGCAGGCCATCGCCCAGGTGCGCCTATTCAACATGCATCCCAGCGGCGAGGCAACGCGCGACGAGCGGCTCGAAAGCATCATGGGGGACGACGGCATCACCAACTGCGGCAACGCGCAAAACTGCATCAAGGCCTGCCCGATGGCTATTCCTCTCACGCGCGCGATTTATGAAGAAAACCGCGAGACCATTGTCCACGGACTCTTTGGCTGGTTGAAAAGTTAACCCTCATACAGAATTGTTGACTTTTGAAAGAGCGGAATATCGTCCGGGCAAATATCCCAGTTTTTGGCTAACGCAGTTCCCGCATTGCCCGGCCTACTCATTCTCCAACACCAAAGCAACTACTGATCGTTGTGGCATGAGGTCGGTACCATCTCGCGGTAGCGGGGTGGGTTTGTTGTCTTACAAATACTGACTGTGCACCAAAACTGTCCAACCCTCCCACTACCGCGAGGTGGTACTGACCTCATAGCCAAAGAGGCGCCGGTTACTCGCCGGCGCCTCTTTGTTTGTACCAATGATCGCGCGGCTGAATCAGATGCCCAACACATCGATCAATTCCTGCACCGCCGCGGCGCTCTTCTGCAGTGCGATGCGTTCTTCTGCGAGCAGGTTGATCTCGATGATTTGCTCCAGACCACGCGCGCCTAGTTTGCAGGGTACGCCCACGTAGAGTCCGTTGATGCCATACTCACCTTCCAGATACGCGGCGCAGGGAAGAATCTTCTTCTTATTTTTCAAAATCGACTCTGTCATCTCAACTGCTGCCGCAGAAGGGGCATAATAAGCAGAACCCGTTTTCAAGAGACTCACGATTTCCGCGCCGCCCCCGGCGGTGCGCTTCACGATGGCATCGATTTGATCTTTCGGGAGCAGTTCCGGAATAGGAATTCCGGCACAGGTTGAAAAACGTGGCAGCGGCACCATCGTATCGCCATGTCCGCCGAGCACAAAAGCGGTGACGTTTTCTACGGAAACGTCGAGGGCTTCCGCCAGAAAGCAGCGCATGCGTGCCGAATCGAGCACGCCCGCCATCCCAATCACGCGATGCTTGGGAAAACCCGAGCGGCGAAAAGCGACCTGGCACATCGCATCAAGTGGATTGGAAACGACAATAAGAATCGACTCCGGCGAGCGACTTACGACTTCATCAACCACCTTCGAAACGATCTCGGCATTAGTCTTCAGGAGGTCATCACGGCTCATCCCCGGTTTGCGAGGCAACCCGGCAGTGATGATTACGACGTCGGAATTCTCGGTACCGTCGTAGCTGTTTGTGCCTACCAACTTCACATCGTAACCTTCAATCGGCGCCGCCTGGGCCAGGTCCAGCGCCTTACCCTGCGGCACACCTTCAACGATATCGACCAACACCACATCACCAAGTTCTTTCGCCGCCAGCCAGTGGGCGGCTGTAGCGCCCACGTTACCGGCGCCCACGACCGTTATCTTGTTTCGCGCACCCATGTTTTTGATCCTTTCGAGGTCAGCAGTAGACAGATTCGCAGCGTCTATTCCCTGCGCAAATTTTTGTTTAAGAAGGCTCTGGATTTGAAAGACCGCGAGTGTATAGCCGCGCCAGAGACAGTGTCAAGAATGCCTTTTTAGAGTGGGCTGACCCGTCAGCGCTTGGGTTGGTTGCGACCTGTCTCAACCTCTTACACAGAATTTACTTCAGACGAAACAACCTCAAGCTGCCGCGGACCAAAGCACTGAAGGGTCAGCACACTCCAAAAGAAGCACGCCAGCCTTGCAAAATTTCACGGTGATTCCTATCGTTCAATCATCGTAGCTGAGCATCAACCTGGAGTCCCACTAGTCCAACGCAACATGAAAACGAAAACTACGCTTTTAATGACCCTGGCTTCTCTGCTGATCGCGTGCAATATCATTTGGAGCCCAACCGCCACCGTGAAAAAATTCATGGCCGCCGCGCAAAAAGGCGACGCTGATGCGATGACCCAATTGTTTTCGAAGAAAGCTCGGCAGAAGACGTCGCCACGATCCAATCGAACAATCAGCAATTCTCTGAAATGGTTAAGCGCGGGAGTGTCGTGGAGGGACAACATCGGATGGACAGTATCCAGGGAAACTTCTACCTCCGAAGGGAAACGCGTTTCGTTTGTCTACAAAAACGACAAGGCCACTGATGCGCTGCAAGTGGTCAGCCTGTCAAAGTTAGCGGCGTAATCACATACAATTTCGCGCCCCAGTAGATTGTAGCCCATGCCCGAACGAGACAGCCGCAGCAAACTCATCGCACTCCTGCAACTGGCTTACTCCGCTGAGCGAGCCGCCGCCTATGCTTACCGAGGCCATTGGCATTCAGTTGCGGACGAAGATGAACGAGCTCGCATCAGGCAAATCGAAAACGAAGAGTGGCATCATCGTGAGCTTGTCGGCGGAATGCTCGGGCGGCTCGGTTCAGGACCAAACCGCCAGCGCGAGTTTCGTTCTTTGCTGGTGGGACGAGCCCTCGGTTTTCTTTGCCACGTCATGGGCTGGTTGGCGCCAATGTATGGTGCTGGACGTTTGGAGAGTCGAAACATACGCGAATATGAAACAGCCGCGAGACATGCGCGCGATTGCGGCCACAAAGAATTCACCGACTGCCTTTTGACGATGGCTGAAGTGGAGTGGGAACACGAATATTACTTTCGCTCGCGCGTATTGCTTCACATGCTTGGGCATCGGCTCTCGCTCTGGCCCGCGCCACCCCCAAAAGAAACAATTCGACAGTCGTTCGCACGCGAAATGGGGGGAAGGTCTAATGTTCAACGTCCAATGTCCAATGTCTGAGCGTAATAAAGTTCATTAGACAGGCTTGGAGTTGGTCTTTGGTTAGGGTTGGGGGTTTTTGTTTGGGACCTTGGACATTAGACTTTGGACGCTCGCTTCACCTCGTGATAATATCCACGGCAAGTATTAACAACGTTGCCCCGCAACACGACAGCATCGATTAGAGCCATGTGGAATAACCAGACCTTACATCATCGCCCGCTCGATTGCCGCTGCAACCTTTTTGCCGACTAGCCTCATTACTCTCTAACACCCGCTGACGAAGTAGTCTCGACTTCCGTTTGTCGAGTCACGGTTGTTTCAGAGGCCGCCTTTGCAACGGCCCGTTTTTTGAAGGAGAGCGCATCATGTCAACCAGCACTATGGCGCCGCCAAAGCGTCCCAATATAAAAACATCCCTGCCTGGTCCGAAGGGCCAGGAGATCATCGCCGCAGACGCACAGTTTGTTACGCCCTCGTATCCGAGACCTGCATTTAAACTTGTCGCGGAGCGGGCCCAAGGCGTTTGGGTGGAAGATGTCGACGGCAACATATTCCTCGACTGCAATGCCGGAGTGGCGGTTTGTTCCACCGGCCATTGCCACCCGGAGGTAGTTCGCGCGATTCAGGAACAAGCGGAGCAGCTCATTCACATGTGCGGCACTGACTACTACTATCGTCACATGCCGGCGCTTGCAAAAAAACTCGATGAGATAGTGCCTGTTCCTTCGCCAACGCGAACGCACTTTGCGAACAGCGGCACAGAAGCCGTCGAGACCGCATTGAAACTCGCAATGCATGCCACCGGCCGCGAGAAGTTTATAGCCTTCTTCAACAGCTTTCATGGACGCACTCTAGGTTCGCTTTCTCTGACTTCCTCGCGTTCAGCTCAGCGGCTGGGATTTAAACGCCAGGTGCTCGATGTCGTTCACGTTCCATATCCTAATGAGTTTCGTAATCCTTTCTCTGAGGCAGACTGTGGCGGCGGCGGCGCGGGGCAAGGAGCTCTGAACTGGATTGAAGAACGGCTTTTCAAAACCACGACGCCACCCGACGAAGTAGCAGCAATCGTGGTTGAAGCGGTACAGGGTGAAGGCGGCTACGTGCCCGCACCTAAAATGTTCCTGCAGGGTCTGCGCCGAATTTGCGATCAGCACGGGATTCTTCTCGTCATCGACGAGGTGCAATCGGGAATGGGACGCACTGGAAAAATGTTTGCCTCGGAACACTACGACGTGCAACCTGATATTGTCTGTATTGCGAAGGGGATCGGCTCGGGGTTACCTATTGGCGCCTGTGTGGCGCGAGCCGATTTGATGGATTGGAAGCCCGGCGCGCATGCGTCGACGTTTGGCGGCAATCCGGTTTGCATCGCGGCGGCGTTGAAGACGATCGAACTGCTCGATGGTGGTCTGGT
>DATLBQ010000172.1:0-3462 GCA_035526805.1 Pyrinomonadaceae bacterium
AGCGTTATTCATCCGGCATGTATTTAAGATTGGGGTTTTCAATCGCGGCACATCTTGATCCCGACATCTTGCTTTTGGATGAAGTGTTAGCGGTGGGCGACGCGCAATTTCAATCAAAGTGTATCGAGAGAATTAATCAACTGAAACACGCCGGGACAACGATTGTTTTCGTCTCACACAATCTAGGTGCCGTTGAAAGCCTTTGCGATCGTGTTTTTCTGTTGCGGCATGGCGAGATATTTCGGAGTGGCTCCCCGCGCTATGCGATCTCTGAATACGAAGACATGCTCACGACCACGCCGGCATCAGTCTCGAGCAATCTTACCAGTGTAGAAGCATCGCCGGCGGCCCAAATAATCTCTGTCGCTTTTTTTAATTCAAACGGGGTCCGGACAACGATGTTCGCAACTGGCGACGAGGCGAAGGTCGAGGTTGAGTACGTTGTGCAGGAACCGCTCGACGATGCGCTGATCGAAATCTATTTTTATTCTATCTTCGGCAACCTTCAAACTCATTTTTCGACTGAGGTTAATGGAGATAGACTTGATTTACCTATGGGCCGAGGTCTTATCGAGTTCATCTGCCCCGAACTGACCTTAGAAGTGGCGTCCTTCAATGTTGAAGCAAGTATCAGACGCCGCGGGTCGGCCTTTACTGAACA
The DNA here is from genome assembly GCA_035526805.1 of Pyrinomonadaceae bacterium. GTDB lineage: Bacteria > Acidobacteriota > Blastocatellia > Pyrinomonadales > Pyrinomonadaceae > PSRF01. Next base: position 662 of record DATLBQ010000172.1, read on the forward strand.
TGTAGATTACAAACACGCTACTAGTGTCAGTATTACCAAGGGTAAGCCAGCGCACGGAACTTTCCACACACCACACACTTGGAGAGCAAAGACCTTAGAACCACTGGTAAGCGATGATGCAGCCGCTGATTTAATCGCAGGAAAGGGCTGGTGAGCTGGGAACACCGAGCATTGATCCGCGACTCAAAACATGGTTTTATAATGCCCTTCGTGAAGAACTGCTAAGCGCCTTTCTTCTGAGGTTGCCGACCGTCTGATGAACATCCTAAGAACCGCCAAATTACTAACTCTCGGTGTCGGGAAATCTACGGCCGAACTCCGGCGCGTCGGAACCGGAACCGGGCGTCTAGAAACACATGACCAATAGCGAGTTAGAAAGCGACTCATCGGTTGGTACAGAGCCTTGTAACCCCCGCAGAGAAAGCGTCTGGGGGCCCGTCCAGACGCGATCGGACCTGTTCGTTCGTAACGTCTCGACCACGTACATGGTCCAGATCACAGAGATAGTAATCGGTCTCTTAATGCTCCCTTTCAACTTAGCTCACTTGGGTCCGTCCGTTTACGGACTCTGGATGATGGCGGCGTCGATCCCTGCCTACTTTTCGATCCTCGATCTAGGCTACGGTGCGGCACAAGTAAGGTTTGTATCCAAATACCGAGCCCTGCTCGACGCGGAAGGGCTTAACGAGATTGTTAGTACGCTCTTTCTACTCTTCGCTTTCCTTGGGCTGGCGGTGATCATCGCCGGTGCGATTTTGGCTTATAACCTCTCCACACTCTTTAATCTAACCCCCGACGAAGCATCGACAGCCGGCCAGGTGCTGTTGATAATCAGCTTGTACGTGGCGGTAGGATTTCCGTTTAGCGTTTTCGGAGCGGTCGTAAATGGATTTCAGCGCATTCACCTGAATTCCTATGTGGCGATCGCAACAGTGATTATTGTTGCGGTCGTAAATGTAGTGGTGCTTCTTTCTGGATACGGCCTTGTCACGCTTGTGGCGGCCACGACTGCAGTCCGGTTTCTCGCACATTTTGCTTATCGAGCCAATGCGTATCGCGCGTTTCCGGGATTAGTCATGCGCCTCCGCTACGTGAAACTAACACGCCTGCGCGAAGTGACCGGATTCAGCTCCTATATTTTTCTCCTTGACCTGGCAAACAAGCTCAACTATTCGACAGACGTTCCAATTATTGGCGCATTTATTGGCCCAACCGGCGTAGCGGTCTGGGCCGTCGCCCAAAGACTCATAACCGCTACCCAAGAAATGACGATACAGGTGAGTGGAGGCCTTTTCCCTGTCGTTACGGATATAGCGGCACTCGGTGAGACTGACCGACTGAGGAAGGTTTTCCTTCAGGGAACTCGTCTTTCGTTGGCGATGGTGATTCCAGCGGGAACAATTTTAGCCGTGCTCGCAAGTCCGCTGGTACTTTGGTGGGTGGGGCCAAGCTTCTCCCAAAGCGTTCCTGTTATTTGGATTCTCGTAGCGGCTGTGATTATTCGGGTCGGGAATTCAACGGCGACTACCACACTCAAAGGTGCGGGTGAACATTCTTTTCTTACAATAGCCAACATCACGATTGCCCTAGCAAACTTGGGTCTTAGCATAGTACTGGCCCGGAATTTTGGAATAATCGGGGTAGCCCTCGGCACCCTTATCCCATTATCAGTTGTATCCATTTTTTTATTGTTTCCGCGTGCCTGCCGCAGAGTTGAGATTCCTCTGTTTGATGCGTTTAGGTTTGGCATTTGGCCAAGTGTCTGGCCGATCATCCCGATAATAGGTGTACTCGCCTTCATTACCGGATATTTTGAACCGAGTTTCTTGAATCTCGCCCTGCAAGCCGCCGGCGCTGGCGGGTTATATACGGTCGTTTTCTTATGGGTAGCAATAAACCGCGGTGAGCGAAATTGGTACCTCGGAAAAATTAAAAAATTAGCGGGTTTGGAGGCAGTCGCCTAGCGGAAATGGTAGACCCGAACGTAATGAAAGCGGTAATTTTGGCAGCCGGAAAGGGCGTTCGGATCAACGGTGCTACGGGCGGAAGTCCAAAGTGTCTCTTAACGGTTGGGGGGGTCACGCTTATTGAAAGGCAGATAAAAATGCTTCGCCTGTGTGGCATCTCGGATATTATTGCTGTCGTCGGTTGTGGAGCCGATCTGGTCCAGAGAGCCTGTGGGACTGATTGCGACTACGTCATCAATGAGCGATTCGAAACCACAAACAGCCTGTACTCGCTTTGGCTTTGCCGAGAGCGGTTACGGGACGGGTTCGTCGTCTTGAACGGCGACGTCTTGTTCGACGAGCGGCTCCTGAATCTCCTCCTGACGTCTCCCCACGACGATTCCCTTCTTTTTGAGCCGAGCATAAATCCACTGGCGCGGCTCGGTGACGAGGAAATGAAAGTTAAGGTTCGTGGGGGGATGGTCGTGGAGATTGCAAAAAGTATCGATCCAAATGCTGCTGACGGCGAGAATGTGGGGATAGCAAAATTCGGTCGGGAGGGTGCAGACTTATTGATCGAATGTATGGACTTGTTGATTTCGAGCGGAAGGCACAATTCGTGGGTTCCGCAAGCGTTTCAGGAATTTGCCCTCCGGCGGCCGCTGATCGCAATTCCCACTCGCTGTCTGCCATGGATCGAGATCGATTTCGTCGAAGATTATCAGAAGGCCTCTACGGAAATCCTGCCAATGCTACAACCTTTGTCCGAGGATTGAATTAATGTTTTAAAGATTTATGAATCCGCGTACCCTTTTAAGCGGCTTACACAAGGTTGATATACACCTGTCCCGGCGA
>DATLBQ010000173.1:0-11436 GCA_035526805.1 Pyrinomonadaceae bacterium
GATGTAAAGGATGTAACCCTTCTGTATCTGCGTCACGGTCATGTCTTTAATCAGGTGGGTGGTTTCCGGAGCCAGCGGCGTCATCCAACCGCCACCGAAATACTTGATCGCCGGGATCAGGACGAGGTACGCGAGCACACCGCCGCCAAACATGATCGAGGCGATGCGCGGCCCGATGATGTAGCCGACGCCGAGCAGCGCGGGGTTATTTTCAATCGATATGGAACCAGCTTCAAACGGCCTCCCAAAAACTTTGGTGGGATATTCTTTCCAGGTCTTCCATACCTGTTCGACCGCGTAATAAATGAAGCCAATGCCAAACCCGGAAATAATTGTTTTGCCGCCCGTCGTTGCTTCGTCAACAGCTCCAGCTTTGGCGCCCTTGCGCGCTGCGGCGCGAGACTCGTCTGACGCCCCGGCCTTAAGCACTTCCGCGCACGCCGTTCCCTCCGGATATTTCAAATAACCGTGCTGCGCCACGATGAGTGCCCGACGCAGAGGGATCATCATCAGAATCCCCAGCAAACCCCCAAGCACAGCCACGAGCATCACCCGAGTGATTTCGAGGTCAAATCCCAGAATCATGATCGCCGGCATCGTGACGCCGAGACCAAAGGCAATCGACTCTCCCGCAGAACCAGCAGTTTGAACGATATTGTTTTCAAGGATGGTTGCATCTCGCAGACCTAACTTTGATAACAATCGGAAAATGGTGATGGAGATCACGGCCACCGGAATCGATGCGCTGACGGTAAGTCCGACCTTAAGGACCAGGTAAAGTGAAGACGCACCGAAAACAATACCGAGAAGCGTGCCAACGATTAGCGGCAACGGAGTCAATTCCCGCAGCTGAACATTCGCCGGGATGTAGGGCTCAAATACTTCGAGATAAGGATTATCAGGTTTGAAACCCACAATGTCTGGATACTCATTCGCAGGAATGCTTTCAGAAGACATCCGTGTTGACCTCCAACAGAAGTTGTAAAAACGGGGAGTGCGTAGGGGTTAGTTCGTGGGTTACTTTACACGGCCCACCGGCGCTGGGCAAGCTGATTAACTGGAGAAACCCCGCTCTTGCTAAGGTTTTACGACTGCGCCTCCAACGAATCGCGCAGCAGGAACCGAGTGGCCTAGATACCTGATTGATACCGAACGTTTCGTGCCCTTAATGTGATTTAGTGGCCGTTCGTTTGACGTGACAAAAAAAACCACCAAAGACACAAAACCAGCGAAATCACACGAAGCATCTCAATCAAGCGCGATGCTTGACAGCGTCAAGGGAGAACTGTTGCAACTGCAAACGCTCGAATGTTTCAGTTAGAATTCGATGATGTTCAAAAAGTGAACAAGGAAATCGCATGCGCACACAATTAATCGTAATTGGTCTAACGTTAGGATTTATCCTGACGCCGTTTGCGTTTCAAACGGACGCGCGGCTTAATTCATCAACGGTGAGTCCGGCGCTCAACCTCGAGCTCGCTAAGGCCGTCCCCGTTCGCATTCCCGCCCCTGAAGATGTTCTCGGCTTCGTTCCGGGCGATGATCGAAAGCTCGCCAGTTGGACCAGGGTGATCAATTATTTCACTGTGCTGGCCAAGGCCAGCGACCGCGTGAAGTTTGAAACGCTCGGCCAGTCGACGATGGGCAAACCGTTTGTCATGGCAACGATCAGCGCGCCGGAAAACCTCGCACGTCTTGAGGAATATAAACGGATCCAGGAGCTACTTGCCGATCCGCGTAAGCTTGGAACGCCAGGCGTTCGCGATCGCAAAGCCGCTGAACTAATTCAACGCGGCAAGACCATCGTCTTGATAACCTGCGGCATTCATTCAACTGAAGTCGGCTCCTATCTTTCCAGCATGTTAATCGCCCACCATCTTGCTTCTGCCAACGACGCAATTACACAAAAAATCCTTCAAAACACGATCATCCTGCTCGTGCCTTCGCTAAATCCCGACGGCGTAGACATCGTCAAAGACTGGTACGACAAAACACTTGGCACGCCCTACGAAGGAACTGATCCGCCGGAGCTTTATCACAAATACACTGGACACGATGACAACCGTGATTGGTATGCGTTCACGCAGGTTGAGACGCAACTCACCGTAGACAAGGTTCACAACGCCTGGCATCCGCAGATCGTCCACGACATTCATCAGCAGGGTGCGTTCGGCGCGCGACTTTTTCTGCCGCCTTACATGGCTCCGGTTGAGCCAAACGTGCCGAAGCAAATCATCACGGGTTATACGGAGCTGGGAAACTATATTGCTAGTGAGATGCGCGCTGCGAATTTCGCCGGCATCACTACAAATTCTACCTACGATGCGTGGTCACCATCCCGCGCTTATTCTCACTATCACGCTGGCGTTCGTATTCTTTCAGAGACGGCCTCGTGCAAAATCGCAAGTCCTATTACCGTTAAATTCAGTGAGTTGAAGAAAGAGCCGGGTTACGATCCAAAAAAAGAGTCAGCTACTTTTGGGCCGTTATGGCGCGGAGGCGAATGGCATCTGCGCGACATTACAAATCACATGACCACCGCAGCGTTTTTGTTGTTGCAGCACGCCGCTGACAATCGGGAACAGTGGCTGAACAGGTTTTATGACATCGGTAGAAGCGCCCTGATCCCGCGCAAGAAAGGCGACCTGTTTGCCTTTATTATCCCCAAGGCGCCCCACCAGGCGGACTTATTCCAGGTGATGGACCGCGCGTGGGTCGACATGGATTTTCCTTTGCCATTCACCGCGGCGGGAGTCAGATATCCGCGAGGCACAGCTGTGATTCGACTGGATCAGCCTTACGGCTCCTTTGCGAAGGCCATGCTGGAAAACCAGCAGTATCCCGACTTGCGCGATCAATCGAATCACCCGATCGCGCCGTATGACTCTGCTGCTCACACGTTATCGCTCTTGATGGGGGTTGAAGTCCGATCGATTCGCCAGGCATTCAATTACAAACTACCTCGGCAAGACGGGGGAAATGGTTGCGGCGGCTTTGGACAGGCTGACGAAAAGTTTGCCATCTACAAATCTCACGTACCAGCAGTGGATGCGGGTTGGACTCGCTGGATAGCGGAGCAAGAGCATCACACTTTTTCGACAGTGGAAGACGCCGAGATTCAGGCAGGGGGTTTGAACAGAAAATACAATTCGATCGTGATTCCCGACCAGAAGCCCGATGCGATTCTCGACGGGCATAAAGCCGGTACCATGCCGCCCGAATACACTGGCGGACTCGGACCAGCAGGCGTGAAGGCGTTGCGTGAGTTTGTCGAGCAGGGCGGTACTCTCGTTTGTTTAAATCGCGCCTCGAGTTTTGCGATCTCGCAATTCAAACTCCCGGTACGCGACATCGTTGCGGAGGTGCCCGAAAAGGAATTCTTTGTGCCTGGATCGATTCTGCGGCTCGAGCTTGATAGTTCGCACCCTCTCGCGCAGGGAATGCCGAAAGAGTCGATCGCGTGGGTTGAGGACTCGCCAGTGTTTGAAGTTATCGGAAGCGCGAGCGTCCCAACTGTCGCCCGCGTCATCGCACGCTATCCCACAAACAGAAATCCCCTGTTATCAGGATGGCTGCTGGGAGAGAAACGAATCAGAGGGAAGGCAGCGCTGATCGAAGTCACAATTGGTAAGGGTCGAATTATTCTCTTCGGCTTTCGTCCACAATATCGCGCGCAATCGCTGGCAACTTATCCGCTGTTCTTCAACGCGATCAACTCAAAGTTACAGTGGGAAATAGGAGCGGGAGCAAGCCCGCTTCCTGACCTCGAGACTTCCCTTGGACGGCTATTAGCTCCCTTGCAAGGCATTCGAGGCAAATCCGCCGAGCAAGTTAGTTCAGTTTTGGGTGAGGAAGGGGGCTTGCCGCGGTTCCTGAATCGCTGCTGGAATCTTGAACCTTCCAAGCCTTGAAAGCGTATGATCAATCACAAGGCGCGCGAAGTCTTTTGGTAATCGCCGCCGCCGGGCCTAAATGGTCGCACTCCTTTTCACCGCAACTTTCATCATTGGACTCCTGGCTATAGCCCTTTATTTCTGGGCTCCGCGCGCGAAAAACCCTGAGCAGGACTTATTGCCCCCTTCTGAGGCACTGCGCGGGTTGTTTAGTGACGAGCAACATACTGAATCCGCCGCCTTGCCCGCTGGTTCCAGGGAGCGCGAAGCGGGGCGCCTCTCTTTACGCGAGCGCGCCAGAACGGGCGATAAGAGTGTTCTAAACGAGGCCCACGCCCTCCGCGATGAGCAGTTTTACAACCAACTACTGGACGAATTTACGACCGTCGCGGATGGCGCTCCTGCACTTTTGTCGCTGGTTTCCTACGTCACACGCAACGAACTGCCGATAAATAGAAAACTAGCGGAAGCAGTAATCACATCCTGGAGAAACTCGCCCGACCGCAATTCGACCGCAACAACTCTGCACCTGACTGCGCTGGCAGACGACGCCGATTTATTTCGCAGCACGGTGGAGGCCGCTCTGAGTTTCTGGCAGCAGGGACTACTCGCGAATGTTTCCGCTGCAGAATTGAGGGCTCTGTTTGACGGTGAATTTTGGGTGTTGTCTGCGCAGAGTAGAAACTCAGGCGCAGGTTTCATTTTGAAACGGACTCTCGCAAACGCACGTCGTGAATTGGAAACCGCGATGCGCGTCAACTAATGTTTCCCCTCGTTGGAAAGGCAGGTCTGTAAATGGAAAACTTTGACATAGTCGCATTACTGCCGGTTTTGCTTATCGGCTTTGCTGTTTTAGTGGTGGTGCTGATCATCCTGAACCGCATCCTGGTCAATGTTGGCGCGCGTGAGATCGCGATCAAGGAGCGACGGTACCTGGGCGCAAAGATGCCGCCGGGCAGAGTTGTCGCCACTGAAGGGGAGGTTGGCATCCAGGCCGATGTGCTCAAGCCGGGCTTACACCTAATCAGATTTCCGTTTGAGAAAGTCGTACGCAAAGTGCCATTGATTGAGATTGGCGCGGATGAGTTAGGTATCGTCGAAGCCATCGATGGCGAGCCGATGCCGCCCGGACGAATCTTTGCGCTCGATCGCGCGCAGAACGCGCACAACAATTTCCAGGATCCGATCGCCTTCATCAAGCAAGGCGGCGTCAAGGGTATTCAGTTGAGAACGCTGCCGCCGGGTCTGTGGCCGATTCACCCTTACCTGTTTCGCGTTTCCGTGGCGAGGACGACTGTAATCCCGCAAGGCAAGGTGGGTGTGATCATTGCCGCCGACGGTGCTTCACTTGATGCCGGTCGACTGCTGGCGAGGGCGGTTGATGGACACATTAGTTTTCAGAACGCCGAGCTCTTTGTTTCTGCCGGCGGGCAGAGAGGTCCGCAGGTCGACATTCTCACGCCCGGTACCTATCGCATCCTGACGCAGTCGTCGCCGTTTGAAGGCGGCTCCGACGTCAAGCCCGGATTGTTTACCGTCAGGTTATTTGACGCCACAGTGATCAACGAAAACCAGATAGGTCTTGTCGAGGCATTGGATGGTTCGCCTTTGAATCCGGGTGATTACGTCGCCGAGTCGGTAGCCGGTCACGATAATTTCCAGGACGGCCATGAATTCATCAATGGCAGGGGCCAGCGCGGCCCGCAGAAAGACATTCTGCTGCCGGGCACTTACTACATCAACCCGCTGCTGTTCAAAGTAATTCCCGAATCGGCGAAAGAGATAAAGCCGGGCGAGGTTGCCGTGATCGTCTCAAACACCGGCAAAGATCCTGGGGATGACATTCGCCGCGAAATGGCGGCGAAGGTGCGCGCGCGTATGGAGCGTGAGGAGCAAGAGCAAGCCGAACAATCGGCCGCCGTGCTCGACAAGATTGACGAAGGGCGTACCGCCGCGGAAATCAAGATGGAACTCATGACGGGTGATCCGGCAGACCGCCGGCTCGATGAAGGCGCGCACGAAGCGTATGTCGTCCCCGAAGGCTATCGCGGCATCCAGGAGACCGTGGTTGGTCCGGGCCGTTACTACGTCAACACCCTGGCCATCACGCCCATCATTATTCCAACCACGAATCAAACCGTGGAATGGACCTCGGGCGAAGTGGTCAACACCTTCAACCCTTTTGAAGTGATTTCAAAAGACGGTTTCACAATGCAGTTGGAAGTGCGCGTTGTCTTTCGCGTGAAACCGGAAGACGCCCCGTTCATGGTCGCGAAAATCGGCGGCATCGAGCGATTGATCCAAAACGTGATGCATCCGCTTATCGATTCCATCTTTCGTAACCAGGCGTCCGAATCTTCAGCGATGGCCTACCTGCAGAATCGACACGAAGAACAGGAACGAGCTGAGGCACGCGTGCGCGCGCACCTCTTGAAGTATCACGTTGACGTGGTAAACGTTCTCATTTGCCACATTCATCTGCCGGAAGAGTTGATGAAAACGCAGACTGAAAAGATTCTCGCCGAGCAGCGTCAGAATATGTACAACGCACAACGCGAGGCAGAAGAAAAGCGCATTCAACTGGAGCGCACCAAATCGCAGGCCGACAACCAGAAGGATCTGATGGGTGCGACGGTTGGTGTCGAGATCGCAGGCAAACGTGCTGAGCAGCGCAAGGCAGAAGGCGAAGGCGAAGCGCACTACATACAGCAGACCGGGCGCGCGGAGGCGGAAAAGGTACGCCTCATGGGTGAGGCGCAGGGCGTCGCGTATCGCGAACAAGTTAACGCACTCGGCGCCCAGGGAGTGGCGTTGGTCGAAGTGCTGAAGGTTATCGGCGAAAAAGGCGTACGGATTACCCCGGACATCATGGCCTCGGGCGGCGCAGGCGACGGCGGTGGCGCCGGCGGCGTCGGCACCTTGCTGCTGTTGAACCTCTTCCGCAACCAGATGAATCTACCGGCGTCGAATGGCGAAAAAGTGCCGAGCAAATAGGGCTCTTCTTTGATTTGATCTCAAGTCAGCGCAGTACTGAAGACGGGCTCCGAAAAACGGCTGTCGTGCTCCGAGGCGACAGCCATTTTTTCTCGCCCAGACCCCTGCAATATCAGAACCGCTAGCCTGAATTACTGGGACCGCGGGCGTCCCGCCTGCAATGAGCGCGCAGCGCGAACAAAAAAATCCTTGCATTGAGCGTGGATGCTCAGTTGCCACTACTTCCTCGGTGGCACTCGTAATCTCCCGTAACATACGAGGATGCCACTGTACGACGACGCTAATCGAACCAAACTACGCGAGGCTGGGTGGCATAGTCGTGGCTACCTACCCCACTTCGATGGTCGTGCGTTACCGCAGTTCATCACGATGCATCTTGCGGACTCTACCCCCACAAAGGTTATCCGGCGTTGGCGACAAGAACTCAGGTCACTGACGTATGAGCAGGAAAGAATCCTATTGCAGCGGCGTATCGAACGTTACTTAGATCAGGGATACGGTGATGCTTTTCTCAAAGTACCTGAAGTGGTCAGGATGGTTCAAAATGCACTACTTAAGTTTGACGGGGTCAGATATCAGCTCTTCTCCTGGGTAGTGATGCCAAACCACGTTCATTGCTTAATGACACGCTTCGAAGAAAATGAGTTGAGCGATATTCTGCACTCAATCAAATCTTTTACAGCGCATGAGGCAAACAACCTGCTAGGTCGTCAAGGACAGTTTTGGATTGAAGAATATTTCGATCGCTATATTCGCAACGAGGAGCATTTTGAAAGAACTGTTAAATACATCGAGAACAATCCTGTGAAAGCCGGATTGTGTTTAGAACCGGAACACTGGCCGTACGGGAGTGCGTGGTTTAGAAAGCATATGAACACTGACCTATGAGAAATAAGACTGTCGCGCTTCGCGCTTATTGCGGGCGGGACGCCCGCGGTCCCAGTAATTGGCTTGAGGTGGAAATCGTTATTCGAAATACATCTGAGCGGCCATCTTCGTTAGCTTCCAAACGCGCGACCATTCGATGTTGCCATTTCCGTTTTCTCGCCGGCCGGTAATCTTGTCGAAAATTAGCTGGCGAAATGCCTTTCCTTCGCGACGCAGCATAAACTCCTTCGCATAAGGCTTCGCCGTTTCAAAGAAACTGAATTCCGGATCGGTGACAATGCCGATACCTTCGAGCGTCATCAGCGCGCGCATTATGTAAGTAAAGTTTGCCGGCAGACGGAAGGGATATTCATATATGACCTCGGCAAGGTCGTAAGTTAATTCTTTAAACTTCACCTCACCCAACTTGAGGTTCAAATAGACTTTAAAGAGCCTTTCAACAACCGGGCGAACTGTTTCCGGATCCACACCCGGCTTCAAGAAGTTGAGATTAATAATATCGTGACCGAGTCTCTGCACGTCACGCGCAACCACATGAAAAAATGCATCAATCATTTGCGCCTGCAGTTTTGGAGTGATGCGGCCAACCATCCCGAAGTCGAAGAACGCAAGATGTCCCGAATCCATTACGAGCAAATTTCCGGGATGCGGATCGGCATGAAAGAAACCATCTTCCAGCAACTGTTTCAGATAGGTGCGCACGAGCAGACGATTTACCTTAACGGCGGACATGCGTCGCGCGCGCAACTGTTCAACCTCAGTTACCTTGGTGCCGCGAACGAATTGCAGCGTCAACACGCGACGACTCGTGTGTGACCAGTAGATCTTGGGAACACGAATGACTTGCCACGTGCGGAAGTTGTAGCGGAAGCGATCGGCGTTTCGACCTTCCTTGACGTAATCCATCTCTTCGAAGACCGTGGTGTGAAACTCGCGCAGCATGCCTTCCCAGTCGGCATTCTCGTTTGCCTTTGGAAAGAAGCGGTTCACCAGCTTTACAATCTTGAAGAGAACAGCAACGTCGAAAGAAATGATCTGCTCGAGGTCGGGGCGCTGAACCTTAACGGCCACTTCCTCACCGGATGACAAGCGCGCGCGGTAGACCTGGCCCAGAGATGCCGAAGCAACCGGCTCACTATCGATCTCCGCGAAACATTCCGATAACGTGCGACCGAGTTCGAATTCGATGCGAGCAAAAGCTTCGGCGGTTGAGAAAGCCGGCACCTGATCCTGCAGCGTCGATAACTCGTTCACGTATGCCAGCGGTAAAAGATCCGCCCTGGTGCCGAGGGCCTGCCCAATCTTGATGAACGTCGGTCCCAAACCGATCAAGCTGCGGCTTAACCAGGTGGCCTGTTTTTCGAGTCGCGCAGCTTTATTGTTTGACCCTTCATACCCTCGAAAGACGAGCAACCGCATCAGCCGAATTAATCTGTCGCAGACTATGAAAAGCGAGTTACGCATCTGCGCCTTCGCTTGCGCAACCAGACCCTTCGACTTCGCGTCTTCGCGCCAGCGCTCAACCATTCGCCGGTTGAAGTCTGCGCGCACGTCGTAAGTGTCGAGAAACAGGTAGAGCGTAAACAGACCCAGCACGCGAGCCACGCGCGCGAGTCGGAGCCAGCCGCGCAGGCCACGGCCCTGTAAGATCTCCGCTACCAATTCGTCCGTTAACGGCCGCTGCCCAGGAGAGCTATTCGCAGCGCCGGCTGATGACATCCCTACCTTATTGGCAAGGGAATTCCCGTTTTGCGCGGCCGGAGATGTTGCGGGAATTAATGCTTGTGTGCGACTCATAGTTCTGGTTTAAGTCTTCAAAATGTCTAGCGTTGCAATCTTAAAAGAATCTCTGGCCGCCATTCCAACGTCTAACGCTCCTCAATTCAAACCAGCGACAGCGTATGTTGCGATCCGCCCCGCTCAAAGTAACTCTGCGCTCGCTTGACGTCTTTTTCGATCTGCGCCTTCAATTCCACTATCGAAGCAAACTTCCGTTCATCACGCAACCGGTGGAGAAATCGAACTCGCACCACATCGCCGTAAAGATCGCCCGCCCAGTTTAGTACGAAGGTCTCCACTGAAGGTTCCGTGTCGGCTGTAAATGTAGGTCGTACGCCGACGTTGGTCACGCTGCGGCGCCATTCACCGTCGACTAGAGTACCTGTCACGTAAACCCCATTGCGGGGTATGACGCGGTTCCGAGGGTGCAAGTTGGCTGTGGGAAATCCGATAGTCGCACCTCGTTCAGCGCCGCGTTCGACGCGGCCCTCCACTCCATACGGGCGGCCGAGTAATCGACGCGCGAGATTCACCTTACCCTCGGATAGCAGTGTTCGGACTTTGCTTGAGCTCACGCGCTGATTCTGTACCCGAACCTCCGGCACCTCGTCTGCAAAAAAATTGAGGTCCTCGCTGATGCGCCTTAACAGGTCGATGTTGCCTTCACGGTTGTGGCCAAAAGCAAAGCCGCAACCCAAATAAACTTCTTTCGTATGTAAACGATCCTTCACTACGTCGCGCAGAAACTCCTCGGCGGGAATCCGCGAAAACGCCTCGTCGAAACGGATGACAATGGTTTGCTCGATACCCAGGACGCCAAACCCCTCAACTTTTTGATCAAGAGTTTGTAGCAGGGGCGGCGCCGAGTCTGGGTGCAACACCGCGCGTGGATGCGGATCGAAAGTGATTACGGTCGGCACAGCGCCGACGGCGTGTGCTCGCTCAACGACGGTGCGCATGATGAGTTGATGGCCAAGGTGAAGTCCGTCAAACACACCCAATGTTAGCACCGTGGGCCGTTGGATCTCCGCGTTGTCAGTTCCGTGAAATAAGCGCATGTAGTTTAGAGTTCAACCTTTAGGTTGTCGCACTGAAGAGGAGGCAAGCTAAAGCTTGAACTCTAACTTCTGCTTGGTCTCCATAGATTCACTACTCATCACTTACTTCAAGTCCATCAAAAGCCCACTCAACTCCCGACGGCAGACGCGCCGAGTCACGGCTGTGCTTAACGTCGTGCGCAATATGCGTCAGGTAAGCTCGCCTGGGTTTGATCTTCTCGATGTACTCGAGCGCTTTGTCCAGCCAAAGATGTGTCGGGTGTTCTTTGAACCGGAGGCAATCAATGACAAGCACGTCCAGGCCGCGCAACCGCTCCATCGTTTCCGTCGGAATTTTGCTAAGGTCAGTTGCGTATGCGAAATCGTTGAAGCGGTAAGCCATCACCGGCAGTCGACCGTGAGTTACTTCCAGCGGTGTGATCAGAAGATCTTTTTCCAGACAAAAGGCCGCGCCCGGCTCAACCGTGTGAGGAACCACCTGCGGCAGTCCGCCGCCGAAGTGGGAAGGTTCGAAGATATATTTGAAGATGCGTCGAATATCGATCCAGGCGCGCTCATTGGCATAAAGGCCAAGCGCACCATGGCGAAAATTCAACGGGCGAATATCGTCGAGACCAAAAATATGATCGGCATGGCAGTGCGTAATCAAGACTGCGTCCAGATGCTTCAAACCATAACGTAAGGCCTGTTGGCGGAAGTCGGAGGAGGTATCGACGAGCACGGACTGGCCCGCGTGTTCGATGAGGATGGAAACTCTTAAGCGTTTGTCACGCGGATCCTCGGATGTGCAGGTTTCACACTCGCAGGCGATTGAAGGGACACCT
>DATLBQ010000174.1:0-6506 GCA_035526805.1 Pyrinomonadaceae bacterium
AAAGTCAGAACCGGGAGCCGTAGCAACCGGGTCGTTTCGAGATGCTCACCTTCTTCAAGCATCATAAATCATTTGCTTCAAACATCGATTGATAGCTCGTACCGACCCGGTCGCTACGGCTCCCGGTTCTGACTTTGTGTAAACATCCATGAGAGACGCTTTCAAATCTTCACTGATTAAGTTCAAAGGCGTAGGGCTGGTGTGCCCTACGCCCTGAATATTGAATCGATCGCGGTGCGAACGTTTTTTACGACGCGCCCTTGGCAGCCGTGTCTGTCGTAGTCTTATTCGGCTGCGGCGTAATACGAAGATAAGGCTTCGGCGCTTTCCAACCCGCCGGGAACTTCGTCTTCGCATCTTCGTCAGACATGGAAGGAACGATAATTACGTCGTCGCCATCCTTCCAGTTTACCGGAGTGGCTACGCTGTATTTCGCGGTGAGCTGAAGTGAATCGATCACGCGCAGAATCTCATCGAAATTGCGTCCGGTGCTCGCCGGATAAGTGATCATTAGTTTGATTTTCTTGTCTGGCCCCATGATGAAAACTGAACGCACCGTAAAAACGTCGCTAATTTCCGGATGAATCATGTCGTAAAGTTCGGCCACTTTGTGATCCGGATCGGCAATCACCGGAAAGTTCAACGCTGTTCCTTGAGTCTCACGAATATCTTCGGCCCATTTACTGTGCGAGTCGGTCTTATCAACGCTGAGGCCAATTACTTTCACGCCGCGCTTATCGAATTCAGGTTTGAGTCGCGCACATTCTCCAAGCTCCGTGGTACAAACCGGCGTGAAATCCTTGGGATGAGAGAACAGCACGGCCCAGCTGTCGCCTATCCATTCGTGAAAACGGATCGGACCCTCAGTTGTCTCCGCGGTAAAATCGGGTGCAATGTCGCCTAAACGTAAAGCCATGTTCAATCTCCTTCCACTGATAAAGTAAGTTCCCTATTTGCCACCTGCAAAGGGACGGGTTTCGGGTTGGGCATTTGTATGAATTCCTCAAGGCTTTTACCCCCAAGTTCGCGCTAAGTCAACTCAGCTCGGTACTCAAGCAGTTAAGAGTTCAAGAGTTCAAGCTTTAGCTTGCGCGCCCGGTTGCGTCAACCCGGAGCCTAAAGGCCGGCCCAAACGCATCAATGGCCGAAGGCGTCGGGTCTGACGCGCCTCTTTCCCTATTTCCGGCCTCATTCGCGTCGATGCTATTATCAGGTATCCCCTTTTGCATTTTACGGCAGCTGAAGCGCATCCCTTCTTCAGCCCCAGCGAACCATGTCCAGTGAACCAATCACATCGGAACGGAGCCCCACCACGGGTGTTGGGGGCGAACCGCACCACGATTTGTATCGCGCGATCTTCAGTAATTCAAACGAGCCCATCGCTATCATCGATCTGCAGGGGTTTTACCTTGAACAGAATGAGGCCCACGCGCGCCTGCTCGGTTACACCGACGAAGAGCTCAAGGACAAAACTCCCGCGGTACATATGGGCAATGAAAATTTCGCAAAGGTGATGCGTGCGATTGAGGAAGACGGCGAATTTCGCGGCGAGGTATTGAACAAAACTAAGTCTGGCAAGGTCAAGCTTATTGAATTGGCAGCGTTCGCCATGCGCAGTGAGTCTGGTGCGCCCCTTTGTTATGTCAGCATCAACCGCGACATTACGGAGGGCAAGCAAGCTGAGGAAAAATTAAAACAGAGCGAAGCTGAACTCACGGATTTTTTTGAGAACGCCGCTATCGGTCTGCATTGGCTTGGGCCTGACGGCACCGTGCTGCGCGTAAACCAGGCTGAGCTGGATATGCTTGGCTACACGCGCGAAGAGTATGTGGGCCACAACATCGCTGAGTTTCACGCGGACGAGAATGTTGTTGAAGATATTCTGCGGCGGCTGCGGGCGGGCGAAGTACTTGACAGTTATGCAGCACGAATGCTTCGCAAGGACGGTAGGATTAAATACGTACGCATTAATTCCAGTGTGTATCGGGAAGACGGAAAGTTTGTCCACTCGCGTTGCTTCACGCGGGACACGAGCGAACGAAAGCGCACGGAGAGCCGGTTGGCGCTGCAGTATGCCGTCACCCGGATTCTTTCCGAATCCGTCGAGGTTCCCGAAGGCGCGCAAAATATTCTGCGCGCAGCGTGCGAAACACTTGATTGGGAAGTGGGAGTGCTTTGGAAAGTCGATCATCAGGAAGGCGTGTTGCGCTGCCTCGAAATCTGTCACGCCACGTCGATGGCGACTCCGGAGTTTGACAGCGTTACACAAACTTACGTCTTTAAGAAGGGCATAGGATTGCCCGGACGTATTTGGGAAAGCGCGATGCCTTACTGGGTTGATAATTTCGTGACAGACCCCAACTTTCCTCGCGCGCCCATTGCTTTGGGCGAGGGGTTGCGCGGCGCTTTCGGGTTCCCGATTCTCCTCGGTAGCGAGGTGTGGGGAGTAATAGAGTTCTTTAGTCACGACATCAGAGAAGCCGATGACCAGTTAATGGAATTAGCCTCAGGCATCGGCGGGCAGATTGGCCAGTTTACTCAACGCAAACGCGCCGAAGCTGAACGCGCTGAGTTGCTCCAACGAGAACGAGCGGCGCGTGCAGAGGCCGAGAAAGCGAACCGTTTGAAGGATGAGTTTCTCGCCACGTTATCGCATGAATTAAGGACGCCACTAAATGCGGTTATTGGCTGGTCACGAATGCTCAGCTCTGGCCGGCTCGATCGCGAGAACTCGAAACACGCGCTGGAGGTAGTGGAGCGAAATGCCTGGGCCCAGAAGCAGATCATTGAGGATATTCTTGACGTCTCAAGAGTAATAACCGGCAAGCTTCAGCTCAATCGCAGCCCCGTGGATCTGGTGGCTGTCGTCGACGCCGCGCTTGATGCCGTACGTCCGGCCATGCAAGCGAAGGACATTAGGATTGAGACGATTATTGATGCGAGTCTGCGCATGATTTCAGGGGACCCCGATCGTTTGCAGCAAGTCGTTTGGAATGTTCTTTCAAACGCCGCGAAATTTACGCCCAACGGCGGCAGCGTTGAAATCTCCGTAAACCAGACGGAGACACACGTGCTTGTCCAGGTGATGGATAGCGGACCGGGTATTGATCCCGACTTCCTGCCACATGTATTTGAGCGTTTTCGTCAAGGCGACGGTTCGACAACGCGTACGCACGGTGGTCTCGGTCTCGGTCTCGCGATCGTTCGTCACCTCGTCGAACTTCATGGTGGAACTATAGCCGTTGAGAATCGCAATGACGATATGGGTGCAATCTTTACAATTCGCCTGCCGTTGCCGAGCGGCGAACTGCGAAACCAAACCCTGGCCACCGCTGCCGCGGCCTTCAGAGAGGCACAACCGGAGCAGCCGAGTCTGGATGGATTACAAATCCTCATCGTGGATGACGAAACAGATGCCTTGGATTTGATCTCCGTCGAGCTGGCGCAACACGGCGCAAAAGTAAAGGGAGTGACTAACGCCGAAGACGCGCTTAAGGCCCTGGAGCAGAACAATTTTGATCTGTTGATCAGCGACATCGGCATGCCGAAGATAGACGGCTACGAATTGATTCGCCGCGTTCGCAAACAGGAAGCAAATAAAGACAGGCGAATTCCGGCGGTAGCCTTGACTGCTTATGCGCGTGTCCAGGATCGGATGCAAGCGATCATGGCAGGCTTCAGCACCCACGTTGCGAAGCCGGTGGAGGCGAACGAACTTGTTACTGTGGTAGCGAGTCTGGCTGGTAGATTGGGAGGACAAGGAAAAGGTGAGGAGTGATGAGTAATTTCTGACAAGTGAAGAACGAGATTTTCCATTTCTCATTTTTCATTTCTCATTTGTCACCGCCGGACGCGCCGGGGAATTCATTTTTTCCCTTGGAGCGTTCATTGGTGTCGGTGTTTGCGTCGGATTGTCTCCAGCGATGGCAAATCAGAAATGAAAAATGAGAAATGGAAAATCTTATCTTCTCTTCTCACGAAATCTTCCTGTTATCATAGCCAGCGATGACGAAGCGCTGCGATTGGGCCAAAACGGATCTGTCAATTGCATACCACGACAACGAGTGGGGCGTACCCGTGCATGACGACCGCAAATTGTTTGAGTTTCTTATTCTCGAAGGCGCTCAGGCTGGTTTAAGTTGGGAAATAATCCTAAACAAGCGCGAGGGTTATCGCGCCGCGTTTAGCGCGTTCGATCCGGCCAAGGTCGCCCGTTACGACTCGCGTAAACTCGAAGCCTTGCTGCAAAATGCCGGCATTATTCGCAACCGCTTGAAGATTGCCGCGGCCGTTCAAAACGCAAAGTCTTTTCTGACGACGAGCGCCGAATTTGGGAGCTTCGATCGTTACATCTGGAAATTCGTTGGTGGTGTTCCCCGGCTGAGAAAGCGCGGTCAGGCTGTGCCGGCTCGTACCAGCGAGTCAGACGCCGTGAGTAAAGACCTGCGCATTCGCGGCTTCAAGTTTGTGGGCTCAACCATCTGTTACGCCTTCATGCAAGCTGTTGGCATGGTCAACGATCACGACCATGATTGCTTTCGTTATCGCGAGCTAAGGTGAAGACAAGGCTTTCAATGCTTATTACTTGGTTTGTTAAGTCTTTGGCTTAGGTCTTTGAACATTTTCGATTAGTCCGACTGTTTCTTAACCCAAAACTCAAAACTTCAGGGAGGTCCCCCATGTATAGACTTGCTGCGCTCACCATCCTCATTTGTTTCTCGCTGAGTTGTCAGAATTACTCCACCGGTTTACAGCAGAGCGTTGCACATGCCGACGAGACGGCGGCGACCGGCGCCTTGCGGACGATCGCTACCGCGCAGCAGACCTATGCACTAAGCAACAGTGGCAACTACGGCACCTTTCAGCAGCTGTCTGAGAGCGGCTATCTCGATTCTCGTTTCAATGCTGAGAATCCGGTTATAAAAGATTACGTGTTGAGCGTGGAAGTTGGACAAGACTCGGAAGGGCCGTTCTTTCGATGCAAGGCCGATCCTTCGGACAACAAGGCCGGCCGACACTTCTACATTGATCAGTCAAGAATGTTGCGTGTAAACGCGACTCAACCGGCTAAGGCGAGTGATCCGCCGGCTCAACCCTAAGGCTACGGAATGATTTCTTGTCCAGCGGCGTCGCGTCGCAGTTGATCGATCATCGAACGGATGGCGGGAGCGAGGCCGCTGTTGGGCGCTAATTCCAGATACTTTTCGTAGGCCACAACTGCCTCTTTGTATTTCTGCTGTTTCTCGTAGGCTGCACCCAGCAGTTGGTAAATCACCGGCTCGGAGTCGGAAAGCTGGTCGATGGCTTTACGAAACTCCACGATGGCTTCGTCGTATTTTCCCTGGTCTTCCAACACTCGCGCCAAACCAACGTGCGCCTCCGGCTGAAAACCGCGGCCCTCCCTGATGGCGCGGCGAAACGATCGAATAGCTTGGTCTGTGAACGCCGCTTCGCGGTTAATCCGCCCCTCGACCGCCGATGCTTCGGCATAAGCCGGCCGCGCGCGGCGTGCAGCTTCTATCTCGTTCAGCGCCGCCTGGTATTCGTTCAGATCGAGCAGCAGACGCGCAAGACCAACGCGCGCAGCGGGATAAGCGGGACGAAGTTTCAACGCCTGCCGGTAAAGTTCAGCGGCTTGTTGCCTGGCTGCATCGTCTCTCGCTTTTTCGCGCGCATCCTCAGCTTCTTGAAACATGAGCTCCGCCTTATCGCTCGTTTTGATCAGTTTCACCACAATGTTTCGTCTGCCCGGCAGTAGTGGAACATTGCTTTCCTTGAAACCGATCGCGCGGACTCGCACCACATGGCGAGCGCCGGCAACGTTCTTTAACTCGAGTTTGCCTGACGCGTCGGTTACACCGCGTCGAATCTCATCAATCCAGACGACCGCGTTGGGTTCGGTGGTAATAGTAAGACTCGCCGGTCTTACTTGAGCGACCGCCACGAGTTTTTGAGTTAATGCGTTAGCGGCAACCAGGGAAAGCACTGCCGTCGCAAACAATGTGGAAACAACTCTGTAAACCATCGGACAATTCATCGCCTGACTGTTACTCTTCATGTTCTTCACCCGTTACCCGGCGCTTGCGCACCGACGAGTCATCCGGGGTCGCTGCTGGCGAGCTCCCGGGTGCCGGTTGTCTGGTCACTGCGCGAGTTCCGACCGTGGAACGAAATTTTCCGTTCTCGTCGTACAGCCGTTCATACTGCATACGATTTCTGACGACGCCCTGCACATACCCGCGAGTTTCCTTGAACGGAACTGCCTCCGCCCATTCGTCTATTTCGGCAGGTAACGAGGCGCGCCATTGCACGGCGCGCATAGGTCCGGCGTTGTACGCCGCAGCCACGTATTCTATGCGACCAAACTTGTCCATCTGTTCGCGCAGGTATGCCGTGCCCAGTTGAATATTCAAACGTGGTTCATAAAGCGACTCTTCGCTGACTGCGCGTTCTACTCCATACTTCTTTGCCGTCAGCATTCCCGTCGGCACCAGCAACTGCATCAA
>DATLBQ010000175.1:0-5699 GCA_035526805.1 Pyrinomonadaceae bacterium
TGGCATTGCTCTTTCAAAATTTGCATTTCAATTTGCTGATGAAGAATGTCAATGGTCTCGTGCACTCGGAAGAAAGAGACTGACCGTTCGTCCTCGAGATCGTAGAAACTCTTCAAGCCTTCGCGCTTCGTCTGTGCCACCTGCGGAATTTGTGATTCATACGCCAGCAGCGCAGCCAGGCCTTCGCGGTAGTCCTCGCTTTGAGTCAACGACTGTAAACGTCTCACGGAATCCTTGGTTGATGGCAGCAACTGGGCCGATCTTACATCTCCACGATCTACACCCAGACCTTCAGCGAATCGTAGCCACAGCTCCGGATGATTCTCTTCACCGCGCTCTTCCTCGATTAAATTTTCAAGTAGTTGCTGCCGGATAGAAAGATCCTCGCAACGCGAATGTACGGCGCTGACATAAGCGGGAAAGGCGCGAACGTGCGCGTAATACTGTTTCGCATACTCCGCCAGCACTGATTTGGTGAGCTTACCCTCGGTCCAGGCCACATAGAACGGATGCTTGAGCATTGAATATTGCATCACGGCATCACGCAATTTGGACTCAAACTCGGAACTGCCAGCCGGCGACTTTGCGTTAGTCATAATTTCCTCCGTCGTATGCAAGACCGTCAATTTTTAAGAGAACGAGATTATAGCCGCTGAGTTAATGCGTGCATAGAAAAATTTCTTACTTGCTCTCTGTGCAACCTCCATGTTCTCTGTGTCTCTGTGTTGGCATCTTCCTAACCTCGTTTACCACAGAGGCACAGAGAACACGGAGGTTGCACAGCGAGAATCGTTACTCATAAATCAACACCCCAGCTCGCCTGTTTCTAAACTTTTCCAATCCTTCCGACCACGAACGCACGATATCAGCCGCCGAATCTCCGCGCTTCAACCGCTCGAGCGCGTCTCCGTTGACGAGTAACCGAAGATAGCTATCAACCTTCCATTGTGATGGGTAGAGTTTTCGCAACGCCACGGCGATCTCGAATCCGTTGAAGACGGGCTTGAAGCTATCGCGATCCGTGATGATGATGTTGATCCCGCCGCACTCTTCACCCTTGAACAGTGAACTGGTGGGCGTAAAACGAATCGGAACAAAACGAACACCGGCGATTCGCCGGCCATTTAGATAGGCAGCAAGCCGCTGTCCCTCAATCCATGGCGCGCCTACAACTTCAAAGGGCGTATCCGTACCACGCCCTACCGACACGTTAGTGGTTTCCAATAATCCAACTCCTGAATACAGCGTCGCTTCCGTCAGGCTGCGCATATTCGGCGAGGGATTCACCCAGAGCAGATTTGTTTCGTCAAGCCACATTCGCCGCCGCCACCCGTCCATCTTGACTACTCTCAAATCGCAACCAATGTTGCGCTCCTGGTTGAAGAGTTTTGCCAGTTCGCCAATCGTCATACCGTGACGCACCGGAATTCTGTGATAAGCAGTGAACGAAAGCTTGTCGGCATCGGCAAGGGGCCCTTCGACGTCAACACCGCCGATTGGATTCGGACGATCAAGCACGAACACCGGGCGCTGCGCTTTAGCCGCCTCTTCCATCACATATCCCAGCGTGGAAATGTAGGTATAGAAGCGCGTGCCGATATCCTGAATGTCGAACACCACTGCATCCAGGTCCTTGAGCTGCTGGCTTTTCGGCCTTCGCGTTTCTCCATACAACGAATAGATCGGAAGGCCGGTATTTTCATCTTTCGAGTCGGAAACTTTTTCGTCGGCAGCGCCGCGAATTCCATGCTCGGGAGAAAACAGCGCCACAAGTTTTACGTTTGGAGCTTTGTAGAGCACGTCTATCGTCGAACGACCGGCGCGATCACGTCCCGTATGGTTCGTCACCAGGCCGAGGCGCATTCCGGCCAGTTGCTTGAAGTTGTCGCGCTCGAGAACGTCAATTCCATTCAAGACGCTGATGTCTGATTTGCCTGAGTTCACGGCGTTGGCTGCAAACGCTTGTTCGTGGGAAACCGTGAAGCGCGCCAATTCGCTGATGGTTTTTTCGTAGTATTCCCTTAGTTCGACGTGTGCGCGCGCAACCACAGCAAGATCAGTTACAGCAGCTGCGGCAATCGACGCCACGCGGCCGCGCAAGGCGGCAACGTCACCCTTGCCATCCGGGTGCACGCGATTGCTTAGGAACACGACGAACATGTTGCTGGCCGGATCGATCCACAACGAAGTGCCAGTGAAACCTGTGTGTCCAAACGAACCGAGCGGAAACAGATCGCCGCGATTTGTTGAGAAGCTGGTATTGATGTCCCAGCCCAGGCCGCGCGTCCAACCACTTTCGCTGACCAGGCGAGGGCGAGTCATTTCATTAACTGTTAACGGCGCGAGAATGCTGACCCCTCTATACGTGCCACCGTTCAAGATCATTTGACAGTAGATCGCGAGATCGTCAGCAGTTGAGAATAATCCGGCATGTCCCGCGACACCGCCCATGCGATACGAAGTCGGATCATGAACTTCACCTCGCAGCCACTTGTCGGCGTCTACTTCCGAGTCTCGAGGCTTGTCACCAAGATAACTTAATTGGCCCCGTCGCTTCTCAGTCGGAGCAAGGCGACGTCGCAGATCCGACTTCGGACGAAATCCCGTGTCGCGCATCCCCAGCGGCACAAAAATATTTTGTCGCGCAAACTCGTCCAGAGTTAAACCGCTGACCCGATGAACGACTTCTCCCAGGGCGATATAGTTGATATCGCTGTAAACAAACTTAGCTCCAGCCGGATTGCGCAGCGGCTCGCGCTGGAGTCTTTTCATTGCTTCATCATAACCACTCCAGCGTTCTTTCAAATCAAAATCCGGCGCGTAGCCGGCGCGATGCGTTAACAGCAATTCGATGGTGATGCGTTCTCTTCCCTCACCTTTGATCTCCGGAATGAAGTTCGAAAGCGGATCGCTTAGCCGCAATTTTCCACGCTCAACCAGAATCATGATGCTGGTCGCGGTGGCGACGATCTTTGTGAGACTGGCAACGTCGAAGATTGTGTCTGCAGTCATCACCTCCCGCGCCGGCTCGAGAGCGCGCGATCCGTAAGCCTGGCGCCAAACGATACCGCCGTTTCGTGCCACGAGAACCACAGCACCCGGCAGATGCTGCTGTTCGATCTCTCGTTCCACCTCAACGTCGATTTCCGCGAGCTTCTCCGCCGATACGGCCACACTCGCAGCTTTGACCACTTTTAAGCGAGCGGGTGGTGTCGAAGCGAGCGAAGGACTGGCGATCGTTAGAGCGCTGAGCAGGACCGCAAGGCAGTATTTTGAAAATTTAGTTGCCGCGTATCTGTTGACAGCACTTTCAGTGGGCGAGACGGGGTCGAGACCGCTCCCCGTCCTGAATTTATCGACCCACGATGCAATACAAATGCGGAAGCGGGAGCCGTAGCGACCGGGTCCCGCTACGTTGTTAAGCAATCTGTTTGAACCGAATTGTTGAAAGGATCTGGAAAGAATGGGATTGGTCAAGACGAGATTTTGAAGTGGTGGAATGAAAACCTTGCTGGCGCTCAGCGCGCTTGTTATTCAGCGTGACTTGCCGTTGCGGCCTTCCTTGACGATATCAATCAAGGCGTCAAGACGGCGATCGGTGTGTTTTTGAGACTCGGCCAGCTCAGCGAATCTTTGTTCGTTCTTTATCTGCGCGTCGATCATGATCGTGATCTTGTCGTCCTGCTGGCGCATCTCACGACGCGCGCGAAGTCCGGCGCGCACCAATAACTTGGCAATGCGCTCGAGCCTATCAAGTCTCTCTTCGACTTTCTTCATGGAATCTGCGGATTAAGATAAAACAACTCGCAGGGGTTTGTCACCTTTGTCAGTTGCCGATCAGGTCTAATTTGTCACGCAAACTGTTAGTTTGTGACGGGATGGAGTTGAACGTGCGCGCAAACTAAAAGTTTGCTTTACAAAAATCCGGGACATTACTTATTGCCACGCTTAAGTTGGATCCCGGTGCCGCGCGGATAAAGCCCAGGCAAAGAAATCGGGAGTTTACCGCTGACGTCGATCTCGCCGAGTAATGCGCGCGCCGCTGCTTCCTGCAAGCTGGGCATGTCGCCATACGCTACAAGGTACGTGCGCAGCTCGGGAAAACTCTGAAGCAGGTAGGGATTTCCAAAACTGATTCCAACCAGTTTCATGCGACGCGATATCATCGCCGCCAGCGCCTTGGCTCCGGGCTCCGGCAAACCAACACTGCGCGCCTGCCCGGTTCTCACGCGCCCATAGAGGGAGGCAATGACGAGATCGGCGCTGTTGGCGCGTTCCAGCGCTTTGCGAACCTCTGCCTCCGTGGAACGCTCATCAAGCACCACCGTTTCCATTTTGTGTCCGGCGCGTGTGATCGCGCCTGCAAAGGCATTGGCAATCCATAAACGATCATCGCCATTTGTAACTGCCAGATTGAAGATGCGCGTGTCAGGTTTCAACGAATTCAAGGGCAGCAGTTTGTCATCATTGCGAACTAAAGTGATTGCGTGTTCTGCAATCTCACGCGCCAGCCCCGTGGCTTCCTTGCCGGCCACGTTTACGTCGATGGCCTCGAGCGGAGTGATCCTCTGTTTGACCAACCCCAGATCATACTTGGCTGCGAGCACCTTACGCGCCGATTGATTGATTCGTTCTTCTTTCAAACGCCCCTTTAACACTGCCTCGCGCACCCCGCGCAGCGCTGCATCCGCATCAGCTGGTTTCAGCAACATGTCCGCTCCAGCTTCCAATGCGCGCACTGACGCTTCTTCCTGAGTGAAGTAAAGCGTCAGACCGCTCATGCTCATCGCGTCGGTGACAATCAGGCCGTCAAACTTCAGATCGTGTCGCAGGATGCCATTCATCACCGGAGAAAGCGTGGTCGGAATGGATCCTTTTTCAACTACAACCTCGTCGCCCTCGTCAGTATCGATAGGTTTCAGCCTGACCTCGCGCGGCAAAGGCGTGACCACAGTCGGATCGATCTGTGGCATGCCGATGTGTCCGGTCATCACTGAACCTACGCCGGATTTCACCGCCGCCTGAAACGGAACCAGTTCCACCGCATTCAATCGTTCCCGACTAACGTCGATCTCCGGTAAACCACGGTGTGAATCGGTGGCTGTGTCGCCGTGGCCGGGAAAATGTTTCGCCGTTGCAATTACTCCGTTACTTTGCGCGCCCTCGATGAAGGCAGCAACAAACCGCCCGACTGTCGCCGGATCTTCTCCATACGATCGAACATTAATTACCGGATTTGCCGCATTGTTATTGACGTCGGCGACGGGAGCATAAATCTGCTGCACGCCGAGAGCCAGCGCTTCATGCGCGGTTAAGGCTCCCTGACGTCGGGCGTAATCGGGATTGTCGGTAGCGCCGACCGCCATGTTCCAGGGAAGATTTATAGTGTCGTCGAAACGCATACCCGCACCAGCTTCCAGATCCGCGGAAATAAGCAGAGGATAACGGGCTAGATTCTGCATACGGTTCACCAGCACCACCGACTCATAAACTGGTCCGCGAAATAGAATAATTCCGCCAACGTGATTGTCTTCAATCTGATGGCGCAACGCTTTGAAGGCGTCGCTGTCCTGATTCAGAAAGGTGGCATTGATGCCAACTGAAATTAACTGCCCGATCTTTTCGTCGAGCGACATGCGTCGCAACTCTTTGTCGGCCCACTTAAGCGCATCGTTACCAGGCTTTGAGGAGTAAGGTTT
>DATLBQ010000176.1:0-14724 GCA_035526805.1 Pyrinomonadaceae bacterium
AATATGGACATTTGATAAACTTGAAAAGATTCTTCCAGGTAACGGGAATCTTTCTGCTGCTTTTCATGGTTCAGGTTGGCATCTATTCGTTCCATGAATTTTCCGAAGCAGGCTTGCTGCCGAATAGTGACATGCTTCACGCAGCTACAGAAAAGTTTTCACCCGATGGTCTATATGGCAAGTGGTTTTCGGTGGTGATGATTTCGGTCTGCGCGTCCTGGCTATTCGGAGGGTGGCTGATGGATAGGTTGAAACATAGTAGGCAAGCTACCGTCAGGCTCGGCGAGGTTTAGCGCTGCAAAGTTATTAGTAGCTAACAAACAAAAGGGCGAGCCCCCATGGCCCGCCTTTTGTTTTTGTGTAATCCTCGATTCTTGTCAAAGCGAAGCATATAGCTTTGAAAGCTCACGTTTGAGTAACTTCCCGGTAGGTCCTTTTGGAATCTCACTCACGATGCACACAGATTTCGGGCACTTGTAGTCAGCCAGATGGGCGCGGCAATAAGCCATGATTTCTTTTTCGGTCACTTCCCCTCCCTCTTTCAGCACCACAAAGGCGGCCACTTCCTCGCCGTAAAGTTCATCGGGCACTCCAATAGTTGCGGCGGCGGCAATCATGGGATGTTGATATAGAACTTCGTCAATCTCGCGGGGATAGATGTTTTCGCCGCCGCGAATAATCATGTCGCTCTTGCGATCGACGATGTAATAGAAACCTTCCGCGTCGCGATAGCCGATGTCGCCCGTGTGAAACCAGCCATTGCGAAAAGCTGTGGCAGTTGCCTCGGGATTTCGGTAATAGCCTTTCAGAATGTTCTCGCCACGCAGCACGATTTCGCCCAGCTCCCCGTTAGCCACTTCCTTGTCATCGTCGTCGACTACGCGCATCTCATTACCGATCGCCATTCCGCACGAGCCGGGCCGGCGTCGCGCATCTGGTGGATTGAAAGTTGAACGACAGGTTGATTCCGATAGACCGTAACCCTCGATAACCAGACAATTGAACGTCTCTTCGAACCGCTTCAAGACTTCGCTCGGAACGGGCGCTGACCCGCACATCGCAAACCTGAGTTGGTCGGTCTTCAGTCCTTTGGGCACACCGCCAGGATACGTGCTCAACAACATTGAGAGCATGGTTGCAACCGATCCGAATGAAGTGATTTGGTAATCGGAAATAATCTGCCAGAAGCGTGATGCAGAAAACTTTGGACTCACTACCGTCGAGCCGCCGGCGTATAGGGCAGACATGGTAGTAACTGAAACCGCATTCATGTGAAAGAGCGGCATAATCGTTAAGAGCCGATCGTTCTTTGTGAAACCCAGCCAGCTGCTTATTTGTTTGGCGTTGGCAATGAGGTTGCCGTGAGTCAGCAGACAGCCCTTTGGCTCGCCGGTGGTACCGGAGGTGTAAATGATTATCGCCTCTGTGTCGCTGCTGAGAACCGGAAATTTGAGGTCCGAAGAACTCGCACCGGAGCCGCTCGACTCCTCGATGAATTCCCCTGTGGCAACGCGCTCATCGGCAAAGCTGATCACCTCGCGCAATGCCGGTACGTCGTTTCTAATAGCATCGATCGCGGGCAGAAATTCGGGATGGACCAAAAGAGTTGTAGCTTCAGAATCCGCAATCACGAAGGAGATTTCCTGAGTTTTAAGTAGTGAGTTTATGGGACCAGCCGTCGCTCCGAGTTTCCAACACGCAAAATAAGCGATGATGTATTCGGCGCTGTTTGGCATCAGCAGACTTACCACGTTGCCTCTGGTTACGCCTCGTGTTTCGAGTAGTCGCGCCGTTCTATTGACGGCGCGATCAAACTCCGCAAAGGTGAAGGTTCGTCCATCGGCCTCGCTCAAAAGGAAATGTTTGTGAGGCGCAGCGATGGCCCGAGTTTCGAGCAACTCGCGGAGGGTTTGCAGTTGACCGAGGCCCTCGGGATCAAGCTTATTCAAGTGTGAAATGCTTTCCATGCTCTCTTTCTTCGACACGTATCCTCGGCTTGAGTTTAGCCCGGCGTTTCAACGCCGGGGAACAGCGGCTTGTAACCTCCGTCGCGTAGCCACGGTTGAGTCCTCCGGATTCGAGCGTCTGCTAGGCGGCGCGGATCATCGGTTTGATGGTTTTCCCAGCGTTGAAACGCCGGGTTCAACTCATGCCGACGCTGCACGCGTCGAGAGCACTCACCAAAATCAAGCGGACTCACTAACCCAGATTTTCGTGATCTGATTTCAGATGATATATTAAGCACCGTTCAATCCTACAACCAGGTGGCCCGATCTTTTCGGTTTTCGAATGATCAATTATAAAAACTTCATCAACGGCAAGTGGTTCGAATCTGCTTCATCGAAGGTCGCTACCAACGTTAATCCAGCTAACACGGACGATGTGCTGGGCAAGGTCAAACAAGCGACCCGCGAAGAGGCACGAGCCGCAGTGGAAGCTGCAAGCGACGCGTTTCGCAGCTGGCGCGGCACGCCTGCACCATCGCGCGGCAAGATCGTAGCGCGGGCTGCTCGCCTCCTGGAAGAACACAAGGAAGAGTTGGCACAGATTCTGACCCGCGAAGAAGGCAAGACGCTGGCGGAGTCGCGTGGGGAATTGCAGCGGTCGATCAATGTCGCGGAGTTTTGCGCCGGCGAATCACGCCGAATGAATGGAGAGACGATCCAGTCCGAGCTGCCGTCTAATTTCGCCTACACGATCAAACAGCCGTTGGGCGTTGTCGCCTGCGTCACCCCATGGAATTTTCCGGTCGCTATTCCGGTCTGGAAGATCTCGCCCGCTCTAATCGCAGGGAACACGGTGATATTCAAACCCGCCACCCTGACGCCCGGAACGGCCGTACGCATTGTCGAGCTTTTCACAGAGGCGGGCCTGCCTCCCGGCGTTCTAAATTTAGTTTTGGGCTCTGGTTCTGAAGCCGGTGACGAAATTATCAATCATCCGGCAGTCAAAGCAGTCTCTTTCACCGGCTCGAATGAAGTGGGCATCCGTCTCTACGAAGAGGTTTCCCGGCGTGGCGCGAAAGTGCAATGCGAAATGGGCGGCAAGAACCCGGTAATAGTTCTGGAAGACGCAGACCTCGATTTAGCCGTGGAGTCGACTGCACAAGGTGCGTTTGGATCATCGGGCCAACGCTGCACTGCAACAAGTCGGGCGGTGGTCGTGAACGATGTTGCCGACGAGTTTGTTGATCGAATTCGCACCCGCGCCGGCTCGATGCGCATCGGCGATGGCATGGACCCGAATACGGAAATGGGCCCGAGTGTCGATGAAGGGCAGTTTAAGACTGTCTTGAAGTACATCGACATCGGCCGCGAGGATGGAGCCACGCTTGTTTGCGGCGGCTCTCGGGCTACGGGAGACGGGCTCGACAAAGGTTTCTTTGTAAACCCAACAGTGTTCGATCATGTAACGCCCGACATGCGCGTAGCGCGCGAGGAAATTTTCGGTCCGGTATTGTCAGTGCTGCGTGTTAAGAACTTTGAAGAGGCGATGGAAGTAGCCAATGACACCGAATACGGCCTGTCTTCGTCAATTTTCACAAATGACGCGGCGCGTATTTTCCGGTTTGTTGATGAGATCGAGACCGGCATGACGCACATCAACTCGCCGACAACGGGCGGCGAAGCTCACATTCCGTTTGGCGGAATAAAAGGAACGGGCATTGGTGATCGTGAACAAGGTTCGACGGCGCTGGATTTCTATACGGAACTGAAGGTGGTCTACGTGGATTACACGGGACGCAAACGAGAGGGTAATTTGTACTGAGTTTCCGCGGAGAGCGGGATGGGTTAAATCAACCGCGGATTTGCGCGGAGTGCGCGAATCTGAAAAATCCTTACTAAATTGTTGTCGTTGTCCTGATCCGCGTTCATCCGCGAAAATCCGCGGCGAATTATCAGATCCCCTTGAAACTCCCAGCGCGTGTTGCACGTAATAACTCATTCGGTCGCGATTTTCTCTATATTCGCTTAATCAATGAAAGAGGTTCTATGACAAGTTTCTACCGCAAATCCCTGGCATTTGTTTTTGCTGTTCTCTGCATTGGCTTAAGTGCCGCTTCGCAGACGACGTTTGCACAAACCTCAACCCAACCGCCAATCATTGACCGCGAGCTATTCTTCGGCGACCCCGAAATCTCCGGCGCTCAGATTTCGCCTGATGGCAAGTTCATAGCGTTCGTGAAGCCGTTCAAAGGCACACGCAACATTTGGGTCAAGCGCACTGCCGAGTCATTTGACGCGGCGAAGCCCTTAACGGCTGATAAGAGCCGGCCGGTGACGCAGTACTTCTGGAGCCGCGACGGCAAATATATTCTCTTCGTTCAGGACAAGGCCGGTGACGAAAATTACCTGGTATATGCGGTTAATCCGGCTGAGAGTCCCGCGGCCGGACAGGATGTTCCCGCGGCGCGGAATCTAACCGACGCCAAGGGCGTACGCGCTGCGATTTATGCCGTGCCACGCAGCGAGCCAGACATGATGTACATCGGCCTGAATGATCGTGATCCCGCCTGGCATGATCTCTACAAAGTGAAAATCTCAACCGGTGAACGCACGCTAGTTCGCAAGAATTCCGAACGCATTACCAACTGGATATTTGATTTGAAGGATCAACTACGTATGGCCTCGCGGGCCGCCGATAATGGCGACACCGAGATCTTGCGCATTGGCGATGCCGGTTTTACTAAAGTTTATTCATGCAATGTTTTCGAAAGTTGCGGCGTGGTGCGCTATCACAAAGATGGACAGCGTGTGTATTTTTGGACCAACAAGGGAAACATTGATCTGGCACGGCTCGAGCTTTTCGATCCGGCTACAGGCAAAGAAGAGTTGGTGGAGTCAGATCCGATGAACCGCGTCGACTTCGACGACGCGAAGTTTTCTGAAGTTAGCGATGAATTGATTTCCACTTCATACGAAGACGAGCGCACACGGATTTACTGGAAAGACAAAGCCTTCGAAGCCGATTACAAATTGCTGCAAAAGAAACTCCCCGGCAAGGAGATTAATTTTGCTTCGGGCACGAAGGATGAGCGTCTATTCCTGATTGCCGTAAGCAGCGACATCGAACCAGGTGAGCGTTACCTGTTTGACCGCGACACGAAAAAGCTGACGCTTCAGTATCGGATTCGGGAAAAGCTGAACCGCGATTACCTCGCGCCCATGAATGCTGTGCGTTACAAGTCGTCAGATGGCCTTGAGATTCCGGCCTACCTGACACTGCCGAAAGGTGTTTCGGGCAAGAACCTGCCGGCGATTGTGGTTCCACATGGCGGACCGTGGGGTCGCGATACGTGGGGCTACAACAGCATCGCACAGTTTCTCGCGAACCGCGGCTACGCTGTGCTAATGCCTAACTTCCGTGCGTCCACTGGATATGGCAAGAAGTTTCTTGACGCCGGCAACAACGAGTGGGGCCAGAAGATGCAGGACGATGTTACCTGGGGGGCAAAATACCTGATCGCCGAGGGAATCGCCGACCCGAAACGCATGGGGATCATGGGCGGATCCTACGGCGGTTATGCCACGCTCGCCGGAGTTACGTTCACACCCGATCTGTATGCAGCCGCCGTTGACATAGTTGGCCCGTCGAATCTGGTGACATTGCTCGAGACGATCCCGCCTTACTGGGAATCGATTCGTAAACTCTTTGCTGCGCGCATGGGCGATCCAGCTACCGCAGCGGGCAAGGCGCAACTGGAGCGGCAGTCTCCGCTGAATCACGCTACCAAGATCAAGACGCCGCTGCTTGTGATTCAGGGCGCAAACGATCCCCGAGTCAACAAACGCGAAGCGGATCAGATCGTGATCGCGCTACGCGATCGAAACTATCCCGTTGAGTATCTGGTAGCACCGGATGAGGGTCACGGCTTTGCGCGACCCGTAAATAACATGGCTCTATTTGCTACTACCGAGAAGTTTCTGGCGAAACATCTGGGCGGTCGTTATCAGGAAACCATGACTCCGGAAGTCGCACAGCGGCTAAAGGAAATCACGGTCGATGTGAAGACAGTCACAATGCCAAAGAAGATGGAACCGGTGAGCGCCGCTGCTCCCAAACCCGCGATGGATTTGAAGGCGGGTACCAGTAGCTACAAGGCGTCGATTGCGTTTGGCACACAGAACATTCCGCTGACCGTAAAGAGCGAAACGAAGGAAGTAAACGGTGCGTGGGTGGTGACAGAAACGGTGGTAACGCCGCAAGGAGAAATCACCGACACGTCAACGATCGAAAAAGGCACACTGGTTCTCAAACACCGCGTCCTTACACAAGGCCCCGTAGTGTTCGATATCGATTACAAAGACAGCAAGGCGACCGGTTCGATGACCATGAACGGTCAGGCAAAACCGATCGCGGTTGATCTAGGCGGGACAATCTTCGGCGACGGCGCCGGCGGCCTCGATGTTCTCGCAGCTCTGCCGCTGGCGGAGGGCTATGCTGTCAGCTTCCGGAACCTGGATCTGGAAAAACAAAAACTGAAGTTAAGGACCCTGAAAGTTGTAGGAGTGGAAAAGGTAACAGTACCGGCCGGCACCTTTGAAGCGTACAAGGTTGAATTAACTTCTGCCGATGATGAGGCAGCGAAAACGATCGTGTGGATTGCCAAAGACTCGCGGTCAGTGGTTAAGATGAGCGCAGTGCTAAAGCAACTGAACGGCGCGATACTGACGTCTGAATTGACGCAGTAACGTAACATTTAACTCTGACAAGACAGGGCGGCGGGTTATCACAAACCCGCCGCCCTTTTCATTGCTCACCGCTCTCTTGCTCTGCTCTCGCTCACTCCGTGCAAAACATCTTGCTCCCGGCAATCCCGGCTAGCATCCAAAAAGACTTGCTCTTCGCTCCGTAGGAGCGAAATGTTTATAGAACGTGACACCCTAAAAGACTTTCTTCGCTCCCTTAGGAGCGAGACCATAGGACCATTGTGAGGTACCCCCATGGCAAACACCTTTTCCCAAATCTATATTCAAACGGTATTCGCGGTAAGCAACAGGCAATCGCTCATCCGACCAGAGTTCAAGGAAGACCTCTACAAATACATTTCCGGCATTGTCAAAAATCAAGGACAGAAACTGATTTCCATCAATGGCATGACCGACCATATTCACATTTTGATTGGATTGAAGCCCACGATCGCGTTGGCAGACTTGGTTCGTGACATCAAGAGCGACTCCACCACTTACGTAAACAAGAATAAGTGGGTGCGTGGAAAGTTCAGTTGGCAAGAAGGATACGGCGCATTCTCCTACGGACATTCCCAGCTAGACACGATCATCCGCTACATTCAAAATCAGGAGGAGCACCATAAACGCAGATCATTCAAGAACGAATATTTGACCTTACTGCGGAAATTTGACATCGCGTTCGAGGACAAGTACGTTTTCGACTTCATCGAGTAAACGTCTCGCTCCTCCGGAGCGAAGAATTTTGTAGAGGTTCTCGGGTTCTATAAACATTTCGCTCCTAAGGAGCGAAGAGTGTTTGTAGCTAACGCGAATCGTCTGAACGGCTGAGGCTCTCCGCACATCAGGCGGCACAGCCGCGTCCCTCGTTCCTCCGGAGACGACACGCTGCGGCTGCCAAGAAAGGACATGTTCATATTTCTTCCGATCTCCGCAAGCTAATACAGGACTGGAAAAATGAAAACTCTAATCAAGAACGGTCGAATCATCACCGCCACCGATGACTACCGCGCTGACATCCTGATCGAGGATGAGAAAGTTTCCGTTATCGCTGCCAGGCTCGAGATGGAAGCAGACACGGTAATCGATGCCACCGGCAAACTCGTCATCCCTGGCGGGATCGATCCACACACACACATGGAGCTCCCCTTCGGCGGCACCCAGGCGTCCGACGATTTTCTCACTGGAACGCGTGCCGCCGCCTACGGTGGGACGACCACCATCATAGATTTCGCCGTGCAGTACAAAGGGGAGTCGCTCATCCAGGGCATCGACAACTGGCACCAAAAGGCTGAAGGCAAGACTGCGATCGACTATGGTTTTCATCTGATCACCACAGAGCTCGAAGACAACCAGATCGAAGAGTTGCATACGGCCATGGATGAAGGCGTCACCAGCTTCAAAATGTTTATGGCGTATCCGGGAGTGTTTCTGGTTGATGATGCGACAATCTTTCGCGCCATGTCTGCTGCTGGCGACCGCGGTGGCTTGATCTGCATGCATGCGGAAAATGGAATCGTCATCAACGAGATTATCAAGCACGCACTCGCGAAAGGTCACACCGCGCCCAAGTACCACGCGCTAACTCGACCAACGATTGCGGAAGCGGAAGGTGTACACCGCGCCATCGCGATTGCAGAAATGGCGGAGTCCCCGGTGTACATCGTTCATTTGTCGTGTGCTGACGCGCTCAACCAGGTTCGGCAGGCGCGGGATCGTGGCATACCCGCCTTTGCGGAAACGTGTCCACAATATCTTTTCCTTTCGCTCGATAATTACGACGAGCCGGGATTTGACGGCGCCAAGTATGTAATGACGCCGCCGTTGCGAGACAAAGCGAACCAAGCAGAGTTGTGGAAGGGTTTGAAGATGGACGACCTTCAGGTTATCTCAACAGACCATTGTCCATTCTGCATGAAGGAACAGAAGGAGCTCGGCCGCGACGACTTCTCAAAGATCCCGAATGGCGCGCCCGGTGTAGAGAATCGAGTGCCACTCATCTACAACGGGGGCGTGGTTGAAAATCGGATCAGCCTCAACCGCTTCGTCGAACTGACTTCAACTGCTGCCGCCAAGATGTTTGGTTTGTTTCCCAGGAAAGGCACCATCGCCGTTGGTTCAGACGCTGACATCGTCATATTCGATGCGAATAAGGAACAGACCCTCAGTCTCACCACCAGCCACATGAACGTCGACTACAACACCTATGAAGGAAAAAAAATTCAGGGGGTTGTAGAAACCGTGCTCTCGCGCGGTAAGGTCGTTATCGATAACGGCGAATACAAAGGCAACGCAGGCGATGGACAATTTTTGAAGCGGGGCACGTGCGTGTCGATGTAATCTTGTTAAGGGAGAAAATGGGCAATGGAAAATTGCACCAGGCCAAAACTGTTGCCGCTCGTTTTATTTTTGGCGCTAACGCCAATGGCAGTTGCGGCACAGGACGCGCAACAGCGTGCAGCGATTGACGTCCAGGGCTCGGCCGATGTCAAAGTAGTTCCCGATCAGGTTTTTATCGTTTTCGGAATCGAGACATCAGATCCCAACCTTACCGTTTCTAAATCCAGCAACGACGAACGCGTCAAAAAACTGCTGGCAATAACCCGAGAGCTGAAAATCGATGCCAGGTACGTGCAAACGGACTTCATTAGTATTGAGCCCTGGGAACACGAACTGCGCAACGAAAACCGAACTGTGCGTTTGGAATACCGGGTACGGAAAAACATCGCTGTAACCCTCAGCGACACCGCGAAGTTTGAGGAGTTGTTAACGCGCGCCCTTGAGGGTGGAGTGAATCACGTGCACGGCATTCAATTTCGCACCACTGAATTGCGCAAGCATCGCGACCATGCGCGTGAAATGGCAATTCAAGCGGCGAAGGAAAAAGCGGCACTGCTCGCCGGGAAACTGGGGAGGCAAGTCGGACCGGCAATCCGAATCTCCGAGTACGGCGGCGGCTGGTATTCACCTTACAGTTGGTGGGGCGGTCAGGGTTACGGCAGTAACACGATGTCCCAGGTATCCAGTCAGGCCGGCGAGGCGTCCGCCAGTGAAGGGGCGATCGCCCTTGGTCAAATAACAGTCACCGCCAGTGTCAGCGTCAGCTTCGCTTTGCAGTAAGTCCACTGAACGATTGGTTACGCCAGCGTAGTAAGTTTTGAACTCATACAAGGCTAAGATTCAGGGTGAGTCTCTGATGAAAAACAAGTGCGGGCACTGCGGCCTTGTTAACACACAAACTGATGAGACGTGTCGCCGCTGCGGTGCTTCATTGAGCGCTGGTGCCAATGAAACCGACCTCGGCGAAGACAAACCAAAGAAGCGCAGCATCGGCCGGAGGGTGGCCTGGGTAATGGGAACCACGATTCTGGTTCTCTTTATCTGCTATCTGTCTCTGCTGCTAACCTCAAATGACCTCGAATATGATAAGCGCAAGACAGTTGAAAGGGCGGAAGGGGTGTTAGCGGAGAGCGGTTTTGACAGGCAGGTTTTCGTGCTCAAGCATCTGGTCAAGTATCGTGGAACGGATAACTGGTGGAACCGCTATGTTGGTCATTACGACGCATACGCTGCGACAAATTTTCCTTTTGAAGTCGTAACGCTTTATCCGGAGTTTTTCGAAATCGCGATCGACGATACCGAAAGGGCCGCAATACTCCTGCACGAGGCTTACCACCTCTTTGGTTCTGGCGAGGAAGCAGCTCTTGAACATAGCTGGCGAGAAAAACACCGAATTGGCTGGACCGAGAACCGATACGGTCAAACAAAAGTGTGGGCCAATACCAAGGCGTTGACCGCGGCGCAGGTTCCCAGCCTCTTTCAATGCGGCAGCGACGGAAAATCTGATTGTCTTCAGTGACAGGCACCCGATCAAATGACGACTGAATCAACGGCCAAAGACATCGCCATTACGCAACGCGACTTTGAAGAGCTCCGCAAGGACGTCTCTTCCAGTTCGCTCTGGAACAAGGATCTCGCTCCGACCACAATCAAAGAGCGCACCTGGTCGACCTGGAACATCGCCGCGCTTTGGATTGGCATGAGCGTAGTAATAACCACCTATACGCTCGCCGGCGGCTTTATTGAAGCGGGAATGAACTGGTGGCAGGCCATGATTACGATCCTGCTGGGCAATACGATTGTCCTCATTCCCATGATTCTCAACGCGCATGCCGGCACGAAATACGGAGTCTCCTTCCCGGTTCTATGCCGCGCCGCTTTCGGTACAAAGGGCGCGAATGTGCCGGCGATTCTGCGAGCGATAGTTGCCTGCGGCTGGTTTGGCATCCAGACGTGGATCGGCGGAACCGCGATCGACGCATTGTTCAGTGTTATGTCTTCGGGCTGGGCACATCTGCTCGGCGACGCCACCATCTTTAACGTCGCGATTCACACCTGGCTTGCTTTCTTTTTATTCTGGGGAATTCAGGTTTTCATTATCCTGAAAGGTGTCGAGGGCATTAAACATTTAGAAACCTGGTCGGCGCCTTTGCTATTAGCGGGGGGATTAATTCTACTCGTCTGGGCCTCATGGCGCGCCGGCGGTTTGGGTCACGTACTGACTGCTTCCGCGGCATTACAAAAACAGCAGAATAACTTCTGGGATATTTTTCCGGGAGCCCTGACTGCGTCCGTGGGTTATTGGGCCACGCTTAGTTTGAATATCCCTGACTTCACGCGTTACGCGCGTTCACAAAAGTCACAAATGCTGGGACAGGCGCTGGGCCTGCCGCTCACTATGACGGCATTCGCATTCATTGGCGTGGCGGTTACCAGTGCGACACTCTTGATCTATGGCGTGGCAATCCCGAACCCAGTCGACCTCATGCAGCGTTTCGACAGTGTGGTGATTATTCTTTTTGCGACCGCTGTCATCTTTGCAGCGCAGTTGACCACGAACATGGCCGCAAACGTCGTTTCTCCTTCAAACGATTTTTCGAACCTCAACCCCAAGCGCATTTCCTACGTTACGGGCGGACTGATTACCGCGCTCATCGGCGTCCTGATGATGCCGTGGAAGTTAATGGCGACCATGGGGGCTTACATTTTTACCTGGCTCATTGGTTACTCGGGTTTGATGGGAGCGATCGCCGGGATACTGATTTGCGACTATTGGGTTTTGCGCAAGCAACGATTGAATCTAGCCGGACTCTTTGAAACGCAGGGAGTATATTCCTATTCAAACGGGATCAATTGGCGAGCGATGATTGCGCTCTGCCTTGCTATCGCTCCCGTCGTGCCGGGCTTTATCCAAGCCGCAACCACTCCGGGCGGCCAGGTTACTGACCCGGGTTTCTTCGACACCGTGTACACCTATGCATGGTTCGTTACGTTCGGACTCGGATTCGTCATATACTACGTGCTGATGAACCGGCATATAACGCGCGAGTAACAGGGTTGCCGGCTTCTGGTTTTCTTCCCGAATTTCACTTGTTTTCACGTTATTCTAGATCGACTTTCGAGACCCGGCCGAAGGAGTTTCAAAATGCCACGGACAGTTAAGTGTGGACTTATTCAATGTTCAAACGCGGCGCCGACGGACTTGCCGATCGACGACGTCAAGCGTTTGAACATTGAGAAGCATCTCGGTTTTATAGAAGAGGCAGCAAAGCAAGGCGTGCAGATTCTTTGCATGCAGGAGATATTCACCACGCCATATTTTTGCGCGGAACAGCAAACGCGTTGGTATGAAGCTGTAGAGAAAATTCCCGATGGTCCTACTGTACGGTTAATGCAGGAAGTGGCGAAGACTCACGGCATGGTTATCATCGTGCCGATTTACGAGGAAGAGATTACTGGCGTCTACTACAACACTGCAGCTGTAATCGATGCAGACGGCAAGTATCTCGGAAAGTATCGCAAGAACCACATTCCTCACGTTAATCCTGGCTTCTGGGAGAAGTTTTATTTCCGGCCCGGCAATCTTGGCTATCCGGTATTCGATACCGCCTTTGCGCGCGTCGGTGTTTACATTTGCTACGACCGCCACTTCCCGGAAGGCGCGCGCGCCCTCGGTTTGAATGGCGCCGAGATAGTTTTCAATCCCTCAGCAACGGTCGCAGGCCTGTCGGAGTACTTATGGCGGATCGAGCAGCCGGCGCATGCAGTGGCAAACGGTTATTTTATCGGCGCTATCAATCGCGTCGGTCACGAACAGCCGTGGGATATCGGGGAGTTTTACGGCCAGAGCTACTTCTGCGATCCGCGTGGGCAGTTTGTTGCTGAGGCGGCACGCGATCAGGATGCGCTCGTAGTCGCCGACCTCGATTTGGACATGATCCGCGAGGTGCGTAACACCTGGCAGTTCTTCCGCGACCGTCGTCCAGATACCTATGACGCGCTGGTAGCGGACTAAAACCCAGTCTCAAGTCTCAATGTCTCAAGTCCCAAATAGAACGCTATGAGCAGAATTGAAAGGTTTGAAGACTTAGAAGCCTGGAAGTTAGCCCGCGGGCTTACGGGTTTGATTTATAATGTGACTGAAATCGGTAATTTCAGTCGCGATTTCGCGTTGAGGGACCAGCTTCGTCGCGCTTCGATTCCAATTGTCTCGAATATCGCAGAAGGATTTGAAAGAGACGGCGATAAGGAGTTTATTCAATTCCTGTCGATGGCCAAGGGCTCTTGCGGAGAAGTTCGAGCTCAACTCTACCTGGCCCTCGACCGTGACTATATTTCTCAAAAACAATTTGGCCAACTTTGCAGCAAAGCAGTTGAATTAAGCCGCATCATTTCCGGGCTCATTCATTACCTCAAGAACTCCCAGTTGTCAGGAAGGAAGTACAAAGCGAGCGCCTGAAAGATCGGGCGAAGCTTTGCTTCTGACCCTTGGGACTTGAGGCTTGAGACTTGGGACCTTAACGGAGTTAAGAACATGGATCTCTCGATAGTCGTTAACGGAATCACCTTTCCTAACCCTTTTTTGCTCGGTTCCGGCCCACCGGGAACGAACGCGCGTGTTATTGCGAAGTCTTACGACGCCGGTTGGGGTGGCGCTGTCGCGAAGACTGTGAGTCTGGAATCCGCGAAGGTGGTAAACGTAGTACCGCGTTACGGGAAGCTGCGATCGAAAACTTCCGGAGAAGTTATCGGCTTTGAAAATATCGAGTTGATTTCCGATCGGCCGATTGACGTTTGGCTGGATGAGTTTCGCCAGATCAAGAAGGAGTATCCGAAACACATCCTGATCGCGTCGATCATGGAAGAGTATGAGAAGAGCCGCTGGCAGGAACTCACGCGCCGGGTTCAGGACACCGGCGTTGATGCTTTCGAATTGAATTTTTCCTGTCCTCACGGGATGACGGAACGGAAGATGGGTTCGGAAATGGGTGAACATCCCGATCTATGCGAGCAGGTTACAAGCTGGGTAACTGAAGTTTCAAACATACCTGTCTGGGCGAAGATGACGCCCAACATTACGAACATCAAAGAGCCTTCGCTGGCCGCGGTGCGCGGCGGAGCCGTAGGCATCTCCGCGATTAATACGATCCTCTCTGTCATCGGCGTCGATCTCAATACCCTTCGGCCAATGCCGACTGTTGAAGGACATACCGTGCCCGGTGGTTATTCTTCCCAGGCCGTTCGTCCCATAGCTTTGCGCATGGTGAGCCAGCTCGCGCTTGGATTGCCCCAGGATGTTTCCATTAGCGGCATTGGCGGAATTGAAAACTCTCACGACGCTTTGGAGTTCATGTTGTTGGGGGCGTCAACGGTTCAACTCTGCACTGGCGTGATGCTTCACGGCGTCAAAATGGTGGATGAGTTGAAGGAGGGATTTGAGAAGTTCATGGTAGACAAGGGCTTCACCTCGGTCCAGGAGATTGTCGGCAAGAGCCTTGCATATTTTTCCACGCATATGGATCTGGTTCAGAAGATGAAAGCGGCCAAGCGCACCAAGGCAGGCGAAGCGAGCCGGGACAATGAGTGGGGCCAGAAGGATATCACAGAGAAGACAGCGGAATTGACTTCAAACTAGTCCGACGAAAGTTCAGAGTTCAAGCCTTAGCTTGCGTTGTCGATTGGAAATTTCAACTTC
>DATLBQ010000177.1:0-9964 GCA_035526805.1 Pyrinomonadaceae bacterium
ACGGGCAATTAGAAATGGATTCAGCTCTTCCGCGAGGGCTTCCTTGATCGCCATTTTGTTTCTCCTGAACGAGGGCGTTGAGAGCGGCGCAATCGTAAGATGTCCAAAGTCCAATGTCCAACGTCCAAGTTTCAAGTTTCAAGTTCCAGGTTTCAAGTTAAGACTTCAAATCCCGCGGCCGACGTCCACAGTGAGCTCGACAGGCAAGACTCGGCACGTGCTTCGAATCCTAACCTGGAACTTGGAACTTGAAACTCGGAACTTATGTTTTCCGCCGGAGTCTAATGTTAGCGAGGAAGCTCGAACCGAATGGCACCGGGGATGTTGGCTGGATTGGAGGACAGATGTTTAATAACCTTATTGAATCGAGTTCGCACACACGCGAATTCAAACGCCGCGGTTCGTTCGTTCTTTTTACCACTGCAACCTATGTGTTGTTCTTCATCATCGCCGGTGTGATCAGCATCTATGCGTACGACGCTCGGCTGGAAGAACCAAACAACATCATCGTGACCATGCTGTCGCCCGTTGAGCTGGCTAGAGCGCCAGCGCCGGTCCCGCATAACGCGCCGCCCCCGAGAGACAATGGTGGCAGGTCGTCGTTGGAAGTTGTGCGCCAGGTTCCAATGGCTAACGTGAATCATCCTGAGCTTGTGCCCGAGGGAACGTCGGCGGCCCCCAACAAGAATCCCCCAGTTCCCGACGGCGTACCTTTCCGAGTCGGCCCCGACTCGGATCCCATGGTCCCAGGAGGAACCGGCCACAATCGTAGCGGCGGCACGGGCGCGGTTTCTGGCGGGGCCTCGCCCGTTATTGACGTAGGCCCACCACCCCCGGCGCGACCTCCAATCGAGCGAACCGCTCCCAGGGTTGTCAGCAAAGGTCCAATTACCGGCCTCGCGATCTATCTGCCGAAGCCGCCATATCCTCAGATAGCAAGACAGGCGCGGGCGCACGGAGCCGTAAACGTGCAAGTACTGGTGGATGAGAGCGGCAAGGTGATTTCAGCGAAAGTCGTTAACGGTCATCCATTGCTGATGTCGGCCGCTCAACAAGCAGCTATGGCCGCGCGCTTCTCGCCAACCAGACTCGGAGATCAGGCGGTGAAAGTTTCTGGCATGATCACTTACAACTTCGTGTTGGAATAGCAACGTGGAGCGTAGTACAAAGACAATCTGAGCCCGCGGAATGGTCGACAGCGTTTGCGGATACATGAGGCTGTTGCCCGCTCGGCGGACTCTGCCATTTTCCAATTCCCAGTCCTGGGGTTCCGCTACGCTGCACTCCAGGCTTTATGCTATCGCCTCTCCGCAGGCTGGGAGTAGGGGTCAGAAAACTTAGCGACGCAGAATCACGCCACGACCTCCGCCTGTCATCACTTCCTTCTCATTCTGATTACGGCACACCCAGGTTGAGTTTAGTTTAAAATATTTTTCGTGCGGTTCGAGTTCGGTGAGCGTCACTTCACAAGTAATAGTGTCCCCGGCAAAAACGGGGCGATGAAATGCAAACGTCATTTCACTGGCAATAAGATTGATATCGCCGCCGATTTTGGTTGGCAGGGTAGCAGTTAGTAGTCCGTGGGCCATCAAGCGACCCCGTTCGTCGGGCACCAGGTGATGCTCGCCTTCGTCGCCTGACAGCTGCGCAAACAGACGAATATCCTCTTCCGTAAATGTTCGCTGCCAGCGCATTACGTCACCAATTTGCATAGGGAAACCCCAGGAAAATGTTGCCTTATTAAAGAAACGCGCGGCCAAAGTTTATTACCACTAACACACCCGAAACATTTGCAGCCTATTTTTCGAAGGCTTTCGTGTGATCTCGTGGTTCGTTTTGTTTGTAGAAAAAGGACACGAAATCAAATTAAGACAATGCCGTGGTACTTGCGGAGCTTGACTCGCCACTCCGTTAAGCCATCAAAATTAACTTCGTCTCGTGGTGAACCCTCAAGCTACGTCCATGCGTGCCGCGTCAGCCACTCGCACCTGAGTTCGAACTTCATCAAGGTATTGCGCCGCGTCAGCGCGGGTTTGAATCGCTCTGACTCTGGCGATGATCAAGGGGTGCTCTTCCGGCAGTGACAAGTCCAGATGAAAACGCAACGCGATGTAAATAAAGCCGGGCAGATTACCAGCATCAATTGAGTCGGCTGGGCCGGCTGCCGCGGCGGTCACGATCGCGCTCGCATCAAGGTCGGCTATCGCGGGCTCCGGTAATTGGGTTGGAGCGTCAGTCCTGGCGGAGCCCAGCATTACTAACTTCAATACGTTTTCCATTTTCGCGTCGCGCCCGGTCAGATGGCCCAAGCCATGAAGAGACTGAAGTGTCGCCAGAATTGAAGAATGGTCGTACAGCGTGTGATCGATGGTTTGCGCCGGCGTGTATGTTGAAACCACTACCGCCGGAACGCGAACTCCGAAGTGGTCGAAGTTGAATCCGTGCCGGTTGATTTTGCCGCTCATTATGATGGGATCGCCGGGCTCAGGCGCTGCCGGCGGCGCCACATGATCGTAAAACCCTCCATGCTCGTCCCAGGTCACAATCAAAAGGCTGTTATTCCAGTGAGGCGAATTGCGAATTGCCTCGTAGGTCGACTTAATTAACCCCTCGCCGTTAATC
This sequence comes from Pyrinomonadaceae bacterium, assembly GCA_035526805.1. GTDB lineage: Bacteria > Acidobacteriota > Blastocatellia > Pyrinomonadales > Pyrinomonadaceae > PSRF01. Next base: position 2,623 of record DATLBQ010000177.1, read on the forward strand.
ACATTATCGACTGGATGCTGCGAGGTGCCGCCCCAATAGGTATTAAAAACAATATCTCCATAACTCGGTTCAATAAAAGTGAAGGCCCACGGATAATCGGCCGCCTGAAGGTCTTCTGCAAACTGCGAATAGGGGTACGTATCGGCATGGTGCACGCCCGCAACAGCGCCAATCAGCGGCAACTCGTCACCTCGATAAACCCGCCAACCCGTCCCGGCTGGCAACGCATTCAGTTGGTCCAGGAGCGTGCCCTCGGCAAATTGGAAACCTGACCATGGATTTAACTCCCAATCCAGGATTTGCAAGTTGCTGGGACTGTCATCGAGCCCACCGGACGACGCGGCAATGGCAAAGAATCGATTTGGCCACGTTGGTCCCGGCATCGATGCATGCCAGTTGTCACAAACCGCAAAATTGCTGGCGAGCGAGTAAAGGACCGGCAATTGTTGTGGACCCTGCGGTAGGTTCTGGTAACACTTCATTACTTCGCCGAAGTTACCCGGCGCATTGCCCTCGCCCTTGGTATGGGAAACGGCGTAATCGGCAACGAAGCCGCTGTTGTCTATTGGCGGATATTCAGCGCCTTGAGGGTACGTCGCGCTGGCCGGATAGCTTGCGTATTGTCCGCAGAGCTGTTCCACCACATCGGCGAATTCATGTCCAGGTCCCACCGGCATGACGTAATCCGCTGGTTGAGTTACGGGATAAGGGCAGTTCAGATAACTATTGGATTCCGATCCTGTCAATCCGTTGATAGATGTGCTGTGACCGCTGGGATCCGTTCCGGAGAGACCGGAGAAGCCGAGCATATGATCGAAAGAACGGTTTTCAAGCATGAGAACAAACACATTGCGGATATTGCTGAGGGCAGAGTCATTTTCGCTCATGAGTTCTCCTTGAGTTGTGAGGCAACGAGCGTCACCTCTATCGCATGGTGTTCTGCAACGCGAAAGTCTTTGCAGGGGTACTATGTGCCCGCCGCTTTATACAAAAAGTAAATAAACTAGTAGTCGTATCAGAACTGGGAGCCGTAGCGACTGGCTAGAAGTTCAACTCTCAAAATTGAACAAATGTATCGCATGTTTGCTGTGTCAACTCCTATAGTTGCCTCTGTGGCCGGTCGGTACCGCTCCGGGTTCATGACCCGTGTGGCGTTTTGTGCAGGGCGAGACGCCATAGTTTACTTTCTAGTCCAACCGCGGTGAGACGAACTCTCACAGCTGGGGAAAACTAAGAGACTACCTCGCGGGCCCAAAACACAAAATCCGTAACGGCCGGCTCCGCGCCGATGGAACGCAGCAACATGGCGATCTGGCCGCGGTGATACCAGGAGTGTCCAAACAGTTGTGTGAGAATATCTTCAACCGAGTTACGAAAGTGGCCGCCCTCATAGCTCGTATACTCAAAAATCCGATCGAGTTCATTGTTGTTGAGTTGGTTGAGATACTGCGACCAATGCGCTTCCATCTCGGAGAGCTGGGCGGCCAGGTCTTCCAGGTCCGTCACGCCGGGAAATAGCTCGGTGTTGTCATCGAGGAATCCTAAACGGAACAGCCACATGCGCCGCCCGGCGATGATGTGACCCATCAGGTAGAGAGCTTTGGCAAACTCTTCAGAACTACGCAACTCCGACGCGACGGCGCTTAGCGACGCAAGCGTTTTTGCATGACTGTCTTGCTCGTACTCAAACCAACGTTGATAACGCTCGATCATATTGTCAGCATTGTGCCATGTGCTTGGTGCTTCGTACTTTGTGCTTCGTATCTACCTTGTGCTTTCTGCCTTCTGCGTTCTGTATTCTGTATTCTGTATTCCGCTCTCTATTGCTCGTTCAGCGCCAACTTAACGACCTGTTTCCGCGCCGCCACGAATAGTTCATTCTTGTCATTGAAGACCATTCCCGAGGCAATGCCGCCGGGATTGAACACAGCCAGATAACGACCATTACTGTCGAATACCTGGATGCCTTTTAAGTCGCTGACATACACGCGTCCTTTTCCGTCGACTGCAATCGCGGAAGGAGCACGAAATTGTCCTGGCTGATCGCCGTCGCTGCCGAACCGGGTGCTGAACTTTCCGTCAGGGCTAAATTTGAAGATGGCATTATTGAACGAGCCTAGCGCGTAGATGTTTCCCAAACCATCGACGGTTACGCGAGTGTCGAGCTCCGAACTTTCGGTTACCGAACTGATTGCTGCGCGGATCGTGCGAACAACCTGACCGTCGGCGTTGAAGCGTACAATGTCGTCGCGGTTTTTATTCCACGCGGCTACCAGCCCACCATCGGCAGCAACCTTGACATCATCAAAGCCCCAGCCGTCGCCGTAAGCGAGCTGGCCCAGGAGTTTGCCGGTGGCGCCTTCATGTCGAGAGATGTTGCCACTCTGCACTACGTATACGACTCCGTTTCTGTCGGCGGCCAGCGCCCGCAGCGGCATCTTGCGATCAACGGTCCATTGCGTAATGAATTTGCCTTCGCCGTCGAAAACCTGTACGCGACCGCCAATGTATTCGCCCACATAAATCTTGCCCGATCCGTCGACGGCTATGCTGCGCGCATCGGTGAACATTCCTGGACCAATCCCCTCCGAACCGAACTTCAACGTTTCGTTGGCAAAGCCCCTGGGTTTCTCTTTTCCGCCGGGCGCCGTGGATTTCGGTTTGGTAGGCGGTGTGGCGGGGTTCGCGGCAGGCGAGCTGCCGCCGCTTAATAGCGGGATAAGGAAGCCACCCATCGCGATCACACCTGCCACGATTGCGATCACGGGAATCAAAACGATCAAGAGGATCATCTTTGTGGCACTCGCTCCGGTATTCCGCAGATCAATATTGACATGCGAGATGAGGGCTGCAGGACGGCCGCGCATTTCATCAGGAACTGACAAAGCGCTATTACAATAGGAACAGCGTGCCGTCAGGTTCGCCCCGATTACGTCCTGCTCATAGCTAACTGGCGCGCCACATTTGGGGCAGTTAAAGGTTTTCAGCATGTTTGATTTTGGTTATGACCTGTTCTTTGGATTGATCCTGGTTTTGGTCTTTGGACTTTGGTCTTTGGTCTTTGGTCTTCCGTTTTTGAGCTTTTGTTTTCTGCCTTCTGCTTTCTGCCTTTTGCCTTCTGCTTAGTTCTTACTGCTCACTGCTCACTGCTCACTGCTTTTCATTCACCACCCCATGCGTTGGCGCAACGAAGTGATATGCGCAACATGATGCTGACCGTGCCACGCGTATAGAGCAATGTTTTTATCGACGCTCACGATTCCCATTTCAGGATGTCGAAAAGTTCGTTGATAGTGTTGCGGCTGCAGCGAACGCAGAAACCAGACCCAGCGGCGATGAAGAGTATCAAGCAAATCCAGCGAAAGCGCTATTGGCGCTTCGCGAGCGTCCTCGAGTTGCGCCCAACGATCTTCAAAGTAAGGCTTGATGGTTGGTTCGTCTTCTGTGATGGCAAGTTTGAATCGTATGTAGCTGTTAAGATGACTTTCCGGCACATGATGGACAACCTGGCGAACTGTCCAACCTTCGGGGCGATACGGAGTATCGAGCTGCTCTTCATTTAAAGCCGCCACCGCCGCGCGCATTCGTGCAGGTGTCTGCTCAATTATATCGATGCAATTCTGACGCTGTTCCTCGGTAAGGGCCGTCTCAAACTTAAACTCACCTATTGGGTATCGCAGATCCATCTTTTTCTCCGATTTGTATGTAGTCTCCAGTTCAGCTTATGCTCGCGCGGCTATTCTATAAGTTGATCTTTAGCCGGTACAAACCATGAGCGAAACAGCGGACGTCGTAATCATCGGCAGCGGCATTGTAGGTTCGAGCGTCGCCTATCACCTTGCTGAGCAAGGCTGCACAAACGTGCTGGTGATTGAACGCGAAGCACATCAGGGGAAAGGGTCGACGGGAAAAAGCATGGGTGGCGTGCGAGCGCAGTTTTCTACGCCAGTGAACATTCAGATGTCGCGCTACTCAATTGATTTCTTTTCGCGTTTCGACGAAGTTGTCGGCCACCCGGCGGACTACCGCGCGCACGGCTATTTGTTTTGCGCGACAAACGAGCGGCAGCTTGAGTATCTCAGGACAAATCGCGGACGCCAGTTAGCTCTTGGCGTTAAGAACGTTGAACTTGTTTCCCGGGAAGACATCGCGAAGTTCGTGCCGCAAATGCGCGTTGACGACATAATCGGCGGTACCTTCTGCCAAACCGACGGCTTCGTTGACCCACATAGCGTGATGATGGGCTTCATGCTTAACGCCCGCGAACGCGGCGTACGGCTTTGGCTCGACACGGCAGTGACAGGCATTCAAGTCGAGCCCGCTAATACTGGAACCGCGAATACTGTGACCGCGGGCGTCCCGCCCACAATGAGCGCGCAGCGCGAAGGGTCTGACAACTCAACGTTGAGTGGCAATGTAACGCTTGCGGGCAAGACGCCCGCGGTCCCAGTATCACGTCGAATTGTGGGGGTCATGACCACTCGCGGCTTTGTCTCGACTTCAATTGTAGTCAATGCCGCCGGTCCCTGGGCCGCGGAGGTAGCGCGACTGGCCGGCGTGGATTTGCCTGTAGAGCCGTTGCGGCGTCAGCTGGTGCCCACTGAACCGTTCGATGGTTTGCCGCGGCGATTTCCGATGGTGATCGATATGTCTAACGGTTTTCACTTTCGTCGTGAAGGTAAAGGTATTCTACTGGCGTGGAACGATCCTGAAGAGACGCCGGGCTTCAAAACTGAATTTGATCCGGGCTTTGTGGAAAAGATTCTGACGCGCGCTGCCGCTCGCGTTCCGACTCTGTCTGAAGCGGAAGTCAATCCGCGCCGTGCGTGGGCCGGTCTCTACGAAATGACGCCGGACCACCATGCGATTATTGGACCCGCGGCAAATATCGCAGGACTATATTTTGTTAACGGCTTCAGCGGCCACGGCGTGATGCACTCACCCGCCTCTGGCCGCGTCACCGCCGACCTAATCCTCCACGGCCACTCCAATCTCATCGACGCCGCGCAGCTTAACGTTGACCGGTTCGCCTCCGGAAAATTGCTGGAGGAGACGGCAGTGCTCTGAGGTAGTCTCAAACTCCAACTAATGTTGGAAACAAAATCGAGTCGTCCTCGATATTGACTTCCCGCCGAACCTCACATATAAAGCACGCTCGCAAGCTCCATCCTGGCGGTCATCACATCAGGTTAATCTCACGGAGCCTCAAGGAGTCTAACCATGCCCCCAGAAATCCAGAAAGAAACGATCGCTTTCGACAACCATCGCCAAGCGATAGCAGTCTTCCCGCCAGCCGACGCCAAGGCCAGCGACATCATCAACGCTCTCGATATCAAGGACTATAAAGCCTTGCTGCTGATTATCGGCGGAGCAGACAGCGTGAGCGAGAACGTTAACGCAAGGCTTGCTCAGTTGTTCAGCCGCGGAATCGCGCGTGCCGCCGCCACGGTCACAGCTATCATCATCGATGGCGGCACAAGAGCCGGTGTCATGGAGATGATGGGTCAGGGTATCGCTGATCGCGGTTACAAGACTCCGCTAGTCGGAGTCGGGCCACTCGGCCTTGTTACTTATCCCGGAAGCACCGGTACAGGCGAAACGCCGCTGGACCCAAACCATTCACACTTCGTGCTCGTCGATGGCAACACCTGGGGCAGCGAAACCAGCACGATTTATAAGCTCGCAAGCGAGTTGAGAAATAAGGAGCCCGCGGTGGCATTAGTTGCGGGCGGAGGATCGGTTTCCAAAAACGAAGCTTTGCAAGCCGTTCGTCAAAACATTCCATTGATTGTCGTCGAAGGCAGCGGCGGGTTTGCCGACGAGATTGCCGCTGGGTGGAAAGCAAGGCCGAACGTGCCGGAAGACCCGGCCATGGCGGAGATCATTGAGGAAGGAAGAGTAGAGCTTCACCTTTTGAGTAATTCCGTAAAAGGGCTGGAACGTCTTATCGTTCGCCAACTGGGTGCAGATAATGTGCTGATGCATGCCTGGGAACGCTTTGCGGATTACGACAAGAACGCGATTCTGCAGCAAAAGAGATTTGATTGGATTCAGGGAGCAATCTTAACGATCGGACTCGTAGCAACGGCGCTGGCTCTAAGTAAGGAAGTTTTTGCGCCCCGCGACGGTTCTGGCAACTTTGTTAACTCATGGAAAGGTTGGTGGGTTTCTCCTTATTCGGCTGCCGAGCGAAAATTCTATCCCTGGATCGGATGGTGGTTAATTCAGTACCTGCTGATAGTTATCCCGATCGCAGTAACAGTACTAATCGCCGCCGCCAATAAATTCAAACAAGGAAACAAGTGGCTGCTATTACGGGCCGGCGCCGAAGCGATCAAAAGAGAGATCTATCGCTACCGGACCAAGGCGGGAGACTACGAAGAAGTATTCAACGCGCCACCGGTAGAACCTCCGGCGCCTGGAACGACCCCACCGCTGCCGCGACCTACTCCTGAACAGGTGTTGGCGCAAAGAGTGGAGGACGTCACCAGGCGAGTAATGAGGACTGAAGTAAATACGTCGTCCCTCATTCCGTATGACAAAAGCAAAGGTTTCCCACCGTACATGTATGCCGCGCAAGGAGGAGACGACGGCTTTAGCATCCTCACTCCTGATCGCTACGTTGAGGTGCGTCTGGGAGACCAGCTTAGTTACTACAGAAGGAAAACGGTCAAACTTGAGCGACAATTGAAGCTGTTTCAGTGGTCTATTTTCATAATCGGCGGCGCGGGAACGCTCCTGGCGGCCATCAACCAGCAGGTGTGGATTGCTTTGACTACCGCTTTGGCCAGCGCGTTGGCAACTTACTTAAGCTATCAACAGACTGAGAATACGTTGATGAAGTATAACCAGGCGGCGACTGATCTCGATAACGTAAGGTCATGGTGGACGGCCCTCCCCGCTAACGATCAAGCAAACCCGGAGAATGTGAAGTTATTAGTCGACCATACTGAAAACGTGCTTCAGTCGGAGCTGGACGGTTGGGTCCAGCAGATGCAGAACGCATTGGCCGAACTCCGCAAAGGTCAAGCCCAGGCAAGCGAAAGGGAGGAGCCGCAAGCGGGTGGCGGAGGCCAGCCACCTCCTGAAGGCCAGCCACCTTCCGGAGACCAGCCACCTCCCGAAGGCGAGCCGCCTCCCGAAGGCGAGCCACCTCCCGAGGGTGAGCCACCTCCTGAGGGTGAGCCACCTCCTGAGGGTGAGCCACCTCCTGAGGGTGAGCCACCTCCTGAAGGTGAGCCTCCTCCTGAGGGTGAGCCACCTCCTGAAGGTGAGCCTCCTCCTGAAAAAGAGGATTGAGGATCAGGTTCATACTGCCGTTACAAGAGCATCACCGAACTTA
>DATLBQ010000178.1:0-18700 GCA_035526805.1 Pyrinomonadaceae bacterium
ACTCATACTGGCGAGTGCGATGATCATGATTGCCGCACCAACCACGATGACGCCAAGCACCAGGACGCCACCCAGGACCCACCAAATCGCATTGGACTTCTTGGCCGGCGCTCCCGGCCGGGGCATCTGTGTTCGTTGCTGACCGAATGAGGAGCCGTGGCTGGAGACTGGGGGCGAGACCTCATAAGTCGGGGGAACAGCGGGCCGGCGATCGGCTGTAGCGGGCGGCGGTTTAGTATCTCTCGGATCCGTGTAGCGAATAGTCGCATTCGGGTCGATGCCCGGCGCGGGAGAGCTCACCAACGGTGTACCGTCTTCCAAACAGAAGTTAAGCGACGCGTCCGTGTAGGTGCGATTACAAGTGGGGCAACTTTTCATATGGTTCAGATTGTAGTTGAAAGTCCAACGTCCAAGGTCCAATGTCTTGGTGAACCAGACTTTGGACATTGGACCTTGGACATTCGACTTGCATCATTATTAATGAAACCCGAGTGAGGCTCAAGGGCTGATCGGTTTGCCACAGCGGCCACAAAACTTGGTCCCGCCTGAATAGCTGCTGCCGCAGGACCTGCAAACTACTTCGACCGGTCGCGGTTGCCGCCATTCCAACGACTGCGTGCCGATGGGAATACCACACTTGCCGCAGAATTTGATGGCGGCGGGATATTCCTGCTTGCATCGAGAGCACGTTACCGTCGCGGACGAGGGCAGGGATGAACTGCTGCCAACACTCTGCACACTTGCCGCGTCAGCAGCGACAAAGATAAATCTGGTGTTGCCGCACCGTCCGCAGAACTTGATCCCCTCGGCGAATCGCGAGCCGCAGCTGGCGCAGGCAACCACGCGAGGAGCGCTCGGCGTTCCCGTTCTGCTATCCAGACTTCCTCCCCGTGAAGGCGTCAGCTGCTCACTGGATGGCGCGCTCTTAAATTGCGCTTGAATAATCTGTTCAATGCCGTCGGGCCGAATTTCGATTACGCGTTCGTCGTCAACCTCGCCGCTGCGGGCCACACGCAGCACGTGTTGACCGGGCGGGATTGAGTTAAGGATCACCCGACCTGAACGTCCGATGCTGCCGTGTCTCTCGTCATCGACATACACTTCGGAACCCTGTGGAGCCATCACTACCAGGCGCGAATCCGTTTGCGTGGGAACTTCAAATTGTTTGCCCGCCGCAGCTTCCAGTGTGTCAAACCAATCGCTCGCGTTCTGCGGCCGCTCGGAAACCTCTCGCGACAGCGCCTGGAGAATCACCTTATCGACATCCGGGGAGATGTCGGATCGCAAACTCAGCAGAGATGCCGGCGTCTGCATAAGTTTCTGCGCCACAAGTTGCGGCAGGTCGCCGATGAACGGAGCACGGCCGCCCAGCATGTGATAAGCGATCGCGCCCAACGCATAAATGTCTGAGCGCGCATCCAATTGCACACCCGTCTGCATTTGTTCCGGCGACATGTATTCAGGCGTGCCGATTATGCCGCGCGATTCAGGTCCACTCTCAGAAGTTTTTCCCGTCTGATCAGCGTTAATGATCTTCGCGAGACCGAAGTCGCCCACTTTAACGAAACCGTCGTAGGTGCCGGCGCTGCCGGTTTTGCGCAGCCTTTGCATAATGAAGATGTTTGCGGGCTTAAGATCGCGATGCAGGATGCCGGCATCGTGGGCGGCTTCAACGCCGGCAACAACCTGGCCCAGGATTGTCATGCTGCGTTGAATGTCGAGCGTGCCTTCGCGCCGCAACAGCTGATAAAGACTTTCGCCATCCACGTATTCCATCACCAGGAAAAACACGCCCTCCGGACTCTTGCCGAAGTCTGTGACGTCAACCACATTTGGATGCCGAATAGACGCGGCGGCGCGGGCTTCGCGTTCGAAGCGCGCAATTGCCTCGCCTTCCTGCAGCATTTCATCGCTGAGGATGTCAGGCCGCACAGTCTTAACGGCCACGCGACGGGTGACGAGATTTTGGTCACGCGCGAGATAGACCTGGCCCATAGCGCCGCGGCCGAGACGCTTCTCCAGAAGATAGCGCGACGACAACAAGGGCGGCCCCGGCAGAGTGTGCTTGGTTTTTGCCTGATCCTCTGGGCACACGACTACGTCGTCTTCATAACAACTTTCGCAACGTGGGCACTCGCGCATATCAAATAAGTCCAACGTCCAGGGTGCTACAAGCAGTTCAGAGTTCAAGCTGTAGGTTGTTCTTTGGCAAACCTGGCAAGCTTAAACTTGAACTCTGCACTATTTGAGTGCTGTCTAACGTTGGACGTTGGACCTTGAACTTTCTTTACGTCGTAGCCGGCTGTTCCGATGTACAACCAGAGCATCGGGTGGCTTCCACCGGAATTTTCGAGAGACAGTAAGGACAGTCTTTAGTAAGTTCGACTTCTTCAACGCGCTTGTTCCTGTTAACAGCTTTCACGATCAGGAAGACCACCAGGGCGATAATCAGGAACGTCACCACGTCGTTGATGAAGGCACCGTAGGCAATCACGGGCCAACCGCGGAGCTGCGCGTCGGCCAACGACACCGGATGCTGGCCCGACAGGTCGATAAACAGGTTTGCGAAATCAACCCCGCCGAGTATCAAACCGATAGGCGGCATAATGATGCCTTCAACTAATGAAGACACGATCTTACCGAACGCGGTGCCGATAATTACGGCAACTGCCAGATCAAGCACGTTTCCACGCGCTATAAAGTCGCGAAATTCTTTCAGCATGGGGCATCTCTCCTTTTTAAGAAAGTCCAATGTCCAATGTCCAATGTCCAAAGTCATTCAAGCAGTTCAGCGTTCAACCTTTAGGTTGTGTCTTTGGCACGCCTGGCGAGCTTAAGCTTGAACTCTGAACTATTGAGTGCTGTTCCGCGACGCTTTGGACGTTGGACGTTGGACATTGGACATTAGACTTTTTCCTATTCACACTTCTTCGCCAGCTTATAGCCGGCCTTCTCGGCGTCTTCCTTTGACTTAAACATTACGCGATCGCCTTCCTCGATAGCCTGCGCTGGCGCACAGCCCGCTACGTAATAAGTCCGGGTTTTCTTGTTCGCAACGATTTCAACTGTCTCCATCTCCTCCCCGGCATCGTTCTCGTCCTGTAGCGCCTGCCTGCGAGCGGTAGTAATTTGTTCCGCACTCTCGTCGATGATGTGAAAACTCGGGCCTTCCGCCACGATTCCGACAGTTATCTGGAAGTCCGCACACTTGAGTTGCTGGCCGCGCGTCTTCCATGGCTGCCATGCATCAGTCAGGCGCAGGGATTTCGAAATGCCGGTAACGAAGTCAGGCACGGTCTGCCACTTGAACGAATTATCGTAACCAAACCAAAGCGAACTTACGCGATCATCCAGGAAGTCGAATGAAAGAGTTCTGATTCCGGCGAGAGTTGTCTTATCCATTTGTGGATTGAAATCAGGACTGATGCTCGTTTTGGACACTCCGAATTCGTTTACTTTCCCGAAAGTAATTTGCGGGACGCGCCGCTTAACCTGAAGCGTAGTCATTCCCATGCGAAAGCCAAAGAGCTCGGGAGCCTCGGGAAGGTCGGCCAGCCTCAGCAGACATTTATCGTCCTGTGCGAAGCTGGTGACGGCACACAAAATCATGACGAGTCCAATGTCCAAAGTCCAAAGTCCCAAGTCAAAAACAAGAGAAGTCCAATAACCTGAGGCCAGACTCTCTTTTGTCGGGTGTGGTTGGTTTGGACATTGGAGTTTGGACATTGGACTTTGGACTATCTATTTGATCAGCGCCCAGATCAATCGTTCCAGCTCATCGGGCTCAAAGGGGGTAGATACGTATTCATTGCAGCCGGCGGCAAGCGCGTGATCGCGATACTGGTCTGCGCCGTACGCGGAGACGGCAACGATAGGCACTGCCTCAAAGCCTTCCAACTCGCGAATCTTGCGTGTGGCTTCAAGCCCATCGAGCTCGGGCATCTCCACGTCCATGATGATCAGATCAGGACGCTCGCTTTTCGCCGCGGATACCGCGCGATGTCCGTTTTCAGCTTCGACTACGCGAAAGCCCTTTTTCTGCAACCAGGTGCGCAGCAGGAGTCGCATGTCATCGAAGTCGTCGACGATCAGAATTGTGCGCGGGCTGTCATCCAGGTTGTTCAAATGGGCGGCCACGGTTCGAGCCTAACATTGTTCATTCACAGGTGCCAACGCGGTTTGTAGCTTTGAAAGGAACCTTGTAAACACCCGATTCGGGTGTATCCCGTGGGGAGGAGGGTCTGACCTCGTCGCGGTTGTACAATCATCAAACTCGGAGTCGCTCCCGTGCCGCTAAGCGCAGGTATCCGCTAAGGAAGTCTTCAAGGTCTAACGATTCGAAGTCTCCGTTCCTGGAGATTTGAACATAGCGCTTCGGATCGCTCTTATCAGCAACACCCTATTCGCAATTCAATAAGCAGTCGGTGGAGTTATTAACACTTCTCTGTGTCGCCACTGTTCTGCCAGCTTAATTACTGGAGCCCCTATGACGCGAACACGCCCCACACAGCTTCCGCGCCTCCGCGCACAAGGATTAGTCATTCATGATTTACCTAACGAAGTCCTGGTTTATGACCGGGAACGAGATATGGCCCACTGTCTCAATCAAACAGCGGCGCTGGTGTGGCGCGCTTGCGATGGCCAGCTGACGCCCAGCGAAATTGCGCGCAAGCTGACCGCTGAACTCGACACCGCAATTTCCGAAGACGTGGTGTTACTCGCCCTCGCTCAACTCGAAAACTTTCATTTGCTTGTAGCGCCAAAAATATGCAAGACCCCATATCCCGCGTTGTCACGCCGGCAGATGGTTGGCACTTTGGGTGTTGCGGCTGGGGTGGTCCTCCCGGTGATCACTTCGATTGTGGCTCCTACACCGGCGCAGGCTGCGACCTGTATACCACCCAACGCGCCCTGCAGCCCGTCGGTTTTGTGCTGCTCGCCTTTAGGCTGCAATCCGGGCGCGCCAGGCGGACCGAAGTGCCGGTAGCAATTCAGGCGACCGCAGAAGCAAAGAACAATTCCTAAGACCGCAGAGGATTGGCATTTTGCACGAAAAGTAAAGTACGGATGCAGTTTGAGGCTAGCAGTTCAGAGTTCAGCCTTTAGGCTGCGGTTTTGAGTCTCAACCAAAAACGCAAGCTAAAGCTTGAACCCTAAACTGCGTCAGTACGAAGTAACCGAATCAGCTGTCCGTCGGTATCAGAACCGGAAGCGGTAGCGACCGGCCAGAGAATTAACTATAGGAGAGAACGCCTTAAACATTACATTAATTCACTCAATTTCGAGTTGAACATCTGGCCGGTCGCTACGGCTCCCGGTTCTGATACGGCCCTTCCGAACTTGTTTATTTAACTTTTTGTGCAGAGCGCAAAGAATTAGTTCTGATTCCCGACTTCTCCGTTCTGAGTTCTCTGCTGCTTTCTGAATTAACCTTTACTAACCCCAGAGGAACCGATAATGACCCCCACTCATCAACGAAATATCCGCGGCCGCTCAAACGTCTCCCACAATTCATGCAAGCGGAGCGTCGGATTCATAAAGCGAACCTGCTTTGGTTTTGCTGTGGCCTATTTTATTGCGACGCTGTGCATTTCTGCCTCGGGTCAGATCACTATCACGAGTACGGGAACTGCCTTTCCGCAAGACTTCGATTCAATGGGCAGCAGCGCTACAGCGACGCTACCTACGGGCTTCAGGATCGGAACTGACTGGTCGACAGGAACGACTGCTACAACGTTAGCTTTCGGGACCACCGGTACGGGCGCTGTAACCGGCTCATCGTCTGGCGGGGCTATTAACTGGGCAAACGGTGTCACCGCCTCGGCGACTGATCGATCTCTGGGGTTCTTGAATACTGGAACTTTTACCTCCCCTAAATCAATCGTATTAAAGTTGACTAACAACACAGGCGCAACGGTTACCCAATTGGAAATTACTTTTGACTATGAAAAATCAAGATCAGGGACCAGGCAGTTTGACTGGACATTCTTTCACGGTAGTACGGTTACACCTTCGACTTCGGCAACCGCCGGCGACCAGTCCTATCCAGCGGACGCCAATAATACGACCGTCAGTAATCCTCCCACCACTATAGGAAAGACTGTCAGTTTAACGGGCCTTAGTATCGCAGATGGTTCAGATTATTATTTGAAGTGGACTTTTACCGGACTAGGTGGCTCAACGAATGGTCAAGGTATTGGGGTTGACAATTTCAGTGTCACCGCTAACGGAACGGCAGCTCCCACAATCACAACTTCCGTCGCCAGCCTTCCTGATTTTGGTCCAGTGCCGGTTGGAAGCAATTCCTCGGAGCAGAGCTATACCGTTTCCGGCACCAACCTCACAGCGGACATCTCGGTAACTGCTCCGACGGATTTCGAAGTCTCGAAGACCGGAGGCGGGATAGGTTTTGGATCAGCAGTCACACTCCTGCAAGCCGGTGGCTTGGTGAATTCTCAGTCAGTCTTTGTGCGCTTTGCTCCAGGAAGTGCGGGTGTGAAGGTTGGCAATATCACACATGACAGCACCGGGGCTACTGAGAAACTTGTGGCAGTTAGCGGCGCTGGCACCGCCGGCGGTGTCGCAACATACACTTGGACTGGCGGCTCAAGTGATTGGCAAGCGGCAGCGAATTGGTCACCCACGCGTACCACTCCCGCAATTTCCGACATTCTGCAGTTCAGCGGCGGCGGTTCGATCACCGTTACAAATGTGCCTACTCAGACAGTAGCTCAGTTGAGCGTTTCCAACACCACCTTGCTTACTCTGCAGGCATCGGGTACCAACACCCTCACGATATCAGGTGCCAGCGGTACGGATCTTTCACTTGCGAGCGGCTCGCAGCTGAACGCCAGCGGCAGCAACGCGTTGACCATTGCGGTCGGTGCCGGAGCGACCGGTAGCATCAGCGGAAGCATGACTTTCTCCAGTGGCGCGCATAAGTTGACCTCCGCCGACTCGAGCGGCATCACTTTCCAGAGCGGTTCGACCTTTGCTACTGGTACAGGATTTAGTGGCAACTCTTTCGGGAACGGCACCGCTAACTCGATTATCTTCGCAAACGGCTCCAGCTACATTTTTAACGGCGGCGGCAGCCTGTTCGGTTTGACGGCGCCCGCCTCAGTTATAGTTTTCCAAAACGGAAGCTTATACAAACATCAGTCGAGCAGCTTGCCCTCAGTGGCTGGGCGGACCTATGCCAACTTCGAATACAACAGCGGTGGTACAACCAGTGTTACCGGAGCGACTGCACTGACTCTTGATAACCTCACAGTTAGTCAGGGAACTTTTAACGTCAACGTTCAAGCCGGCGTAAACTTAAGAGGCAACATTTCCGTGGCCCTGGGCGCCGCCCTGAACTTCAACCCTGCGAGCGCATCGACGTTGGCCTTCAACGGCACGATCGCCCAATCCATCTCAAACGCCGGTACGCTCAGCTTTCAATCCAATCAAGACGTAACGCTCAACAACACGAGCGGCCTGACGTTGAACGCTCCAATCACGCTAAACGGTCTTCTCACGCTCACCAATGGCAACATCACAACGGGGCCAAACCTCTTGACCCTAGGCAGCACTGCTACAACCAGTGGCGGTTCAACCTCGAGTTATGTGATTGGAAATTTGCTGAAGATCAACGTGCCGGGCAGCTTTACGTTCCCGGTTGGTTACAACGCGGTCAGCGCATACACGCCGGTTGATCTTGCAAACGCCACGGGCGGTGGCGACCTGACGATCTCGCCGAAGACACCGCAACAACCGATACTCACCGCTGCGACGTCTTTGCAGGAGTATTGGACACTCACAGAAGGTGGCACCCTCACGGCTGACCTGACTTTCCACTATCTGCAATCGGATGTAATGGGCAATGAAGCGAACTATCGTATCGTTGTCGTCGAGACGCCCGGCAACAATGCCACCAGCTTCCCGGCTGATGCCGATCATTCGATTGATACGGGCGCCAACAGCTTCACCATAAACCAGGTCGAGAACTTTTCAGACTGGACCATCGCGGAACCCAACGCGCCGACGGCTGTGAAATTAGCCAGCTTCGAGGCTGTCGCAAACGATGGCGAGATCATGCTGCAATGGCAAACAGGCTACGAAACCCGAAACCTCGGGTACTACCTCTATCGTGAGCAGAACGGCAAGCGCGTGAACATTACGCCTTCACTCATCGCCGGTTCGGCGCTGATAGCTGGCCCACAAACCAAACTCGCCGCCGGCTTGAACTATACCTGGTATGACCGAACGCCGCAGAAGGCACCAGGCAGCGAGCAAAAAGCAGAAGCCGTCAGTTACTGGCTCGAAGACGTCGATCTTAATGGCACACGCACGCTGCATGGCCCGATCAACGCGATCGCGCCGGAGATTAGTTATGGGAAACAAAAGCCGCGCGAGCTGCGAGCCGATCTTATTAGCGAAGTCTCGCGCCGCACGGCGGTGAGTGGTGTGCAGTTTAATGGCTGGGCAGCCGAATCGCGCAATCAAATGGCGGCGGCGCCGCAATCAGTACGGCAGACTGCAAAGCAGACCGTACAGCAGCCGGCGAATAATCCGGAGAGTTCTATGCGAATGGATCCGTCTGATGTGCAACGCGATCTTGCGGGCATAGCCGGCATCAAGATAGCCGTGAGCACCGCGGGCTGGTATCGCGTGACCCAGTTGGAGTTAGACGCCGCGGGTTTCGAGGTGCAGGATCCGAAACAGTTGCAGCTTTACCGTAACGGTCGCGAGGTGGCCCTGAGCCTGTCTAACAATGGAGATGCCGACAAGAGTAGTTTCACGCCTGATGATTATCTCGAGTTTTACGGCCATGGTCTCGATTCCGCAACTGAGAAGGCGCAAACTTACTACCTCGTGAATGGCCGGGGACATGGCAAGCGGGTGGTTGCCTCTAACGCGGGTGCAAAATCGGATGTGGCTGTCGGGCCGCAAAGTTTCGCTCACACCATCGAGCGGAAGGAGCGGATGATCTACTTCTCCGGCTTGCGCAACGGCGATACCGAAAACTTCTTCGGGCAAATTGTGAGTACCGAGCCCGTTTCAGCAACGGTACCGGTGACCCATCTTGATGCTGCGTCGACTACGTCGGGAACACCGGCGCAGTTGGAAGTTGTCCTCCAGGGCGTTAGCGATGAAAGCCATTTGGTCCAGGTGCGGTTCAATGGCATAGAGCTCGGCGCCATTAACTTTGCCAACACCGACCATTCGAGTCAGACGTTCGCCGTTCCCGCTTCGGCTTTGCACGCCGGCGACAACAGTGTCCGGTTAACTTCGCTCGGCGGGGCATCGGATATCAGCCTCGTCGACGTGCTGCGGCTCACATACAATCGCAGCCTGGTCGCCGACGACAATGTTCTTTCGTTTAGTGTTAGGACCCCGCAAGTGGTGCGCGTCAGCGGATTCACAAATCCGAACTTGCGCGTCCTGGATATCAGCGATCCCTCTTCTATCTCTGAATTGAAACCCCTGGTGACGCCCGAAGACGGCGGCTACGCTGCCTACCTGGAAGTGCGCCAGGCGTCTGAGCTCAACCCACACACACTGCTGGCGTTTGCGAGCGGGCAGGCGCGACACGCCGACTCGGTAAAGGCGAATAATCCGTCGTCCTGGTGGTCGCAAACAGCGGGCGCAGACTACGTGATTCTAACTACCACGGCCCTTAAATCCGCGGTCGAGCCTTTGGCCCAATTACGCCGAAGTCAGGGGATGTCCGTGGCTATCGTTGATGTCGAAGATATCTACGACGAATTCAGCTTTGGCAAACATTCGCCGGAGGCAATTCGCAGCTTCCTACAGAGTGCGAATAAGACCTGGAAACGCCAGCCGCATTTTGTGTTGTTTGCCGGCGATGCCAGTTACGATCCGAAAAACTACCTGGGCCAGGGTTTCAACGACCTCGTGCCAACCAAACTTATCGACACTGCCCTCAATGAAACCGCAAGCGACGATTGGTTGACAGACTTTAACGGCGACGGCATGAGCGATCTGGCGATCGGCCGTTTGCCTGTGCGCAACGTTAGTGAAGCAAACACTGTGGTGAGCAAGATCATCAGTTATGAAAACACCGCGCCGGATCCGTCGCGTGGCGCGTTACTGGTGGCCGACACTGACTTCGAAGCGCCGAGCAATGCAGTGCAGAGTCTGATTCGGGGTGGACTTCCGGTGCAGGTAATCAACCGGGGCAGCACCGACGATGCAACCGCACATAACCAGGTTATTGCGAGTCTTAATCAGGGCCCACGCGTGGCGAATTATTTTGGCCACGGGTCGAACGGTATTTGGAGCAGCGCAGGCCTGCTCTCTACCGCCGACGCCCCGGCACTCACGAATACGAATCGGCTTTCGGTATTCACGATGATGACCTGCTTCAACGGCTACTTCCAGGATGCTTACAACGATAGCTTGTCGGAGGCGCTGCTGAAGTCGCAGAGTGGGGCGGTGGCGGTATGGGCTTCGACGACGTTGACCGAACCGTCGGGACAGAATGTGATTGGCGCGGAGTTTTACCGCCTTTTGTTTGGCCCGCAGCCGATAACCCTGGGAGACGCGGTACGCGCGGCTAAAGCCGTTACAAACGACGCCGACGTGCGTCGCACCTGGACGCTCTTTGGCGATCCGGCGATGCGCCTGCGGTAACTCAAGGGAAGGGAGAAAGGGAAAAAAGGGGAAAAGGGTAACGGGGAAAGGGAAGAGATTCAGAGGCGCTAGGGAGGCGGGATCTCGTTTCCATTCCATTCCCCCGTTACCCTTTTCCCCTCTTCCCCTGTTCCCGTTTTCCTCCCCTCTTCTCCTTTTCTCCTCCGTCTCCTGTATGCTGTCCGCTGCCTTGAAAACATCCTCTCAATTCAAACGTAGGCTGCTGCTCGCGACGTTTGTCGTTTACATTGCCATGATTGCGGCTCTAACAATCGTTCCGACCCACCTGGAGCGTCTTCGCACTGTTGACCCGGACCACATCAATCTCATGCCGCTTCAGTATTCCTTCAAATGCTTTGAGCTGGCCCGAAAACGGCATCCAGATCTGATGGGGTTCTGTCTCAGGAATACATTCGGCAACATTTTGCTGTTTGTGCCCCTGGGAATTCTGCTGCCGTTCGTCAGCTGGCGCTTTCAGTCGCTAAAACGCCTGTTGTTGCTTGCACTCTGCGCATCGTTAATGATTGAAACGATCCAATTCGTGATGCGGTTTGTGGGCAGTCCGCGGGCTGTCGACATCGACGACGTGATATTCAACACTCTTGGGGCTTGCGTGGGTTTTGTTATTTACGGCTCCGCAGCGAAAGGCGAGCGGGCTTAAGCTGATAACAGTTGGCGAATCTGGATTGTGAAGGACTGGTACCCGCGGCAGGGGTCGAACCTGCGACCTTTCGCTCCGGAGGCGAACGCTCTAATCCACTGAGCTACGCGGGCAATGGTGTTGGCGGAAAAGATAACACAGCGTATGGTCACTCGCCACCGGGACAGCTGCAAAGAAACTCGGTCAATTATTCCATGTCTCACTTCGGCTTGGGTGCGATGGCGACACGATTTCGCCCTTTATTCTTTGCCTCGTAGAGCGCGCTGTCACTCGCTGCATAGAGCGTTCGCTCGGAATCGGCGTGAGCTGGACAAGCAGCGACGCCGATGCTCACGGTAATGTTTCCGATTCCCTCAATTCGTTGTTCGGCCAGGATGGCACGCAGGCGGTTCGCTGCCAGAACGGCTTTGGGCTCGTCGATTCCGGCAAACAGCAGCGCGAATTCTTCGCCTCCAACGCGGGCCGGAGTATCGTTGTCACGCGAGACCAGAATCAGCGTGTTGCCAACCTCGCGAATAACAAGGTCACCGGCAGGATGCCCGTAAGTATCATTGATCGCCTTCATGTAATCGATGTCCAGCAGAAGCAGTGCGCACGGAGTTCCGTAGCGTCGCCATCGTTCAACCTCTCGCGACAGGGCCACTCGAAACCGGCGTCGATTCGCCAGCCCAGTCAAATGATCGAGATCGGCTTCACCCCGCAGCCGCTCCATCGTTTGCTGCAGCTTGACGAGTCGGGTAGCGCTGGCAATCACTAATTCGTCCTCGGCGGGCACTTGAAAGTAGTCGAATGCTCCCGCCGCCATGGATTCCCGGCGTCGCTCCAATGTGGCCGCTTCGGCTCCTACCAAAATCAGCGGCACGCCGTCGTGGCTGTTATGTAGTATTCTCGCCAACTCCTTGATCGACAAGCCGCTGATCGGAAGGTTGGCAATAACGATTTGCGGGCGAGAGCGCCGCAATGAAATTGGTGCCGCAATTGCGGCGCTGACCTCGACGACTTCCAGTTGACCGGCCTCCAGCGTGGCTCGAAAAGAAAAGGACGGTTCGTCCGATATCAGCAGCACGCGTCGCTGCGTGCGCGCCGTCTGGCCAGGCAATGTTTCTGTTTGCGACTTTTGTTTCATCTAAGTTCTATTGGGATTAAGAGAACGCGTTGCAAATTTGCGAAATAATCTGATGGGGGTGATTGCCAGGGAAGTTACTTAGAATAGGCTAACCAAATTAAGAGCTCAACGTTAAACAGAAATGCTGTAGGCCAGCTTTGCACAAAAGGGCCTCATCTGTATCAGAACCGAGAGCGGACCGGAGTCGCCTGAAGTTTAGCTGAACGAGCTGGCCGCACTAAGAGATATGGGCCGCGGATGAACGCGGAGAAACGCGGATAGGAGAGTATTAACAAATGGCTTTGCACAATAGGTCGCCGATCGTTTATTTACTTTTTGTGCAAAGTCTTAACAAATGAAAAGCGAGGATTCGGCTGCACGACATTGTGAGAAGTGGGTTCTAAGAACGTATCCAAGGTCCAATGTCCAACGTCTGTCTTTGCGCAGGCCGTTGTTTTAGACTTTGATACTGAGCTACTACGAAAGAAGGGTTTGTGGTTGGTCCAGACGTTGGACATTGGACTTTAGACTTTGGACCAGCGGTTCGGGCATATCGACGATATCCCACGCAGAGCGCACACGGAGCAGTTTCGACATCAAGCCGGCGTGCATGATGTGACCGCTGCGCTCGGCCACGACCTTGCCGAGAATCGGCATTCCAAGCAGCGCCAGATCGCCAATGATGTCGAGAATCTTGTGGCGCACAAACTCGTCCCGAAACCTCAGGCCCGTTTTGTTCAACATCCCATCCGGGGTCAGAACTATTGCATTGTCTAAGGAGCCACCCCGGATCAGATTTGCGCGGCGCAGACTCTCGATTTCATCTGTGAATCCAAAAGTGCGAGCGGCCGCAATTTCGCGGCTGAAGGCGCCATTGTCCAAGGTCACGGAAAATTGTTGCACGCCAATCATTGGGTGAGGGAAATCAATTAGGCAATCGATCTGATATTGATCCGCGGGCTCCACGCTAATGCGCCGATGGCCTTGTTCAAACGCAACTCGTTCGCGCACCAGCAGCGCGCGGCGCGCAAGCGGTTGGTTAACGATGCCTGCCTTCTCAATCATTTCCGCAAACACCTCGGCAGAACCGTCGAGGATCGGAATCTCGAGGTTGTCGACTTCAATATAAACGTTGTCGATGTCGAGACCGCGCAAAGCCGACAACAGATGCTCGACGGTTGAAAGCATCACGCCCGTCCGCATTAAGGTGGTCGCATAGCCACAGTGGGCCACGGATTCCACCGTCGCCGGTATTTCAAAACCGCCCAGGTCTGTACGACGAAAGACGTACCCGGTGTCTGGCGGCGCCGGCGCCAGCCGCACGTGCACCGGCACTGCGGTGTGCAGTCCAATGCCGTCCGTTTCAACCGCGGTTGCGAGCGTAGTTTGTTTGATCAAGTTGTCGGGCCTCATGCCGGACCAGGGGTGGCTAAAACTGAATTGAGCAGAACGCAAATAGTTGAGCAAGGCTTATGCCCGGGTGATGTCACAATAATCGACGACCTTCGAGGTAACTACGTGTTGCGCTCCTACCACAACTGATGAAATTCTAGGAGAGATTGCCACACTCGGTTAAGCTATCGCGCATAGGAAGGGTGTCAATTTTGACAGGATTAGCAGGATTAACAGGAGGCTCCGCGGATGGTTCAAACCTAATTTTGTGAATCCTGTTAATTCTGTCGATTCCTGTAACAAACGACTCATTGACACTCCGAAAACGCCTCTCTATCATCGAAATACATGCCAGCAAAGCAAGCTTCCGCTAATAACAATCAGCCATCAGAACGCGTTTTTCTGATCGATTCAATGTCGCACATCTTTCGCGCATTCTTTGCGCCGATGGCAAATCGCGTCGCACCGCTCGCGACCTCCAGCGGGCAGGTTACGCAAGCCATTTACATTTTTACAAACATGCTGCGCAAGCTGCTCCAGGACGAGAAACCAAATTACATCGCGGCAATTTTCGAGTCGAAAGAAAGGACTTTTCGTCACGAGACTTTCGCCGATTACAAAGCCAACCGGCTGGCTATGCCGGAGGATCTCTCATCACAACTTCCTTACATCATTCGGCTCTGCGAGGCGTTAAATATTCCGGTAATTAATGCCCCCGGTTTTGAAGCCGACGATGTAATCGGTACGCTGGCAATGAAGATCGCGGAAAAAAGTTTGCAGGCGGTGATTGTCTCGAACGACAAAGACATGTGTCAGCTTGTGCGCGACCCCTACGTTGTTTGCATGCGCACGAATTCTCAGGTGGTGAAGCGGAAGGAATATGTACCGCCAATCGAGTGGTGCGATGAAGCCTGGGTGGAAAAGAAGTTTGGCGTACCGGCGAGCAAGGTAGTTGATTTGCTCGGTTTGATGGGCGACTCGATCGACAACATTCCTGGCGCGCCGGGCATCGGCGCTAAAGGCGCTGTGCAAGTAATCACCCAATTTGGCTCCATCGAACAGGCGTTGGAGCGCTGGGAAGAAGTGAAGCACAAAACGTATCGCGAATCGCTGCACAACAATGCGGACCTTATTCGTCAATCGCGAGAGCTGGCCCGCATCCGCCTCGATCTCGATGTCGATTTGGATTTGGAGCAAGTTAAGGCCAGGCCGCCGGATCGTGCCGCCGCGTACGAACTTTTTAAGGAACTCGAATTTTCCGCGCTGACGCGGGAGTTCGCCGACGCTGCCTCTGCTGCGCCTGCCCGCGTTGCTGACCAAGTTGACTACCGACTTATTGACTCGCAAGCAGCCCTGGATAATTTCGTCCGCACGTTGTGGGACGTCGAAAGTGTCGGAATCGCGATCGGTGATTCAACGGTGCGTCGAGCGGAGAAAGGCGAAGATTCCGAGGAACAGCAGCTGGAACAGCAATGCAAGATTGACTACGAACTTGCGGAAGGAATCGCGTTCTCAACTGCTGAAGGCAGCGCAGCGTTTGTAGACCTGAACAAATTTGCTGAGGGACGCGACTCCGCACTCGCTAAGTTGCGAGAGGTGTTGTCCAACGGCTTGATGGAGAAGTCGGTCCACGATTTAAAACGCGCCGTCGGCTTACTTGACCGGCTAAACATCACAATCGAGGGAGTGAAAGACGACACCCTGCTGGCTGCTTACCTGATTGACCCCAACCGGAGTAAGTATGAGTTATCTGATCTTGCACGCGAAGCCGTGGGCATAGAGCATCTTGAGAAGCCGGCGAGCGGTTGGTCAGACATGCAGTGGGAGACGGCGGCGGCGGCTGACCTGACAGCACGCACCGCAAAGGTACTGCATCAACGCATCCTCGAGAAAAAGTTGGAGACTATTTACATCGAGATGGAGCTGCCGCTGGCGCCGCTGCTATATCGTATGGAGCGCGTGGGCTTAAAAGTCGATCGCGCCGTTTTGTCAGACCTGTCGAATTACCTGGGGTTGGAACTCAAAAACCTTACGGTGAAAATTTATGAGCTCGCCGGCAGGGAATTCAACATTGGCTCGCCCAAACAAGTTGGCGAAGTGCTTTCGGATCTGGAAATGACCTCGGGAAGAAAAACTTCTAGCGGCCGTATCTCAACCAGCAAGGCCGTCTTGGAAGAGCTGGCGCAAACATTTGAATTGCCGCGACTAATTATTGACTATCGTGAGCTCGATAAACTTAAAAGCGTGTACACGGACGCGCTGCCACATCAAATCGCAGCCGACGGCAGGATTCACTGTCTACTGAATCAGACGGTGGCCGCCACCGGCCGACTTTCATCCAGCGATCCGAACCTGCAAAACATTCCCATCCGTTCGGAGCTGGGCCGCCGCATCAGGCGATCGTTCGTGGCGGAAAAAGGAAACAAGATTATCTCCGCGGATTACTCTCAACTCGAGCTGCGTTTGCTGGCCCACATCACGCAGGATCCGGTCATGCTCGAAGCGTTTCAAAACGGGGAGGATATTCACGCGCGCACGGCGCGGCTGGTCTTTGGCGCAAAGACTGAAGAAGAACTAAAGGAAGCGCGGCGGTTTGCAAAGATTGTTAACTTCGCTATCGCTTATGCGATTGAGCCGTGGGGCTTGTCGCAGCGCGTCGGCATTTCACGACCGGAAGCGAAGAAAGTGATCGAAGACTATTACAATACCTACAAGGGTGTGCGCCGTTACATGGAAGAAGTGCCGGTTCGAGCGCGCGAGCACGGGTACGTGCGTTCAATTTATGGGCGGATCCGGCCGCTGCCGGGCATTGCGGATCGCAACGCGAACATTCGCAAAGCCGCCGAGCGCGAAGCTATAAACATGCCGATTCAAGGTACCGCCAGCGACATTGTGAAGATCGCGATGCTAAAGGTTGACGAGGAGTTCAAACGGCAGGGTATCGACGCACAGCTGTTGATGCAGGTTCATGACGAGCTGTTGGTCGAAACCGGAGCCTGCTCCGCCGAACAAGTGGCCAAAGTTTTGAAGAGCGAAATGGAAAGCGCCGTTAGTTTGGATGTGCCGTTGATTGTCGACGTGGGGATTGCCGACAATTGGATGGACGCTAAACCCTAGCCTTCGGGCTGTAAAATAATGGACGAGAATAGATCAGATTCCGATCAGTCCGTTGAAAACACAACGCCGCGGCCTCTCGAACCCGGCGCCGTGTCTCCGACACCTGTTGAGGAAGCCGCTGCGCCGACCACTGTCTATCGCCGAACTGATCCCGCTGAGACGAATACTTACGCAGCTTCAGCAATGCCCGCAAGCATCTCCCGTGTTATATCGCCCGCTACTATTCCTCTGATCGCCGGGTTTTTGTTGTTGCTGATGCTAATCGCGGTAATTGGAGCGATAAGCATGCGACGCATGGACGAAGTGGGCCGCCAGGTTCTGGATTTGGAACAGCAGCATGCCGCCAAATTTAGCTTGCTGCTCAGGCTCCGACTGGCAGTTACCCAGCTCGACAACGAAGCCCGCGCTCGCTCGGAATCAGACGCTCGCCGCGAGTTGAGACCGCCGTTCGAATTCCGCTTAAACTCGGCTCGAAGTGAAGCAAGGCAAGGGCTCAAGAAGTTGGAACGGTCACTCGCCGGTGAACCCAGCTGGGCCAAGTTTTACAATGATCTTGCTGCCTATATTGAAGTGACTGAAGATCTCCGTCGTTATTCGCTCGAAGGATTTGAAAAGTTCAGTGCGGTTGACACCGAACTCAACCGGTTGCTCGGTGATGCAGGTCCGAAGCAATTCCAGGTTTTTCAGGAGAGTGAAA
Source organism: Pyrinomonadaceae bacterium (assembly GCA_035526805.1). Classification (GTDB taxonomy): domain Bacteria; phylum Acidobacteriota; class Blastocatellia; order Pyrinomonadales; family Pyrinomonadaceae; genus PSRF01. Next base: position 17,611 of record DATLBQ010000178.1, read on the forward strand.
AAATTCAGCAGGAAGCTGCACGCTCGGTCCGTAACTGGAGCTTAATCGCATTCATCTTTGGTGTGCTGGTGGCTGCCGGTACTGTGTGGGAAATACAACGTCGTTTTAGCGAGCTGAGGCGCAGCGTGGAAGAATCAAGGCGGGAGCGATCCTTCACCAGTCAATTGCTGGAAGGAATGGTAAGCGCAGTTGCCGCTATCGATGACCATGATCGCCTTCGCAGCGCCAACGCCGCATTCTTTCGAATTTTTCCCAGGGCGACAATTGGCGCTTCCATTTATGAAAAATTCGCGGGTGATGATGCCATGAAGATGCTCGAAGCAGCGACCTCTTCTCACGTAGATACGGCTGCATACCGCGGGCGGTGGGTGTGTACGGCTAATGGAGACAGCGAACGTGAGCAATCTTTCGATGTCTATTCTTCGCCGCTCGCGATTGATGGCGCACACGGACAAATCCTGACGATGGTGGACGTAACCGAAGCCGCTGAAGCAGAGCGTGGTTTGCGACGGCAAGAGTCGCTCGCCGCGGTGGGCCAGGCAACCGCTCAAGTCGCGCACGAAATTAGAAATCCGCTCGGCAGCATTCGGTTGGGCGTCTCGATGTTACGCGACAGCGTCAGCGATGCGGAGGGATTGAACACCATTGAGCTGGTTGAGCGTGGCATAAGACACTTAAGCAAACTGGTCGTGGACGTGGCCCAATTCTCACGTCGAAAAGCGCTTGAGCAGGCGACGGTTGACCTGAACGAGCTGGTCGATCACAGCCTGGATCTGGTGGCGGATAAGGTGAACGAAAAACGAACTCCGATCGAGAAGAGATTTACCGATCAGAAGTTGACAGGTCATTGGGACTTCGATCAGTTGAGCCAGGTCTTTGTAAACGTGATTGCGAACGCGATTGACGCCAGCCCGAAAGCGGCGACGGTTGCCATAACAACGGAACTGGTCAACGTTGGCAAAAGCGATGATCGTGAAGATGGTCGCAGAAAATCAGCACGGGTAACGATTGCCGATCAGGGAACCGGAATGGACAAGGCTACGATCGATCGAATCTTTGAGCCCTTCTTTTCCACTAAAAAACGAGGTAC
>DATLBQ010000179.1:0-14737 GCA_035526805.1 Pyrinomonadaceae bacterium
AACTTTGATAGTTCTTGCAGTTCAGCGGAAGGTCGTCGTAATGCCACTCACGATTCTTTTCATTGTGGCTGACGTCCTGAAGAAACACATTGGTATCGGGATCGGGATCAGTTTTGCCTACGCGATCCTTTACCGTGTCAGCCCAGGTTGAGATGTTGGCGAGTGTTTCGCCCGGCTTCAGAATCTGCGCGAGCTTTTGGGCCGTACCTGGTTTGATACGCAGTGAAGCAATCTTTCCGACTGTCTGATGGCCATCGTCGCCCCATCCGAGAGCTGAAGCGGCTGGAATAAGGAGAAGAATCGCGCCCAGCAGAAGCGAAATGGGTTTTTTGATGATGGCCTCTCCTTAAAATTGTGAGCGCGAAGCGAATTCCAAAAGTCCTTTGGGGATACAGTCGGTTAAGGATAACCGCCGCGAATTTTATGTCAACTATCGGTACTTTATGTAGTTTAGAGTTCAAGCTTTAGCTTGCGTTGTCGCTTCCAACCAAACGCGGCAGCCTAAAGGCTGAACTCTAACTGCCGGCCTCCACTTAAGATCATTACCGAACTATATACGGTTCGCGAGGGACTGACGTTTACGATATGCTGTGTGGACCGCAAGACAATCAAATTGGGAACAGATAAACCGTGCTTAACTTTGCCGTTCAAACTGCTCGCGATGCGGGCGCCGTTCTTGTCGATCGCCTCGGCCGGGCGCTCCAGGTATCGAACAAAGGTGATATCGATCTGGTCACCGAGGCTGACCTCGCTTCCGAAAAGCTCATCATTGAGCGCATCAAGTCACATTATCCACGCCATGCAATTCTCGCGGAAGAATCCGGCGCAACTGAGATCGTGGCCGGAACAAGCGACTGGAAGTGGATCATAGATCCGCTTGATGGCACCACGAATTATGCTCACGGCTATCCCTGCTTCTGCGTCTCGATCGGTCTCGAACGCGCCGGCTTGATCGAAATTGCCGTGATCTACGATCCACTGCGCGATGAAGTGTTTGCCGCTGAACGCGGCCAGGGCGCCACGCTAAATGGGCGGCTTATGCGCGTCTCTGCGGTGGAAGAACTCAAGAGCGCGATGCTTTGTACCGGCTTTCCGTATAACGTTCGCGAACGGCCAAACTTCGAGCGCGATTTTGCAAACTTTACGATGGAAGCACAGGCTGTCAGACGCGACGGTTCGGCTGCAATCGATCTCGCATACATCGCCTGTGGGCGGTTTGACGGGTTCTGGGAAGACGGACTGAATGCCTGGGACGTAGCCGCGGGTGTGCTACTCATCGAGGAAGCGGGCGGATTGGTAACTGATTTTGCGGGAGGCAAGCTGAATATCTATACACCAAAAGTTTTGGCGAGCAACGGCCTGATTCATAACGCCATGAGGCGGGTGTTGGGAACGATGTAGCTTGTGCTGAATTCTACTCTGCAACCCCGGACCGCGGTCTTCATTCGTGTTACTTCGCGCTGTTTTTGTGTTATTTCGTGGTTGGTGCGCTTTGTTATTGGTAGAAACGAACCACGAAAGCACACGAATGCTAAACCCGAAATCACACAAAACAGATCATGACTCAATTGGTATCCCGTACAGCCACTTCTCTCTACAAAGCCGATTGAATAACCTGGGCCAGCCGTTCTGTCTCGCGGCGAGCGCACGCGCGCGTCTCTTCGCCTGGCCGCTGCTCCACCTGGAAAAGGGGGTGATAAATAATTTCAACTTTTCCGAATCGTGGAAAGAGCCGGTTAGCAGGCCAAACGCGATTCGCGCCGCGAATTGTCACCGGGAGAATTGGAACAGCAGCTTCCAGGGCCATACGCACCGCGCCAGCTTTCATGCGTGTCATGGAACCGTCAGGCAGTCCTCGTCCGCCCTCCGGAAAAATTACTATCACACCCGAATCGCGCAGCCATATTAAGGAACGACGAATGGCGGCCGGATCGCTTCCTTCAACCTGGAGGGGCCACGCACCGAGCAGCCCGATTGCTTCGCCCACCATGGGCCATGAGAATGCTTCACTCCAGGCGAGAAACCGAATTGGCCGTTTTACCGGTAGCGCAAGCCAAAACGGATCGCCGTAACTCTGGTGATTAGCGGCGATGATCAAGCCGCTGTTTTGAGGAATGTTTTCAACTCCTTTATGCTCGAGCTGCCAAAAGAGACGACTGCCGGCGCCGATGACTGGTCGCATCAGATCAATGGACCATTGCGGGAGCGCCATTTGAACACGCTTCGATCCGCCAACCGTCTTGTCCTTTGATTTTGTTTCCGGGTTACTCACAGGAACGGTCTTCAAAAGCGGAGAGGTGTTGTTTAGCCGGATAAATCAAACTATTCAAAACGTGCGGCTCTAGTTTTAAAGCGGCCACTCACGATCGATGAATTCAACATGAATACGCGGCACTCCGGCAGGTCCCATGCTTGAGCCGCGTACCGCTGCGTATACCGACATTTTATATTGCTCACTCGACAGCCGAATAAATCGACCCACCGGCAGAGTTAGAGAAGTATAAATTGCAGCCCCTTTTTGGCTGATGTTTTCGGTTACCGTTTGCTCACTAAAGTCGACCTCACCATTCTCATCTAGTGTTTCCAGCAACATATCGACCGGGATGTTGTGCCGCGTTTGCGAGCGATTGTCCGATGCGGTCAGCTCGATGGCCTCCCACTCTTCGATTGTGGTGACTTGACCTGTGAAGGCGCTCACTTCGTATCGTTTCGACGGATTGTCCTCGTAGCTGCGGGGCGGTAGTTTTCCGATGAAAGCGACACCTACTTCGAAAGCAGCCGCCTTTCGGGCAGAGGGCGCTGCTGGTCTTATGTAGCGCACCAGCGCCCAAACTCTATATTGATCTTCAACGTGATCGAAAACGCGCAGTTGCCGCGGCATAGGAATAGTCATGTGCAACAGCCGGCCCTTTTCGACCGGTCGTTTCAAAGTGAAGCCGGCGCCGAAGGGAGTGACGTCAGTCAGACGAGTGACTTCGGTCCACTCCAGGTCTGCAGTTTCCCGACATCGCACGCGCACGGGAAGCTGCAATTCCAGTCGCTCGCGAATGCGCTTCCAGGTTCGCTGTTCAGTCATTTTCTTGATTCGAGATTCCCGCCGCCGATTCCGCCGCCCGTTGCCGTTTTCCGCGTTGTCGGAGCAAATACTTCCGAAACACGGTCTGCATCGAAGCTGTTGATTTTACAAGGGTTCCGGCGTTGTTCGCGGTTGCCAAACCATGCGCTTTTGGACTATAATCTCGCTTACTTCAGCCCTTTGAGTTATCTGATGGTGCGCCCCTTTGCAACGACTTGAATTCCGCGCCACAAGAAGCTCACTTCAACACAAATAAAGAAAAGCAAGTCGTATTAAACTCGTTCTTGCAGCTCGTCGGAATAGTCAACAGCAAAGCGTAACTGCGGGCGGATTGTACTGGAAAGGTCAACGGGATGGAAACAGCATCTGAGCACAAACCTATAGACATTGAAGATGAGATGCGGCGCTCGTATCTCGATTACGCGATGTCCGTAATCATCGGACGCGCCTTGCCGGATGTGCGCGACGGCCTCAAGCCTGTTCACCGGCGCGTGCTCTGGGCGATGCACGAGCTCGGCAATACTTATAACAAGCCATACAAGAAAAGCGCGCGTATCGTCGGTGATGTTATCGGTAAATACCACCCGCACGGCGACACGGCAGTTTATGACACGATCGTTCGGCTGGCGCAGGAATTTTCCATGCGTTACCCGCTGGTCGACGGTCAGGGAAACTTCGGATCAGTCGACGGCGACGCGGCGGCGGCCATGCGCTACACGGAAATTCGCATGGCGCGAGTGGCGAATGTGATGCTCGCCGATCTGGAAAAAGAAACTGTCGACTTCCAACCAAACTATGACGAGTCTCTGAGCGAGCCAAAAGTAATGCCGACGCGCATTCCCAACCTGCTCATAAACGGTTCGGATGGTATTGCGGTGGGCATGGCCACGAAAATCGCGCCGCACAACCTGACGGAAATTGTCGATGCCACCATAGCGCTGCTTCGCGATTCGAACATCAAAATTGAAGCACTGATGAAAATTGTGACCGGTCCCGACTTCCCGACCGGAGGCTTTATCTACGGTGGCGAACAGCTCAAACAGTCGTATCTGACTGGTCGCGGGATAATTCAGATGCGCGCGCGCGCTGGAATTGATCGTATTGGACGCGGCGCGCAGGAGCGGGACGCAATTGTAATTACGGAAATACCATTCCAGGTAAACAAGGCGCGTCTGATCGAGCGCATTGCTGAACTCATCAACGACAAAAAACTTGACGGGGTTTCCGATTTGCGCGACGAGTCAGATCGCACCGGGATGCGCATCGTGGTCGAGCTCAAGCGCGATGCCGTACCGCAGATTGTCCTCAACAAACTTTACAAACTGACGCCAATGCAATCGTCGTTCGGCGTCATCAATCTGGCGATCGTAAACGGACAGCCGCGCGTTCTAAACCTGAAGCAGATGCTCGAGTGCTTTATCGACTTCCGGCGTGAGGTCGTGCGGCGGCGCACCGAATACGATCTGCGCAAAGCCCGTGCGCGCGCGCATATCCTTGAAGGTCTAACCAAAGCAATTGATGCGCTCGATTTCATCGTTACCCTTATCCGTAACTCGCGCTCAGTTGATGAAGCTCGCCAGTGGCTAACCGGACAAATGAAGACGACGAGCGAGGTAAAAACCTGGAAAGGAATCCCTTCGGATACTTCGCTGAAGAGTTATTTACCGAAACTACAAAAGGCGATGGATCGCCTGGCGTTTTCCGAGATACAGGCGCAGGCAATCCTCGATCTGCAGCTGCGGCGTTTGTCGGCATTGGAGCGGCAGAAGATTACGGACGAGTACGAAGGAATCATTAAACTGATCGCGGAGCTGGAAGAAATTCTGGCTAATGAACGTTCCCTGCGTCGCGTGATCGGCAACGAACTGGAAGAGGTCAAAAAAGAATTCGGCGACAAGCGGCGGACGGAAATCGTCGAAGAGGGCGTGGAGTATTCAATCGAAGATTTAATTGCCGACGAAGACGTCGCAATCACTGTAACCAATAGCGGCTACATAAAACGAACACCGACTTCGACGTACCAGCGGCAAGGCCGAGGAGGCAAGGGCCGCTTCGGCGCTGCCGCGAAAGGCAGCGACTACGTCGAGCACTTGTTCATAGCTTCCACCCATGCCTACATAATGATCTTTACCGACGACGGCATGGTCTACAAGTTGAAAGTTCACGAAGTGCCTGACGCCGCAGCTTCGGCGCGCGGCAAAGCAGTTGTAAACCTGATCAATATTCCGTCTGATCGGAAACTCGCGGGTGTCGTAGCCGTTCGTGATTTCCTGGAAGGTCGATATGTGGTGATGGTCACGCGCAAGGGCGTTATCAAGAAGACGTCGCTGGCTGATTTCCAGAACATCCGTACCAACGGAATCATCGCCATCAATGTCGACGACGGTGATGAACTTCTTGACGTTGTCCTGACTGACGGGACCAAACGAATTTTTATCGCAACTCGTAACGGTCTGGCGATTCGGTTTGACGAAAAGAACGTGCGACCGATGGGCCGGGCTACCCGCGGAGTCCGCGGTATCGATCTGCGCGCGGATGACTACGTTGTTTCAGTTTGCCCGGTCTCTGCCGATGACACCGAGAAAATGCTTTCCGTTTCCGAACTCGGCTACGGCAAACAAACACCAATTACGACTTACCGACTGCAGTCTCGCGGCGGCAAGGGCGTTATAAACATGAAAACCACCGAGAAGACCGGGAAGGTTGTTGCCGTGTTCCCGGTCGATGCGGAATCGGAAATAATGATCATCACCCAACAGGCCAAACTGATCCGACTCGAGGCAGGGCAGATCCGCAAGACCGGACGCAGTGCCCAGGGTGTGAGATTGATTAAGACTGATGAAGGAGATCGCGTAACCAGCGCATCGCTGGTTGAAGCAGCCGCTGAAGAAGAAATTGAAGGAACGCCGGCGAGTTAATAAGCGGTTTATTTAATCAGCAGCGGGTCAAGCCCAGCTTCCTGACCTAAGAGATTTATCAAATTCTCGGCTATTCTTAGGTTGGAAGCTTCGATCAAGGACATGGGCTCAACACCGATCAGTTCGAGGTCAGGAAGGGCGGCATGTCCCCGCCGCTCCGCGGGCAATCGTCAACGTTGAAGGTTCTGATTGATCGCATCCTGGCCTTCGACCCAAACTTCACCGTCCTCAAAGACTTCTTTCTTCCAAATAGGCACGGTGCGCTTTAACTCACGAATGGCCCATTCGCAGGCTTCAAATGCACTCCGCCGGTGTGGCGCGCTGACCGCGATCACCACGCTGGTTTCACCGATTTTAAGCCGGCCAATCCGGTGAACTATGCCCAGATGGGCAATCTCAAAGCGTTCATGAGCTTCGCGTCCAAGCCGCTGGAGTTCACGCAAAGCCATCGGCGTGTACGCTTCGTAAACCAGATAAAGTGTTCGTCGACCGTTCGTCCATTCGCGTGCGTAGCCATCGAGGGTAACTGTTGCACCGCACTCAGGTAACACGACTCTGCGGGCAACAGAGCCGACGTCGATCGGATCGACAGTTAATTCGAAGAAGTCGAAGTTTTTGGCCGACCGAGTGGCATTCGACGTTGAGACGGGCGAGACGCCCGCGGTCCCAGTATTCACGGGCCCAGCATTCTCAGGTGCTTCGTCGGCGCCGCCGCTGACGGGTGGGAAGACAGCTAGCTCGTCACCGTCACGAACTTCGCGATTCGCGGACGCATACTCCTGGTTAACTGCAAACAACAACGAACGTCCGAATCGTTTCAGGTCAGGAAATTGTTCCAGCAGTTCCGCGAAGGCAGTTGCGGCGGTCGGCCGCCCCTTCAAGACAAAGTTGACTTCACCCTGCCCGACAGCGTCGCGCGCCGCGCCAAAGAAGAGAACTGTTACTACGATTTCGTTGTTGGATCTTTCAGCCAATATTATCGGTCTATGCGTGTAATGAGGTGGTACTGACCTCATGACCTGGAGACTCCGCTTTCAGTGTCGTTATTCCATTTCAATTCTCCTGCCGCTATGTCCATTCCCCTTCGCCAACTCGTGGACGCGGGCCCGCTCCTCGTAACGCGAGACGGCGCGCACCAATATTTCGCGTAATCGTCGGAGGCGTTCGGCCGTTGAGCGCAGCTCAAGGAGTTCCTGCTTTACATCTGAATCCACTTCCATTGCGGCTGCGACCATGTAGGATAGCCGTTCCGGATCGGTGGCGGCGATGTCTGGAAGGTTGGCACGTTCGTCATTGATGGTGCGTACGGCCCGAGCGATGCGGGTGAATATTTCCGCAACAGCTCGCGAGTGGTCCTCTACTGCCTGAGGATCCTCGTTTTCATCTTCAAAGTAGCTGACGCGAACGACCAAATAGGGATCGCCTCGTTCGACATAAGCTTCAATGCGATATCTGATGATGCCGTATACAAGAATGTTTGAACGGCCGTCGGGAAATGCCTGTGTGTCGGTAACCTTCGCCACGCACCCGACGCTCCCGACCTCCGGTGCTTCGCGTTCTGATGTGGAGGCGTCGAAATATGAAAGTCCAAATAGACTATTACCCGTTTGAATATGCTGCAGCATTTTTCGATAGCGAGGCTCAAAGATGTGCAACGGCAAAGGCAGTCCGGGATATAAAACCACTGAGAGAGGGAAGAGTGGCAGCTCATTCACTCCACTTACTATGTCGCTTGCTTCACTCATTAGCTCAATGTCTGGAAGATGCTTCGGCCCGAAGCCATCAAAGGTGGCTGACAGATCAAATTGCATCGCGTGGACAGTCATTATCGCAGACAGGCAGAGAGAAGTCAGTATGACGGTAAAAAAAGCTAGCGGCTCAGGTTTGAATTCGGTGAGGCTGCTGGTTTACAGAACCGAGCGCGGTAGCGCCGGATCGTAAGAGAGAAACTTAAGTAAACTCCAACATCGGCGCTACCGCGCTCGGTTCTCTGGGCGTTTGCGATCGCAAACCAACAGTTTGCTTACATCGCATCAAACGCTGGAGGCATCATGCGGCGCATCATTGCCAGTAGCTGCTGTGTATCGAAAGGCTTGGCGAGAAACGCATCGGCTCCAACGGCGTTACAGGCGTTGCGGGTTTCTACGCCCGTTGCACCCGTCATGACCAGAACTTTCGATTCGGGAAGATGCATTTTGAGGTACTCGAGAACGCGTAGACCAACTTCAGCCGATTCGCTCTCGGGCGGCAAATGCAGATCAAGAATCGACATGGCCGGCTCATACACCGTCGCCCGCCGCACCGCCGATTGCATGTCGTTTGCGGTGACCACGTCGTAGTCGTCACTAAGCGTCCAAAACAGTTGCTGAGTGATCGCCTCGTCGTCGTCAACGATCAGTATTCTGGGCTTCATTGGGAGATACTCCTCTAGTCACTAATTCATGAGGACTACTCTACGCTTTGGCAATATGCATACCGCCAGAGCGTCAGACCGATTTTTTAAGAAGCGAATTGAGATAGCCCGACTAGCAAAATTTGTTTCTGCTTGAATCACACCCAAACGGATAGAAGGGATGTCTCCATATGTGGACGGTTGGCATAATCGAAAGAGCTTAGCCGCGGATTCACCCGGATAAGCCCGCGGAAAGATTTTCTAATTCGCGTTAATGCGAAAATCCGCGGCAAAAAATCTGCGACTATCCAGGTTAGCGAAGCTTTTACGGCTTATCAGGTTTCTCAGGTGGGAAATCCTTTTCGTCGATTTCATCAATTATCTTCAACTCCGCTCCAAACTTCTGGTAACCGCGGAAGCGAATTTCATTACGGCTCTGTCGCGACATGCCTCGGTCGGTCCGGGTGAGCAAAATCTCGGAATGGGTGGGCAGCAGATATTTGATTTCGCCGATAGTTACCCAGTCATAGTCGATCAGGCTGCTGGCTGCGGTTATTGGGAACCCGGCTGGTATTTCCGTGGCCACTTGTTCAAAACGCAGTACCCGGTTGGTTTCTCTATCAATCCAAACTCGGCCGCGTGAGCCGACAGTTGCGGAGGCTGTATCAGCCCGCAAGTTTAGATTCGAGAGAGACTGTTCGATTTCGTATTCAAAAACCAAGGTGCGGCGACCGAGAACGACATCGGTATCGGCGAATTTGAAAACGGTTTTGGACTCAGGCTTAAAAACATCAGCGACCGCGGAAATGTATTCCACGCCGCTCGAGGTCGCGCCGGGCGCCACATCTTTGCTGTAGTCGCGGCTTTGCCTCGCTTCCCGTCCTAACGGCATGCCATTGACGGCGAGCACCTTGTATTCCTCGCCCGCATTCGCGCGGTAGCCGACCGCGATTGTGAGATTGTCCTGGGGAATCCAATTGCTGGTTGTGCCGAAGGCGTATGAACGTTTGATTAATTGTTTGACGATGAAGTCCGGCATCGCCGCGGCCGCGCCCAACGTTGCCGTGCGCGTGCGATCGAGCAATTCCTGCGCTTCCGCGTCAGGTGGCCGGGCCGACGCGGTAGGATTCACTCGTCTTCTTTCGGCTTCTTCCAGAGTGCGACGCAGCAAGGGATCGCTGCCGCTCTTGGTCGCCACCAGCGAACGCATTCCGTCAGTCAGTGGAAAACCGATCCCGCGGTTGCGGATCTCTTCGACAACGTCATCTCGCCGCTCCGGGTGCTTTGGCAACTCATAAACCAGCGCCACCAGCTCACGGTTGGTAAGCGGCTTCGGCGGCGTTTGTGCCTTGCCCAACACTGGACAAAGAACAACCAACACAAGAAAGATCGGTAATAACTTACGCGTCATATTATTTCGGAATTCGAAGCCCGGGAATATCTGGTTCACTCATGATAATTGGACAGGGTTTCGATGTATCTCAGGCTGGATCGTTGCCCCGCCGAGGTTTGTCAGTGCAGGAATCCTTCCTACTGCTACGTGTCCGCGAACGTTGAGGCAGGCAACATGCCTGCGCTCCCCAGCTCAACAAACTTTCTCAATTGCCTGTTGGAGGATGTTCACGCAGGCTTCAAGTTCGGCAAGCGGGACAAATTCACCTGTTCGATGGGCGACGCGAATGTCGCCGGGTCCCAAGACTACCGCCTCAGCGCCTAGTTCGGACATTTGCGCCGCTTCGGTGCCAAAGGCGACGGTTCCCGCTCCGTTTCCGGTTAATTCTTCCAACAGGGTGACGATTTGGGAACTGCCGGAAGTCTCGAAACCATCATCGGCTCGGGCCGCGTCCACTTCGCAAATGAATTGCGGATCGCGCCTTTTCTCATCATCAATGGCCGCGCTCAGCAATTGCAGCAACCTCACGGGATCCTGTCCGGGTATGGGACGCCACTCGAGTGTAAAGCGACAGTCACCAGCTATGACATTTTTCGCTGTGCCTCCGTGCACCAGCCCGACGTTGAGAGTAGTGAAGGCGGGGTCGAATGCAGCATGTCGGTCCGCGGTGAGTTTTTCCGCAATCGTTTCAATCTTCGCGATGAGACGTGCGGCGCCGAACACTGCGGAACTGCCCAACTGCGGATAAGCGCTGTGGGCCTCACGGCCTGTGATTGTGATCTCGGCGAGGCAGTAACCCTTACCAGCGCGCATCGGTCTCAGGGAGGTCGGCTCGCCAACAATTGCATAACGCGCTCGGACAGCGCGCGCCTCTGCCAATCGCTTGGCGCCTATTAGTCCGATCTCCTCGTCGGCAGTAAAGATGAGCGCCAACGGCCGACTCAGGTTGGCGCGGTCAATGGCTTCGACAGCCGCCAGCGCAGCGGCGACGAATGCCTTCGTATCGCAGGCGCCGCGTCCAAAAAGCTTGCCGTCGCTTTCGTTCAGCTTAAGCGCGTCGCGCCAATTTGGATCATAGGGAACGGTGTCTGTATGGCCCACAAGTGCCAGTTCGACCTGTGGCTGTGCGGCGGAAAAATCTGCACCCGATGTAGCAATCAGGTTTATTTTTTCAACGCCCTTGTCATCAATGTAGGGTAGTCGTTTGATTTGAAACCCTAGCGCCTCGCAACGACGTGACAAGTAGTCGATGATCTCAATATTCGATCGTGTCGAGACTGAATCGATTGCAACTAAGTCAACGAGCGTTTCTTTAACCGTCATGCTTCTTTCTTTCAACAAGTAAAAGAGCGGAGGCAAGCCCGCCTTCCTCACCCTGAGACTATGCGACTGGGGCCTGTGATCCTTGATTGAAGGGCGTTCAAGCTGAAACGAATGTGCGTGTGAAGGCAGCTCTCAGGTTGGGAAGGTGGGCTTGCCACCGCTGTTCTTATCCCGGAATCAACCCCACAACTTCTTCTGCAGCTTCTGGAACCTTTCAACAATATCTGCCTGATCCGCATGCCTGCCATCTTCCACAAACCGCTTACCGCCAACCACTACATCCCTAATCGCCGTCCTTGATAGAGAAAAGACAATGGCGGAAAGAAGGTCATCTGACGACGCGCCAGCGATCGATGGATCGTTGAGGTCAACTGTGAAGAAGTCTGCCGGGCGCCCAATTTCCAGGCTGCCGCCCGGCGCATTAATACTCGCTGCGCCGTTGACGGTCGCGCATTGAAATAGCCGTGTGGCAATTGCCGAGGGGCCTTCGTCATCCACAGACGCGAGCACCGCGCGTTCCATCTTTTGCAGTCTCAGGTGGTATTCCAGTTCGCGTGCGTCTTCCAACAGATCGATCTGTGCATGGCTGTCAGTGCCGAGGCTCACCGGCACACGCTGCTGGAAAAACCTGTCGATCGGAACAATGCCGTCGCCGAGATTCCGCTCAGTGGTCGGACATGCGCAAACCGTCGCGTGAGCGTCCGCGAGCAAACCCACAGCTTTTGGCGTGACGTGAATCGCATGAACCGCCGTGAACCGTTCACTCAGCAACCCCTCGGTTGCGAGCAGCGCTACCGGCGACCTCCCATACTCTTCAATGCAAGCGGAAACTTCGGCCGGCTGCTCCGCTACGTGCATGTGGACGGGCAAACGACGCTGGTTGGCTGCATCGATAACTTCTTTCAAATAGTCTAAAGGCACGGCGCGCACACTATGCGGCGCTACCCCTACCCACGCCAGGGCAGTGACCGTCGGGCTACGGCCTCGGCTCAGATCCTCACCGAGCTGCTCCAAATTTTTTAGAAACGTTTCGGGGTCGGGCTCGTTAAACCGAAGCTGTTTTGGATTCGCTTCTTTCTCGAAACCCGCGCGAGCATATGCCACTCGAAGCAGCGCTATACGCAGGCCTACATCATTGGCGGCCCGCACAACCTGTTTCGCCAGTAGATTAGGATCGTCATACTCGCTTCCATCGGGCGCCCGATGCAGGTAATGAAACTCGCCTACGGCGGTAATTCCGCTGAGTGCCATTTCGAGAAAGGCCATGCGCGACGCGTCATAAACGTCTTCCGGCGAAAGGCGTATGGCGGCGCTGTACATCAGCTCGCGCCAGGTCCAAAAACTGTCGGTCTGGGTTGCCGTTGCGTATTCGGTTCGGCCGCGAATTACACGTTGGAAGGCGTGCGAGTGTGCGTTGATGAGGCCGGGCAGCAGCGCGCGATTTTTAAGTGCAATTCCGTTCTCAACTTCGCTCGCAGAAACGACATTCGCGATGGTCCCAGCTTCGTCTGAACCCACAGCGATTTCAGTTTTGAAAGTGCCGGCGTCATAAATCAACTCCGGCAGCCAGGTTGTGGGGTTAGAACTCTTCAAGGTCATTAAGCTTAGGGTAGGGAAGGCGGGCTTGCCCGCGCTCTTATTTTTTTGGCTGACTGATTAATGAGTTAGATCCAAGACTCAAGGGCAAGCTCTCCTTCGGTACCCCTAAGCTCGGCTCTGCACAAAAAGTGCTCCCATTAGAACTGAGAGCGGTAGCCGGCCAAATACTCTCGTTTGGTGATGTGCGTTTTGGCAAACTCGTGTTTTTCTAAGTTACCTCTGTGGCTGGTCGCTACTGCACCCGGTTCTGATATCGCTATATCAGTCCGTTCATTACTCTTTGTGCAAGCCCGTGAGTTTACTAAATTTGCCGGCTGACTTTGTAGATTCAAAGTTTGTCAAACAGCCTCACAACTCTTTCACTGCCAAAACCTCTCTGGCCGCCGTACGATCGCCTGTACAACTGATACGCCGGGGTCCATCGAGGTAATCAATCTTGAATCCGAGTTGCCGGTAGAGCTTAATTATTCGCGGCGTGGCCTGATTCGAAAGCACGACCGGCCCTCTATGCCGTGAGAGCCATTCAGCGGTTCGCACCTGGTCGTGCCAGGTGAAACCTCCAGAACTGTAGCTGGTGAACTCGACGTCATACGGCGGATCAGCGTAAATGAAGGCGTCCGGCGCGAGCGACAGCGCATCGAGATCGCCGCAAAAAAATATCCAGTTCTTCAGCACCGATTCGTACGCGGAAAAATCTACGGCGTAAGTAATCGCGCTGTGTTTGCCAAAAGGCACATTGAACTCGCCGCTGCGATTGAAGCGACAAAGTCCATTGAAACAGGTTCGATTGAGATAGTAGAACAGTTCCGCCGCTTCTTTGCTTTGCGAGCAACCGTCATTGATTAGCTTATTGAAACGATTGCGGTGACTGTAAAAACACCTCTCGTCATTCTTCATCTCGATAGTGATATCGAGGCCTCGCTGCAAATGCCGGTAAAAGTTTATTAAGTGCGGATTTATGTCATTCAGCACCGCGCTGTTTGGTCGTAACCCCAGTGATACTCCAAGGCCGCCGCAAAACGGCTCGACATAGGGCCTGGATGCATGGGCTTGCCACAAGCGTGACAGGCGCGGCACCAGCCAACGCTTTCCTCCCGCCCATTTCAACGGTGGCTTCAGCGCTGCGGGGGAATTTTCAGTTTGCCTGGGAGTTGTGATCAAGTGATTGGGTGAACCCGTGCTGATGTAGTGTAGAGTACAAGCTTTAGCTTGCGTCTGCGATTGACAGCCAAACCGCAGCTAAAGACGGAACGCTAACTGCCAGTCGCAATTTGGATCATTACCCACAACCGCAGCCGTGAGTAAATTTTTATGACTGTTTATCCTCGCTGCATCCGAAAATAGCAGGACCTGTTGCGTTGGGTCAAAGTTGATTAATCGTCCTGCTCTTAACTTTCCGCTGCCGCGCGCATCCGCACCGGCGAAAGGATGTTATTGACAGTTGCGATGAACACCAGTATCTTTTCGTCCCAAAGCTGAGTTGTGGTGTCACTTTCGCTCAGGTGCTCAATAAAAGCTAACCGATTAAAAATGTTACGGAGAAATTTCATGAACCAGAATGTTCCGACAGCGCGAAAAGACTCACTCATCGTTAAAGAACTCCCTGACGAAACTCTCGTATATGACACGCAGCGCGATAAGGCCCATTGCCTGAATTCCACTGCCGCTCTCGTGTGGAAGAATTGCGATGGCAAAAGAACGGTCGGACAACTGCGCGAATTGATGGAGAAAAATGCCGGCGCGCCAGTGCCGGAGGAGATGGTTTGGTTGGCTCTGGATCAGTTGGAGACTTTTAAACTGCTGGATGACGCGCCTGCGAAGCCGCTGCCATTTAGCGGAATGTCGCGACGCAAGCTGGTGAAGCGTATTGGCTTTGCGGCGATCGCGATACCGGTAATTATTTCGATTTCAGCACCGCCAGCCTCAGCGCAAGGTTCACTATTTGCGCCCGGTGCCTGCTGCGGCAGTCCAGGGCAATGCGTATCTAATAGCTGCGTTCAGGGTCCATGCACCGGCGGTAATCCCGGGCCCAGCAC
>DATLBQ010000180.1:0-7303 GCA_035526805.1 Pyrinomonadaceae bacterium
TCAAAGTCAAAATCCGGAGCGAATCGCCGCGAAAGTTTTAGCCGACACAACTGACGGCAACAGCACTTCGATAGTTATCATGCTGGCAGATCAGGCAAACCTCAGCGCAGCCTACGACATGCAAGACCAGAATGAGCGCGGCTGGTATGTTTACAACACGCTCACTCAACACGCCGCTCGCACCCAAATCGGTTTGCAGGAGTTTCTCAAATCAAACGGCGTTACTTACAAATCATTCTGGGCTGCCAACATGCTTGTCGCCAACGCTGATCGCGCGCTGGTGGATAAGCTTGCCGCGCGTTCGGATGTCGGACGCATTGATTCGAATTTGCCAACCCGCTGGATTGAAGATCCGATTGTTGAAAAATTCGGCACCACAACCAACGGCGTGAACGCACCCGATGCGGTGGAGTGGGGAGTGGTCAACGTTAATGCACCGGCGGTATGGGCGCTGGGTTTCACTGGTCAGGGCATCACCATCGGCAACGAAGACACCGGCATGCGCTGGACCCACAATGCTCTGAAGCCTAAGTACCGCGGCTGGGACGGCGTCACGGCCAACCACAATTTCAATTGGCACGACGCCATTCATTCCCAAATTCCCGGGTCGCCGGCCGTTAACCCGTGCGGCCGCAGCGTCCTGGAACCCTGCGACGATAGCGGCCACGGCACACATACCACGGGCACAACTGTAGGTGACGACGGCGCCGGAAATCAGGTGGGTGTCGCTCCCGGTGCGAAATGGATAGGGTGTCGCAACATGGATCAAGGCAACGGGACGCCTGCGACTTACACCGAGTGTTTCCAGTTCTTCATCGCGCCGACTGATCTCTCAGGCAATAACGCCGATCCCGCGTTGCGACCACATGTCATTAATAATTCCTGGGGCTGCCCTGCCAGCGAAGGATGCGTTACGCGCGCTGAGCTCGAGACAATTATTAGTAACACGCAAGCCGCCGGCATCTTTGTCGCATCATCGGCGGGAAACTCGGGGCCCACTTGTTCTTCGGTGTCTGATCCTCCGGCCATCTACGCTGACACTTTTGCAACCGGTGCCATTGACATCAACAACGGGTTGGCAAGTTTCAGCAGCCGCGGTCCCAGCACGTTCTATACTCCGAATTTGATAAAGCCCGACCTGTCTGCTCCCGGCGTGAATGTTCGATCCACCTCGCGCACAGGGGATACCAGTTACACAAACCTAAGCGGCACCTCGATGGCCAGTCCACACGTCGCCGGTGTGGTGGCTTTGCTGTGGTCCGCGCGACCGCAGTTACTGCGCAACATCGCCGCGACCAAAGCGCTTCTACAAAACACGGCTAATCCGCTCGTGACTGTTAGCCCGCAAACCTGCGGCGGCACTTCGTCTATTCAGATACCAAACAACTCCTTTGGCTACGGGCGGGTCGATGCGCTGGCAGCGGTGAACGCAGCGCCGACGGCGGCAGGTGCTGCGATCAGCGGGCATGTAGCTACGTCAGACGGTGCTCCTGTTGCTGGTGTGACCATTCACCTCAGTGGCGCCATGTCTCGAAAATCGATTACCGACAGCAACGGTAACTACCGCTTTGAAAGTGTCGATCCTGCCGGCTTCTACACAGTCACACCGTCGCGAGTGAACTACGGGTTCAGTCCTGACAACCGGGCCTTCACGCTTTCCGGTAACAACACGGACGCGGCCTTCACCGCGTTACTGGCGTCCGGCGCGCTGGTGAATCCCCTCGACGTCCCGGAATACTTTGTGCGCCAACACTACCTGGATTTTCTGGGAAGGGAACCCGACGAAGGTGGATTTAACTTCTGGAGTGATCAGATACTCGGCTGTGGCGTTGACGCCGCCTGTGCCGAACGGCGCCGCATTAATGTTTCGGCCGCGTATTTCCTGTCAATCGAATTTCAGGAGACCGGTGGATTGGTTGACGGGTTGTATCGAGCCAGCTATGGCCGTCGGCCGTTCTTTGCTGAGTTCATGCCGGATTCTTCAATCGTGGCGAACGGCGTCATCGTGGGAACGACAGACTGGACAGTGCGATTGGAAGCGAACAAACAGGCATTCGTCGAAGCCTGGACACAGCGTTCCGATTTCCGTGCGGTTTACGATGCGCTCGGAAACGAAGCGTTTGTCGACACTTTGATCGCGCACAGCGTTGGCTTCGATGGTAACCGCGATGGGCTGGTAGGCGGGTTGAATAATGCAACGTTGTCGCGCGCCGCGGTGTTGCGGCAGATCGTCGAAAACGACGGGTTCGAGCGCTCGAAGGTGAATCAGATGTTTGTGATGATGGAATATTTTGGCTACCTCCGCAGAGACCCCGACGAGGATGGCTACCAGTTCTGGCTCGACAAGTTAAACCAGTTTAATGGCAATTTCGAACAGGCGGAGATGGTCAAGGCGTTCATTGTTTCGATTGAATACCGTGATCGCTTCCCGAGATGACAATGGCGCTCGGCCACAGAGAAACACTGATGGAACGAGTCTGCGGAGATAGAGATTACAGATTTGTGTAATCCGTGATTATCTGTGGCTTTATTCCGTTGGCACCCTCGCTGGACAGCCTCAAAGGCGCGTGTTAAGTTACTTCGACACTTAATCTTAGCGGTGCCGTTCTTTTACGGTTCTGCTGTTCTGGAGGATCATCTTAAGCAGTGCCATTAGCCAAAGAAACGAAAGTACAAATTCTGAGCGATTTTCGCAGTCACGAAACCGATACGGGCTCACCACCAGTTCAAGTCGCTTTACTCAGCAAGAGAATCAACGAGCTTACGGAACATTTCAAGATCCACAAGAAAGACAATCACTCGCGGCGGGGCCTGCTAAAGATGGTCTCGCAGCGTCGCAGTTTGCTTGATTATTTGAAGCGGACCGACATTGAGCGCTACCACGAGGTAGTTACTCGACTCGGTCTTCGTAAATAGTTCGTCGAACAATAGTGTTTAACTAGAGACTTCGAATCTGAATATTCCAAAGCCCACGTCTATCGAAGGGCTTGCCCAAGGTGCCGAACGTGACGGCGATAATTCCCAAGCAAGCAGACGTGTTCGGCCTTAGCGTAACGCACAAAAGGCGGCAGAGCTTCACGGTAAAGTGAGACTCGTGCCGCCTTTGCGATTATTGCGACACCAGGATTTTTCATCGCCTTCACGTGGCGTACGTCAAAACGTAAATTCCGAACGTAAAACCCGATTGTAGATCGGGAAACGGAACATTTATTCCAAACTATAGCGAGGCGCACGAGACGCTCGCGAGTCTGAACCACTCAGACAATTGTCCGAAGGAGACAAACAAAAATGACAGTTAAGAAATACCTCAAAGAGTCAATAAAACTAGGCGACAAAGATTTGACGGTCGAGACCGGCCGCGTCGCTAAACAGGCAGACGGTTCCGTAGTCATTTCGTATGGCGACACGATGTTGCTGGTTGCTGCCGTAGGTGCCCAAAGCACCAGGGAAGGGATTGATTTTTTCCCACTCACCGTTGAATACCGCGAGGCGAATTACGCCGCCGGGCGTATTCCCGGAAACTACTTCCGCCGAGAAGGACGTCCCACCGAAAAGGAAACCTTAACCAGCCGGCTGATTGACCGGCCCTGCAGACCGCTGTTTGCCGAAGGTTATCGCAATGAAACGCAGGTAATTGCCAGCGTTATTTCTGCCGACCCGGATAACAATCCGGACGTGATTGCAATCACCGGCGCTTCCTGCGCGCTTTATCTTTCCGATATTCCCTTCGTGAACCCAATAGGCGGCGTACGCATTGGGCTAATTGAAGGTCGGTACATTGTGAACCCCACTTACGATGAAGTCCGCGAGTCGCGTTTGAACCTGATTGTGGCCGGCACTGAAGAGGCCATCGTGATGGTGGAAGCAGGCGCTTCCGAAGTTTCTGAAGAGATCATGGTCGAGGCGCTCATGCTCGCTCACAAGGAAATTAATCGCCTCTGTCGTTGGCAGAAAGAATTGTACAAGGCACTCGATATACGGAAGCGTCCCGTCGTTGCGGCGGAATTGAATCAGGAGATGTTGGGCGAGATTCAACGAAACTATGCCGACCGGCTGCGCGCCGCGATGGACACGACCAATCAGGAGAAGCGTGACAGCTATACCGCGGCCGATTCTTTGAAGAAAGAGGTCGTCGAAGGCTACCCGGAGGATCAACCTGAACGCAGGCTGATGGCCAAGAGGGTTTTCGACCATCTGAAAGAAACCATCTTTCGTGACGATATTCTTAACAGTCGTCGCCGACCCGATGGCCGGCGGTTCTCTGAAATACGGCCGATAAGTTGCGAAATTGGTTGGCTGCCTCGTGTACATGGTTCTGCGCTGTTCACCAGAGGTGAAACACAGGCGCTGGTAACTACAACCCTGGGTACTAAAGAAGACGAGCAGTTCATGGACGATATCGAAAAGGGTGAGGTCAAGCGACGTTTCCTGCTCCACTACAACTTCCCACATTACTCAGTGGGTGAAGTAGGACGTTTTGGTTCTTCCAGTCGTCGAGAAATTGGACATGGCGCATTGGCACGTCGTGCGATTGAGCCGGTGCTTCCGGATGAAACGGTCTTCCCATACACGCTTCGCATTGTTTCCGACATCACCGAGTCGAATGGTTCATCATCGATGGCCAGCGTTTGCGGCGGCATTCTCTCGCTGATGGACGCAGGCGTGCCTTTGAAAGCGCCGGTTGCCGGCGTGGCGATGGGCCTGGTAATGGAAGGTAACAAGTATGCGATTCTGACCGACATCGCCGGCGCAGAGGATCATTACGGTGATATGGACTTTAAAGTCACCGGCACCAAGGAAGGCATCACCGCCCTGCAGATGGACATCAAGATCGGCGGCATTAATGCCCAGATCATGGCGGAAGCGCTCGAGCAGGCAAGGAAAGGACGACTACACATCCTCAGTGTGATGGAGCAGGCGATTGCCGAGCCCCGCGCCGACATCTCCGCACATGCGCCACGAATCATCCAGATCAAGATTAATCCAGACAAGATTCGCGACGTCATCGGACCAGGCGGCAAAATGATCAGGGCTCTGGTGGAAGAGACTGGGGCCAAGATCGACGTGTCTGACGACGGCACGATTTCTATAGCTACTGCCAGTGGTGAAGCTGCCGAAGCTGCGGTCGCGCGCATTCGTGGCATCACTGCCGAGGCGGAAATCGGTCAGACTTATATGGGGACAGTTTCCCGCATCGTCGATTTTGGCGCGTTTGTCGAGATTTTCCCCGGCACTGATGGCCTGTTGCATATTTCTGAGATCGCGGACCGCCGCGTTAAAGACGTGCGCGACGAGTTGAAGGAAGGCCAACAGATTCTCGTCAAATGCATAGGTAAGGAAGGCAATAAGATTAAGCTTTCCAGAAAAGCTGTCTTGCGCGATGAGGATCGCAAAGCAGAGGCAGCGAACGCTAGTGGTGACTCTGTTAGTGCTCACGAGTCGGAATGAGTCCGGCAGGCACAGTAGCCCGGCCATTAGCGAGGGCTTGGTAACTCAATCCTTGCCTGCGCGAAGGCTACTGCACCGACTACCGCTGGGAGGTTTGGCTCGCCGCAAACCTCCTTTTTTATTCAGTTTAGACGTTCCTCATATCCCTTCGAAATTGGAATCACCTCTTCATTGCGCATCTTTCCCTATCAACCAGCGAAACCGGTCGGTCTTCGAGCCGAAGCCACAATTGTACTCGCTTGGAGCGATGGTTTAACGATGTAACCTTTTCCAGCTGCTCAGCCTGGAAAAGATCAGAGGAGGAATTTCCACCGATGTTGAGTCGAGCTTTTCGCCCTATTGCTACGATCTTCGCCATCCTGGTTCTGACCGGCGTGCCGACTCACGCGGCGCCAGTAGCTCTAAAGCAGGTGATACAAGTAATCGGCAGCTACCAGAATCCGCCCGAGCTTCGGCTCCGCAGTGTTTCCCAAAATACTAATTCAGCGGTCGATGAAAACAGCGGACCTTCGCCGGTGGCATCGGCAGCACAACAGTCAGCCGCAGGCGGCTTTGTCGCGATGTCGGACTCTTCCACGGGCGAGGCGATCATCAGCGATTCCGCTGACACACTATTGTCCGGTGTCGCAGTGAGTGCCGACCCACAGGGGGGCGTCGACGTTATTCAGGGAGACGTAGAGGGCACTATTTGTAATTGCGGCGAGATAACAGTCGCGGGTGGCGGTTTCCCCAAATGGCCTTTGTTATTCCTGGCTGCGATACCTTTCTTTTTCATACACGATTGCGACGATTGCGAAACTCCTACTCCGCCCAGTACGCCGACTCCTCCCGGGACGCCCGAGGTTCCCGAGCCGGCATCGCTGCTTCTATTTGGTTCAGGCCTGGCAGCATTTGGCGCCGGCCTGCGTAGAAGGTATGCGAGAGGCAAACTCGCTGCTCAGTTACAGAATACGGAGGAGGGCTAATCAAAATGTCGAAAGCAATTACCCGCCGCGCTTACGGTAAACTGGCACTCGCCGCGCTGATAGCTCTCACCTTCTGCCTGGCCCATCCGGCTTCGACGGCTTATGCCAGGAAACGAAAGCTGGCGAAGTATGGTTCGATCAAAATTTTGAGTACGCCCGGGGGCCTGCCCATTGAGATTGACGGCAAACCGGAAGGCGTAACAAACACTGATTACCGCTCGTTCGATCGCGACCCCGGCTTGCATACAATCGTGATCACCCTACCCAGTGGCCAAAGGTGGACTCGTGAAATCGATTTGCGAGCTGGCAATATTAAGTGCGTGGCAATCAACTTCAGGCCGGCGCCAGTAGTCACCTCGCCTTGTCCCTATCCGGTCAGCCTGTTGGTTGATGCGGAAGTTAATGAGGGCGACATAATCACTTTCTCCGCCGACACGGCGTACAGCGGTACCGCGCCCCTTAACTATAGCTGGTCAGTAAGCCCGCGTGAGGCGAAGATTCTGACCAACACCGAAAATAAGATCACAGTTGATTCGACAGGTTTTGGCAGCCAGCGCATTACCGCGACGCTGGTTGTCGATGATGGCTCAGGCGATGCCGCCTGCCGTCAAAACGCGCAAGCTTCTGCCCTCGTTCGCCAACCGGAGCGACATGAAAGTCCTTCTACACAGTTTGACGTTTGTTGCAGCTGCGCCTTTGACGATCAAAAGGCTCGGCTCGACAATCTGGCGGTGACATTGCAAAACGATCCCACGGCGACCACCTACGTCATTGCCTACGGTGGCCGCACCAGCCGCATCGGAACTGCAGATTTACTGGGCACACGCGCTCGAGATTACCTGGTAGCCCAGCGCGGAATCGACCTGTCTCGCATCACGGTTCTCAACGGT
>DATLBQ010000181.1:0-4504 GCA_035526805.1 Pyrinomonadaceae bacterium
CAGTGCAGCCATTTCAACCTTCCTTAGCGAGCGCATCGCAGGGGGCGACTTCCCTTCAGCCGTTTATCTGATCGGAGAAAAAGATCGCGAGGTGTTTGCCGATGCCCTGGGGAACGCAGTCACTGAGCCTCAATCCATCGCAGCTTCGCTCGACACCATCTACGATCTCGCTTCACTCACGAAGCCACTAGTGACCGGATTTCTATGCGCGCGCCGAGTTGAAGCCGGTGAACTCACACTCGATGCCTCCGTATCCCATTACCTTCCGGAGTTTGATCGCACCGACAAACGTCCGATCACGTTTGCTCAACTATTAACCCACACCTCAGGTCTGCCCGCGTGGCAGCCTCTCTACCTGCTAGCCGAGGGCGAACCTGAGCGCACGCTCGCAGTGATTGCCAATTTGGATTTGGAATATCAACCAGGGACACGCGTCGTTTACAGCGATCTCGGATTCATCGTTCTCGGCATGCTCCTTGAGCGAATGGCCGGGAAACCTTTGCTCGAGCAGGCGCAAAATGAAATCTTCCAACCACTGGGTCTGAGACAGACCTTCTTCAATCCCGAACTTGCACTGCAAACTGGAATCGCAGCGTGCGAAACGGGTAATAACTATGAACGACAAATCTGCGCCGAGGCAGAGAGCGGCGAGCAGAGGAACTGGCGGAACGAAGTGATTTGGGGCCAGGTCCACGATGGCAACGCTTATTTTCTGGGAGGAGCCGCGGGACATGCAGGACTTTTCTCAACTGCCAAAGAAACGTTAGTGATCGCCCGCCAGTGTCTCGCGCGTCAAAGTAATTTGCTGCGGCCCGCCACCTGCGAGTTGTTTTATAAGGACATGACCGAGGGATTAGAAGAGGCGCGGTCTTTCGGTTGGCAGCTAGCGAAGACAAAAGACTCCGCCGCCGGAGGTGATCTGCCGCTTGACAGTTTTGGACATTCCGGCTTCACCGGCACCAGCTGCTGGATAGATCCTAATCACGACCGCATCTTTATCCTGTTAACTAATCGCACTCACGCGCGCGTCTTACCATTCGCGAACATAAACAGTGTGCGTCGGCGATTTCATAGTCTGGCAGTAGCGGCGTTGTGAAATCTGAACTCTTTGAATGACGTTTCGGCGGCTGTCCTCAAGGAAGCTCACTTTGGGAACGTCCTGACGCATTGCGCGTTATTACAGACATGAACTCGCCAGTTATTCTCCGCGGACTGTTGAGCATATCTATTGTTTTTGCCGCGTTTGCGTTCGCATCCGTTTGTTCAGCCCAACCTGCCAACTCATCCGCTGTGAATGTGCGTCTCGTGACTGACGAAGCAGTCGCGGTGCTTGCCATTCTCACGAAGAGGAAAACGAATCAACCCCTTACCGAACAAGATTGGCAGCGCGTGTTTCAAAGCGAGGGGTACACACGCCTGAAGAAGCGCGAGACTTCAATGAAGCGCTCTTTTGACGATGCAGATTTCAAAACCTTTGTCCTCTCTGACAAAGTCGTGGAACAGCAGCAAGCTCTTGAACAAACTCTCGAGAGATGGAAACAGGCAGATATCAGTGGCGCAGCGGGTTTGGCGCTAGCTTACTTACCGAAGCAAGCGCGAATCAGCGCCAAGATTTATCCGGTCATCAAGCCGAGGACTAATAGTTTTGTCTTCGAAGTGAAAAGCGATCCCGCTATTTTCCTTTACCTGGATCCGGCCGTAAGCAAAGAGAAGTTCGAAAACACGCTCGCGCATGAACTTCATCATATCGGTTACGGGAGCGCTTGCCCGTCCAAGCGAACAGCCGAGAAACTCTCCAGGCTGCCGGAGAACCTACAGACGGTTATCACTCTGATTGGCGCTTTTGGCGAGGGGTTCGCCATGTTGGCCGCGGCCGGCGGTCCCGAGATTCATCCCCACGCCGTAAGCGATCAAGGGGAGCGCGCTCGATGGGATAAAGACATGGCAAATTTTGGCGACGACCTCGAGAAAGTTGAAAAGTTTTTCCTGGATGTCCTGGCGAATCGGCTCACAGAAGAGCAGACGCGAGAAATAGTTTCATCATTTTTCGGTGTGCAGGGACCTTGGTATACAGTCGGCTGGAAAATGGCGACGACGATTGAAAATACTTATGGACGGCGGAAATTAATCGAATGCATGTGTGACCAACGAAAGTTGCTCCGGACTTATAACAAAGCAGCCGCAAGATACAACCGTCACACGCGTGAACATTTAGCCACATGGTCACATACGCTTATCAAAAGCATCGAGCGTGGTTCGTAAACAGCAAAAGGTAATTCTCCCGATACCGGAAAAACCATTAAGCGCCGCTATACAAATATCTGGATGAAAAGACAAGGCAAGTGGCGTTTGGTCGCGCGCCACGCCAGTGTTATTTGTGCAAATTAAGGGTGTTTCAGGAGCGATTGGCTGCGATCTCACGTTCGAGAAGAAGTGCGTTTTGTCCGCGTGCTTTTGGGCAGGACGGTGAAGTAGTTGAGTCCGACAAAAACGCGATCGCCGGCCTGGAGTCTGACGTCCAGACTCTCCGATTTCGGTCTGGTGGCTATGATCGGTTTGGCGCCCTGACGTTCCGGCGTTTCAGTCGTTAAATAGTAAGGCGTTTCACTGCTATCACTTGGGCCACATCCCGTCGGGTCAAGCCTGATCCGCAGTCGCTCATAAGCACCCACAAAACTTGTTTCACCCACGATGCCGGTGGAAAAACAAACTCGGCCTGCCGGCAGGGCTTGCGTCCTGGCCAGTAGTACATCCTCCGGGCGAAAAATGATTTTTACCGCTTCGCCTTCTCGAAACCTCTCGCCGTCGAGGCGCGCTGGAATCATTGCCGAACCGATCTCGACATGGTCCCTTCGTACAACCCCTTCCAGAATATTGGCAGCTCCAAGAAAGGTAGCCACGTATTCCGTAGCCGGATTGTTATAGACCTCGGCGGGGGTGCCGATCTGCTCGATATGGCCGGAATTAATCACGGCGATGCGATCGCCCAGCTCGAGCGCTTCCTCCTGATCATGAGTAATGAAGACGGCGGGTACGTTCACCTTTCTCAGCAGCGCACGGATCTCCCGTCTCAAGTGACCCCGTGTCTGCGCATCAAGCGCGCCAAAGGGCTCGTCGAAAAGTAAAACTTCGGGCTTGTAAGCAAGGGTGCGGGCAATCGCCACTCGCTGTTGCTGGCCGCCCGAGAGCTGCGACGGATACTTCTTGCGATGCTCCTGGAGCTGTACCAGCTCCAACAATTCATCAACCGTCTTCTTAACTTCCTTGCGCCGCTTATGACGAATGCGAAGCCCGTAGCCGACGTTTTTCTCCACTGTCATCTTGGGGAAAAGTGCATACGATTGAAAGATAACTCCCACTCCGCGTTCGCGAGCGGGAAGCTCGGTGACGTCTTTGTTGTGAAGAACGATCTTGCCCGTGTAAGGCTGTTCCAGACCGGCAATGATTCGCAGTATGGTTGTCTTCCCACTTCCCGACGCACCCAACAGCACCAATGCCTCTCCCTCCGCGACGTGAAAGGTGATGTTCTCAAGCACACTCGCCTTGCCGAAAGATTTGCTTATCCCCAGAACGCTGGCAGCGTAGACCGGTGTGGTCTGCCTGGTTGGAGGCGCTTGTGACTCGTCGATCAATCTGGCCCGCTCCGGTTTCACAATTGGTTCCTCGCTGGACATCAACCTTCTGAACGTAACGCAAACTGTTAGATTGCGATTGCCACCAGCCCATTGCGCAGCACACCAACACCGCAAATTATCAGTTTGCCTTACGACTAATCAACATCAAGCCAATCCCTGGCAAAAAACAGCACGCTGAAAATTAAAAATGAAAACAACGCCAGCACTATGGCTATTGCGTTTGCCGCCTCAATCTGCCCCTCGTTGAATTTGGCGAAGATGTAAAGCGGCGCTGTTTGTGTTCTTCCTGCCAGATTGCCGGATACCATGATTGTCGACCCAAACTCACCAACTGCCCGTGCGAAAGTCAATAAGGCGCCGGAAACAATCGCCCCGCGTAGGGAAGGCAGAGTGACGTGCCAGAATGTTTGCAAACGAGTGGCGCCGATTGTGGCCGAGGCCTCTTCAAGCGAACGGCTCATGGTGTCAAACACGGGCTTAATTACACCAAATGCCAGTGGAAAAGTAACGAAAATATTCGCCAGCACGATTGCACTGGCGGTGAACATCACTTCAATCCCCTGCGGCCTCAATAGCCGCCCCAACATTCCATAAGGCCCCCACAACATCAGCAAGGCTACGCCCGCAACAGCAGTAGGAATCGCGGTCGGCAGCGAAATTGTAACGATCAATGCGTTACGCCCCCAAAAGTTGTAACGCGAGAGCACGTATGCAGCGAAGAGGCCGAAGACCACGTTGAAAACAGTGGCCCAAAAGCTGGTAACGATTGACAGTTTGAGCGCGAAAATGGCATCTGCGGCAGTCAGCGCTGCCCAGAAGCTTGCGAGCCCCTTGTTTGTGCCGAATATGAAAATTGAAAGCAGAGGCAG
>DATLBQ010000182.1:0-5137 GCA_035526805.1 Pyrinomonadaceae bacterium
TCGAGTTTCGAGTTTCGAGTTCGGGTTGTTCATTTAACTCGAAACCCGGAACTCGAAACCCGGAACCGGTTATTGATAAGTGAACTGAACAATCCTGGTGGTTACACGATCCCTGACGTAGCGCGAGACTTGAAGCACAATCGGATCGCCGGTTTTAAGTCCGCTGACTACGCGTTGAAAATCGGCCAGCGCCGTCACCGGAACTCGATTTATTTTAGTAATAACATCGCCTTCGTTAAGAGCCTGTGCTCCCCCGGGCGCGCGCACCTCGGCGGCCAAGCCGCTGGGATCCACTTCTTTCACATAGAGACCGCGCACTCCCGTAAGGTGTTTGTCAGTGATGAGTTGCTGCGTGAGCTCGGCCAGCGTAAGTCCCAGGTGCAGTATGTTAGCTTTCGAGTCCGGTTCTTTGCCCTTGGGCTTTGAGGAATCGTCAAGCTCGCCTAACTGCTGCAATTTGGGTCGTTCGCCCAGCACTACGCTGGTGTTCATCTTTTCGAGTTTACCATCGCGGTCTCGTAGGAAAGTGAAGTTGACGGACTGACCCACAGGAGTGCCTGCGACCTTTTCAATCAGATCCTGGGCAGTCAGGACAGGTTGACCATTGAATTCAGTGATGATGTCATTCGACTGCATGCCGGCCTTCGCGGCCGGAGTCGGCTGGCCATCCTTGGTCGGCTGCACATCCATGACGATCGCGCCCTTGGCTTCTGCGAGACCATACACACGGGCATATTCATCCTTCACTGACTCCAAGGTAACGCCCAAATATCCACGACGAACTTTGCCCTGGGCCAGGATTTGCCGATAGACGAAATTTGCTTCGACAGCCGGAAGAGCAAAGCCGATGCCGTTGTAATCGCCAGTTGAGGTTGCTATCTGCGAATTGATGCCGATCACTTCGCCGCGCATGTTCACCAGTGGGCCGCCGCTGTTTCCACGGTTGATGGCGGCATCGGTTTGCAGGAAGCGCTGGAAGTTTGTAAAGAAAGGCGTCTCGCGCTCCTTCTTGGAAATAATGCCGGCGGTGACGGTTTGGTCGAGGCCGAAAGGCGAACCGATTGCCAAAACCCAGTCACCGACCTGAGCCGCGTTAGAATCACCCAAAGTGACGGACGGCAGGTCTCGTGGAACGTCAATCTTCACCACCGCGACGTCGGTTTCCTCGTCAATGCCGACTACCGTGCCACGGAACTTTTCGCCGGACTGCAAGCCAACGATAATTCGGTTTGAACCTTCAACCACGTGCTCATTTGTAAGGATGTATCCCTTCGGGCTGACGATGAAGCCACTCCCTACGCCACGATTGGGCCGGCGCGCCTGGCGCCGAAACATGTCGAGCAACGGGTTGTTGGACGTCTGATCGTCTTTATCTTCATTGTCCCTGTCGGCGATTTCGGTCGGCGCCGTCATGGTCTCAATATTTACTACAGCCGGTTCGACTCGCCTCGCAATCTCAGCGAAGGAAGCAGATAGAGCCTCCGGCGCGCGTGCGATCTGCATTTCGCTTTGAGCCACGGTTGGCCGGCCGGAGAGCATCGCACCCACCCCAATTCCTGCCAGCAGGCAAGCGGCGCCGAGAGCAATAATCCACAAGCGGAGCTTTCGTAAAATGGCCCGCTCGTTAATAGTCGATTGATCTTTTACAAGGTCGAACATAAACACCACCTTCAGTAAAGCTGCAATTCAGGCCCGGTGAACGTCACTTCGAATGTGACCACGGAGCGCGATGGGAAGGGTTGAAGTATATCTAATGGCTGGGCGAGCAGCAAAGAAACGGGGGGAGGCTGGGAGAATTCTGGGAATTACAGGAGAAAGCCATTTTCGTAGGACGGCAATGAGAAATGAGAAACGGAAAATTTCTTGAACCGTTACATTGTTGGCTCTCACTGTTGCCTAATCCTCACGGTCTCAAGAACACTTTCAAAACTCCCTTTTTCGCAGCGCGTGTCATCCCGTGCACCCCGCGCGCGAGCGGATACTCTTCGCTGATGAGGCTATCGATATCGATAGCACCTTTTTTGAGAAGATCCAGCGCCGGCTGCATTCGTCCGCAGCGTGAACCGACTATGCTGATCTCATCAACCACTAACCGCGCCTGATCGATCTCATCGATCTTCCCGGGACCCTGAAAGGTCGACTTCAAAACCAGCGTGCCGCGAGGTTGCAGTAATTCCAATGCGCCGACAAAGCCAGAGGGTGAACCGGACGCTTCCACCACCACGTTGAATTCTCGTTTGCGCTGCGCGATGATTTTGGGCGTCCCTGTTTCGATGCCGCGTCGCTCCGCGATGCGTAGTTTTTCAGCATGCTTGCCGATCAACAAAACTGCGGCCCCGCTCAAAGCTATTGCCTGCGCACAAAGCAAGCCGAGTTTGCCGTCTCCGATTACCGCTACGCGATGTCCGGGTTGGATGTCGACCCGTTCCATGATTCCGCAGGCCGCCGCGAGCGGTTCAGCAAACACCGCATGCTCGTCGGCGACCTGGTCGGGAACAGGTAAAAGATTTCCGAGCGGCAGCCGCAAAAACTCAGCATGCGCGCCGTCACGTCCGAGTATGCCGAGCACTGTACGAGTGCGGCAGTGACGCGCATCGCCCGCCGCGCATAGATCACAATTTCCGCAGCCGGCATTGATCTCACCAACAACTCTTTGGCCGAGCAGCTTGTCTTCGGGAGACGACTCAACCACGCCTACAAACTCGTGACCGATGGTGCCCTGGAACTGAGCGTAACCTCGCGCGATTTCGAGATCGGTATTGCAAATTCCGGAAAGCAGCACGCGCACGAGTGCTTCATCGCCGTGTGCCGGCTTATCAACTTCTTTGACCGCCAGTTTCTTTTTTTCGACTCGAAGGGCTTTCATGATCCAGTGGTCGGTGGTCAGTGATCAGTTAAGAATAACGCTATTATCATTTTATGCTGACCACTGACCACTGAACACTGGCCACTGCTCTAAAAGCTTCTGGTTCGCGTGTAGATGTTTTGCGGAGTCAGCTCGACTGTTTGTTTCTGTCCGGCGACATTAAGCGGCAAACGCCATTCAAGATTTTCTTCGCCGGACAGCTGAGCGCGCAACCACCAGGTGCCTGAATTAACGATGACAGTCGTTTTGCCCTGCCGGTCCAATCTCGCTGTAACGCGAGCGCTTCCTTTCATGCGCTCATTCACAAAGTCCTCTAAACGTTTGCCGGGCCGCGGCTCAGTGAAATATTCGTGATGCGCGGCGACGATATCGAAAGGATAAAGCTCTACTGTGATGTCGAGCGTATCGGTGTGGTTAACACCCGGGGCCCGCAACACAATCTGCAATGTGGTTTCCGCGTTGGTTGCCTCGGGCTGTGCGGAATTCTGATGGGGAAGTTTGTTGTAAATAGCCCAACCGGAGAAGAGCAGGGCGATGACCAGCGCAGCGCGAAGAAAAACAGTAAGCAGCCTATACCAAATGCTGGTTGTCTTCATTTGTGTAGGACAGGCATCCCTGCCTGTCTGGATTTGTCTCAAGTCAATTGAATAAGAATATTTGTCATTTACCAGACATCGTGGCTGGGGGTTGCCCCTTCAATGAAATGAAAACTAACAAATAATAAATGGAATATCTCTTCTGCTTGTTTGCACGAGCACCTGTTGACCAGCACAGGCAGGAATGCCTGTTCTGCATCTCATCTCTTCAAGGCTCGAACGTAAGCAACGAGCGAATCGATTTCCGGTTCCGATAACTTCTTCCCATACGCCGGCATTTTCCCCCTGCCATTCATGATGGAATTAAAAATTCGCTCATCACTCACTTTATCTTGCCATTCCGGATCGTTAAGTTTTCGCGCGTGGATCACCCGGCCTTTTAAAGTTTTGGCGCGACCGTCACGCCCGTGACACGACGCACAGTTTCGCACATACAAGTCGGCTGCGGTTCGAGCCTTTCCGGCAACAGCCGTGCTGGTTGCACGTATCGTGAAAAGGCTAGCAACAGCCACCATAACAAGAACTGTAAAAGCGCTCTTATGCAATCCGCTTCTCCCGGATAACTGCGTTTCGTTTCTGGGGGAGTTGCATTAGATTCGTTATTTCCGCCGCCGGAAATCTTAACTCTATTTTCGGGAAGCAATGATACCGGAAGCAATGATCGTTTGTGTATTCGCAATTAATTTATCCTGTTCCGGGTTGAAAGGTTTGGGAATGCGAAGTAAGCTCAGAATGTCTTTCGAGAGTAAAGCAAACTGTTAGTTTGCGTTGCTAGCCAACGCTTCAGTGAGTAGTAACGATCGGTCTGCAAAGTAACAGTTTGCGTTACAAAGACAATGCAGTGGAATTGTGGAAATAACTTCAGATAAATTTCGCGACGAGTGTGGTGTGTTCGGAATCTACGGACATGCCGACGCCGCTCGTCTAACCTATCTTGGCCTCTACGCTTTGCAGCATCGCGGCCAGGAATCCTGTGGTATCTCGTCGTCCACCGGATCGGAACTGCGGCTGGAACGTGCGATGGGACATGTTGCCGAGGCGTTTGATCAGTCGACGCTGGATCGCCTGGCCGGGGCTGCCGCCATCGGCCACGTTCGTTACTCCACCGCCGGCGAGGTATCCATTCGTGAAGCGCAACCTTTTCTGGTGACGTGCCAGCACGGCCAGATTGCGGTTTGTCATAACGGCAACTTACCTTTCGCGCGCGAGGAACGGAGAAAGCTCGAGCGCGAAGGGGCAATCTTTTCGGCCACGTCTGATACCGAAGTTATCTTGCACGGTGTAGCGCGGTCCAAAGCGAGCTCCGTTCGCGAAGCGATACCGGAAGTGTTGCGGAACACGGAAGGCGCATTCTCAATGCTCTTTCTGACTCCCGGCGAGTTAATAGCAGTTCGCGACCCGCGCGGCTTTCGACCGTTAGCGCTGGGACGACTGGGTGATGCCTGGGTAGTTGCCTCTGAAACTTGCGCGTTTGACCTCATCGATGCGCAGTACATTCGTGACGTAGAACCCGGCGAGATGCTGGTAATTAATCAGGAAGGCTTAAGGTCATCCCATCCGCTGAAGGCGCAAAAGACCTCGATGTGCCTGTTTGAGCACGTCTATTTCGCGCGGCCCGATTCGCTTATCTATGGCCGCTCGGTTAATGATTCGCGCCACAAAATGGGCAAGCGTC
>DATLBQ010000183.1:0-14832 GCA_035526805.1 Pyrinomonadaceae bacterium
GATTGGGACAGATTCGGGATTTGAAGCGCTCACGCCTCTGTACTACCAACGGATTGATGTGACTCTAACACCTCTGAGCGTGTCGTCATCACCGGTCTTGCTTACCAATCAAAACATAGGGAGAGCGGTGGCCCTGGATTCCGTCACATTGATGCATGAACCCTTTTCTGTAACGTCACCACAGAACTTCTTCAGTTCAGACCGGCGGACTCGTGTTAATCTTTTTGGGTACAATCTGGAATTGAAGAATGGCGAGGATCTCTCAGCTATTACAATCCAAGCTGAAGACTCACAACATCGACTCTACATGCTCCCTGTTGAAGGTGCCCGAGAGGTTCCGAATTTTAGTTGGATAACAGCCGTTACGGTCAGACTTCCTGACGAGCTCGAGGGTATTGGAGATGTCTCATTGAGCATCGCGTTACGTGGCGTAGCCAGCAACGTGGCGCTAATCTCCATTAAGTAATAGGTGTGGCCTGGGCTTACGGGCGCGGACAGAGACCGCGACGGCTTCAACGCCAACAATCAATTCGAGAAGCCCACGTGGTGCAGCTCAGAACTAAACTCTAGTTCAGATTCGTGTCGTCCGCGTTAATCTGCGGCCAAATCATCCGCTAAAACTGCTTGCGGCTGTCGAGCAGAATTGTCACCGGCCCATCATTGACCAACTCCACTTGCATCATGCGGCGAAAGCTACCGCAGGCAACTTCGGTTAGCAGTTTACGTGCTTGCGTCAGGAAATGTTGATACAGCGGCTCGGCCACCTCCGGCGCCGCGGCATCAAACCATGAAGGACGAAGGCCGCGCCGCACATCGCCGAAAAGTGTGAACTGAGAAATCACAAGGATGCCACCGTGAACGTCCTTTACCGAAAGGTTCATCGTGCCGGCTTCGTCGTCGAAAATGCGCAGCGACACAATCTTCGCGGCCAGGTATTCCGCATCAACTTCTGCGTCGTCGCGCGCGACGCCTATTAGAACGACAAGACCTCTCTCGATCTCGCCAACGATTTCATCAGCGACGGTAACTTTCGCGCGGGTGACACGTTGCACAACTGCTCGCATCACTTCTTCGGCGGCTTGCTGGGCCTGATCTCGACCCGGCTGGGAAGACTGCGGTCATCGTGGTGAAGCAGATCGATTACAACTTTCGCGATATCGGAGGGTTTAAGCTGCCAGGAATTCTGTTCGTTTGGAGTGTCGCCGCCAAACGCCGTATTCACCGAACCGGGCATGACGTAACTCACCTTGATGTTGTCATGCCGCACTTCCTGCATCAACGCTTCACTGAAACCGTTGAGTCCAAACTTCGACGCATTGTACGCGGCCATCCGCGGATGTGGATTGGCGCCTGCGAGTGATGAAATGTTGATGATGTAACCACCGCCTCGACTCTTCATGAGCGGAATCACTTCATGGCAACAATAGAAGACACCAAACAGATTTGTTTCGAGCACCGCGCGAAAGTCTTCGGGCGACATCTCTTCAACCGGAGCGAATATTCCGACGCCCGCATTATTGATGAGCACATCCACGCCCCCGAAGGCAGAAGACACGCGTTCAAAAAGCGCTTTCACCTCCGAAAGAATACGCACGTCATAAGCGTAGCCGATCGCCTTCCCACCGCCGAGTTTATTTAGAGACTCTGTCGCTTTCTGAACTTCACTCTCTTTCCGAGCGCTGATACAAACATTGACGTGCTCGCCTAACAAGGCCTCAGCGATGCCGCGGCCGATACCTCTGGTGCCGCCAGTTACAATGGCGACTCTTCCTTTTAAGTTCATCTGGGGTACGTCACGAGTAACGCAATCTGTTAATCCAGGAAATCAGCTTTCGTGCCGTAGGCACGAGATGTTTATAGATAGAACTTCCGCACCCAAAAACTTTTCCTTCGTCAGGCGCGAGAAACTCGCGCCTGACGAAGGATACAATGGTGAACCGGGGCTATAAACATTTGGCTCCTAACGGAGCCTTTGCGCCCCTCACGATAAAGTACACTGGAAGGCTTAGAAGCCTTACCGCACGGTAGTCGCAGGCAATGAAACACTTCGATTGAGAATAACGCCGAACTCAGTGCCCGACTTAACCTCCGCCTCTTTTTCTTTCTCGAACACTCGCGCGCCCGTGCCTAGTGCGCCACCCAATATGCCGCCAATCGCCGCGCCTTTTCCGCCGCCAGCAATTGCTCCGATTATGGCTCCAGTGGCGACCCCGCCGCCGATAAACACTGCATCGCGTTTCTGGTTGCTGCCACCTTTAACCGTGCCCTCATTGTCTGAATTTACGTCGTCAGCCTGAAGCGTAGTCAACGATCCGTTGATTACGGTCCTTCTAAGGTTAGGCAAGGTAATGCCATCGAAGGCGACGGTAATGTTCCCGGGCCTGCGTTTCTGCGCACGGTTTACCTGAGTTACCCTGCCCGAGACCTTGCCGCCCACGGGAACAACCTCAATGCCGCTTCCGGCATAAACCGGTTCGACTACATTAGCTGTGAAACGGTCACCGATCCGCGCCGTTCCCGAATCGAGCGATTCATTGAGGCGAACGCGGATGATCGTGTCGGCGGGAACAGTGTAGTACTGAACCGGAGGTGTAACGACGCGTGTAACCGTGCGCCTTCCCCTCCGTGTACGCCTTCTTTGAGCGGAGACTTCCAGCACAGTGGCTGCAACCATAGTGAGCAAAACAAGAAAGACCATTAGGCGCTTCATCAATTTATTCTTCGGCATCGTTTTATCCTCCTGACACCATTAACAGCCCTGGTGATTGTTCTTCGCCGTTGTAACGCTTCACATAGCCGCGGCGTACGCAATCCCCGCAAAGTGTTTTCACGACACTTGTAATTTCCCTTTTAATCGTTCGTTTACAACTTTTGGATTCGCCTTCCCCTTTGAAGCTTTCATCACCTGTCCCACAAAAAAGCCAAACAACGTTTCCTTCCCGGTGCGATATTGTTCTGCCTGAGCCGGATTCGCGGCGATCACCTGGTCAATGATTGAATCGATCTCATCGGTGTCACTAACCTGAACGAGTCCCCGCTCTGCGACAATCGTTGCCGCCGACTTGCCAGACTTAAACATGTCGATGAGCACCTCTTTGCCCTGCGTGCCGCTGATCTTCTCATCCTCAATAAGACGTACTAATCCACCAAGATCTTCGGCCGCCACCGGCGAAGCGCTCGCCAATAATCCCGCTCCTTCGAGTTCACGCAGGAGTTCCGAGCGTATCCAATTCGCAGCCGCACGTGGGCTCTGTGAAGTTTCAACGGCGCTCTCGTAGTAATCAGCCAACGAACGTTCTGACGTAAGTTGGGAAGCGTCGCTGAATGAAAGGCCATACTGTTCCATGAACCTGCGGCGCCTGGCCTCGGGCAGTTCGGGCATCGCTGATCGCACCCGCTCAACAAACTCCTCAGAAATTATCAATGGCGGGAGATCGGGTTCGGGAAAATAACGGTAGTCATGCGCTTCCTCTTTTGATCGCATTACGCGCGTTTCCGCGGCGCGCTCGTCCCAAAGCCGCGTTTCCTGTTGTAAACGTCCACCAGATTCGAGCACGCCGATTTGCCTGCTAACTTCAAAGTCGATAGCGCGCTGCATGAAGCGCACGGAGTTGAGGTTCTTCAATTCCACCTTAGTGCCAAACTTCTCATCGCCGGTGCGCCGCACCGAGACGTTGGCCTCGCAGCGCAGGTTTCCCTTCTCCATGTCAGCTTCAGACGCACCCACCCACTGCAGCGCGCGTCTGACGTGGTTAACGTAATCGTAGGCTTCCCATGAAGAACGGAAATCAGGTTCCGTAACAATCTCGGCCAGCGGTGTACCGGCGCGGTTGAGATCGATATAAGAATATCGATCAACGTCGGGCAACCCTTCGTGCACGTTTTTCCCGGCGTCCTCCTCGAGATGCAGACGCGTGATCGCGATCTTCTTGGCTCGCCATTCAACCGGATGCCCTGCTTCATCGCGCTCGGCGGTCATGATTTCAAGACTGCCATTCGCGGAAAATGGCTTGTCATACTGCGAAATTTGATAACCCTTTGGAAGATCAGGATAGAAATAGTTTTTGCGTGAAAAAATAGATTCATTGTTTATCTGGAGACCAAGCGCCAACGCCGCGCGCGCGCCAAGTTCCACCGCTCGACGATTAAGCACGGGCAGCGCACCAGGCAAACCTAAACACACCGGGCAGGTGTTTTGATTTGGGTCGTCGCCGAAGTTCGTAGAGCAGCCGCAAAAGATTTTAGATTCAGTGCTTAGCTGAGCATGAATCTCCAATCCAATAATTGTCTCCCAACCATTCATGATCTTAAGTTTCGAAAGGCTCCCTGGTCTTTGGTCTTTGTACTTTGTTCTTTGCGCTTAGATCTTTGGTCCGTCCGGGTTCCGGTTTCTGCCTTCTGTTACTACTTCTGCCTACCTTCCTACTGTCTCAGCCAGCCTGGCGGCGCACCTGCGCGCCGCGCCTCGTCCTCCAGTTCTCGCCATCGCGCATTGAGTCCGGCACGCGCTCCGGCTAATTCATTGAAGTGCGTTATGAGCCAGTTTCGATCATATGACACATCATAGTTACCCGTTGAACCGAAGATCATGTTGGGTACCGGCAATGGGAACTGCCCTCCGTGAGACCGGCGAAACCCAAGCGGGTTAACAAACACACGTTCGCGCGTTATAACTCTACCGAAACCAATTTGTGCGGAAGGTTGCAAACCGTTTCGTGGGGGACCAAACACAGGAGTCCGGTGTGGGACTGGCCGACCAAACGTGCCGCGCCCAAAGTGTCCTGGGCGGCCGAAAGACCCGAATGAGACGAAGGGCACGCCACTAATCACGGTAGCAAACGATCCGCCGCTTGTTGAAAACACCGGTTCATCAAGTTGTCTGCGAACGTATTGGAGTTCTGCGTCGATCGCCGCGATTTCAGTTCTCAACGCAGATGCGCGCGCGCGCCAGTATCCTTCAGATTCGTTTTTCGCGGCCTGTGTCTGTTCCAGGTCCCTTGCAAACGTAGCCGACTCTGCGGCGGCTTGTCTGCGGGATTCTTCCGCTGAGGGCAGCCCCAGTTGTTTTCGCCTGG
Source organism: Pyrinomonadaceae bacterium (assembly GCA_035526805.1). Classification (GTDB taxonomy): domain Bacteria; phylum Acidobacteriota; class Blastocatellia; order Pyrinomonadales; family Pyrinomonadaceae; genus PSRF01. The sequence goes on from DATLBQ010000183.1 coordinate 5,076, forward strand.
TTTCATAAGCCAACTCGCTGGTCCGTCGCCGCTGCGCAGTTGATTCCAGATCGCGGTTGGTAATCGTGCGAACGGGCGTGCTGGCCGGAGTTGTCGAGACTGCCGCTGAGGCAGTCATATCCGATTGGCTCAAACCGGAACGTACTCGCCGGAGAAAACTTCCCGGAGCCTCATTATTGGCCTTCTCCGTTGCCGTAATATCAATTGCTGCTGTAGCAAGAGTAACCTGGACGCCCGGTGACACCTCGTAAGTTAAAGTCGAATTCGTCACCTCGAAATGAGCCGGAATCTCGATCCGCTTTCCACCGCGCATGATAACGGTATAGGCATTTGCCACCACCGACAGCATTAAGAGAAAGGTTAAAATCGCGAGGCCTCTGACAAGACTGCAGCATTTAACGTGACGTGTATGCATGGCTACGACTTCCTATGTTTCCACATTCAGATCTGGTTGGGGGATTTCGCAAACTAGTATAACACCCAAGTAAAACGGGGGCTTACCCGTCGCCCGCTTATTTTTCCCCGGGCGATAATACAAACGGTCTCGAAAAACCTTTCCAAATGTCGAACAGTTTGATATACAGGGCCTACATTTCGGACTATAGCTTCCCATCGGCCATTGAAATGCGGATGCCTGTTTTCTGACGGCGACCGCGCGGTTGTGAACCTTCATAGAGGAGATTAAGCACAAATCATGGCAAAGACTGTTTGCAAGATTCTAGGCGTCGTTTTTCTTCTTGTAGGAATCGCCGGTTTTGCGGCGCCGAACCTGCTGGGCGCCCACCTGACACCAGCACACAATCTCGTTCATCTCGCCTCCGGCGCCGTGGCTATTTATTTCGGCTTCGCAGGATCGCTGTCGGGCGCCAGGACGTTTTGTTTGATTTTCGGCATCGTCTATCTCGCTTTGGGATTCCTGGGCCAATTTGTTTTTGGTGATCCGGCAATGAACCGCATGTGGCATGTGGGACCGTTGGATCTCGCCCAGGTGGATCACTTCATACATATCATGCTTGGCATTATTTTTCTGGCGGGTGGTTTGTTAGGCAGAAAGCCGTAGGCGATTCCTAATTCAGGCCTGGCGCCTAAAGTTTCAGGTTGCAAGGACGGGCTCGATAAGTAGCGCACTGGCGCCCTAGAGCTTGAAACCCTGCAACCTGAATTTTTTGTCCGGCGTTTTTGAAAACTACCATTAGGAAAATAAGACTCACTTCTCTGTGCTCTCGGTACTCAGTGTCTCTGTTGTGGTGCTTCTCTCAAATAAATCACAACAGAGACACAGAGTTCAACTGAGATCACACAGAGAGAATTTCAAGCCACACTACCGGTCAACCTCCACACGCTTGAACGCCGTTGATGGACCGGCCCACGAGCACAAGTCGGGATGAATGAGATGGGCCAGGAGCTCCGTTCCATCCACGACTCTCGGTCCAGGACGCGCAAAATAGGAATTTGCGTCAACTGCATATACCCGATCTTGCTTGACGGCGGGAAGTTCTGACCATCCTGGATATGTAAACAACCTACTTGACAGTGCCACGACCTGTTCCAGGTTGTAACCGCAGGGTGTAATGACCAACACCTCAGGCGCCACTTCCCTTACCTGATCCCAGGGGATGCGAACGGAATCTGCACCTTCGCGCGAGAGTGCGTCGAAGCCTCCTGCAAGTCTCACCATCTCAGGCACCCAATGGCCGCTGCCATAGACTGGATCGAGCCATTCCATACAGAACACACGCGGGCGGCTCGCTGCTCTGCTGGTCAGAGCCTCTATCCTTTTCAGCCTCGCATGGCCTGTAGCAATTAGATCCTCAGCCGCTTTTGCGCGACCGGTTGCATCGCCCAACTCGCGCACGTTGTCAAAAATTTCTTCGAGTGAGTTTGGCGTTAACCAAAGTATCTGCGGCTTTTTGGAAAGCAAACTCAAAGCTTGAGTGATTTCTGTCCCCGAAGGCGCGCAGACCTGACACAAGTCCTGCGTTAGGATCAAATCAGGCGCAAGCCGTTGCAGCAGTGCCTCATCTACCTCATAAAGACTGTGGCCCGCGTGCATGCGCTCGGCAACCGCGCGATCGATCTCGTCCTGAGACATTTGTCCTATGGGAAGCGCACTGCGAACAACAACTGGCTTTCCCATAATCTCAGGCGGATAGTCACACTCGTGCGTGATGCCGACCAGCTGCTGAGACAATCCTAACGCGCAGGCGATCTCGGTAGCTGATGGAAGGAAGGAAACGATTTGTTGGGTCGCTGTCATCGCTTAAGCTTCGGTGCTTGAGTGGGCATTCCATTACGAAGATTGAGATTAGAAATGAGGTCAGTACCACCTCGCGGTAGCGGGTGGGTCTGTAACTACCACAGATGCCACGGGCACCCGACCGCTACCGCGAAGTGGTACTGACCTCATCTGCATCAGAAGCTAAGCGAAACGCCCGCCCGACCAGTGCGTCCGGGTGTCTGGAAACCGCTTTCAAAATTTTCACGGTTAAAGAGATTGTCAAGGTACCCAAAGAAACGCAGACGTTGCCGGTCAGTGAGCGGCAGTTCGTAACTCCCGCCTAGATCGGCTTTGATCAAATTCTTGAATCTATAAACTCTGGGGAACACTGGCGCAAGATAATCGCTGGTTGCCGTCAGATCGAAATTAACAAATGCTCGGCGGCCAATCCGCTGGGTTGCTACGGCAGAGAATTGATGATCGGGGATAACGAGGGAGCTTATTACGCGGCTACCGCCTATCTGTGGAGTATGTTGGTCGCTGTTCGTATAGGTATAACTCGTGAATACGTCGAGCGAGCGAGTGGGTGAAAGAGTTGCGCTTAGTTCAAGACCCCGTGCGAGACCGCCACCGGTATTTAGATAGCCAAGGAAGCGGCCAAATGGATCGGTTTGGGGATTGATCGCTCCCGAGAAATCGAAGCCGATCACTTCCTGTAGTCGAGTATAGAAATAGGTAGCAGACAATCGCATCCGATTATCGCCGAGCGACTGATCGATTCCCGCGTCGAACGCAATCGAGCGTTCCGGGCGCAGCCGCGGATCTCCCAGCGGCGAGAAGAAGCCTCCAAAGAACGATGTTCCAAATCGTTCAAACAGCGACGGCGCACGATAGCCGTTGCCGATATGGGCGCGCAACTTGGTGTTTGTCGCGGGCAACAAATAGGCAACTGAGCCGTCTCCGGTATAGGCGGCCCCCGGCGACTCGAATGCGATTCCTCCGTAAGGCGCGCCGGGGGTCGGGGTAAATTTTGGCGCATTGAGTGAGAAAAACTGAGCTCGAAACGCCGCCGAAATCTGTAGGCGATCTTCAAGAAACCGCAACTGGTCCTGCACAAAGAAAGTGTTGCTGCGTTCCGAAACATTGGTCGAGGAGTCATCGGCAGGATCGAATGAAGACGATAGATTCACGAAAGTGGCGTGTTCAAATTCGTAGCCGGCGTTAATGAAGTTGTACCGGCCGAGACGGAAATCCGTTTGCGCGTTAAGGGTATGGATGGTGCCGTCATCGACTGTGCTGGTTGAACCGCCAGACGGCTGAAAACCAACGCCTCCCGGCCCATTGCTATTTGAGCGCCGCGTTGCCAGCCCCTGATAAGAGATAGTGTAGCCAAAGGCTTCGACCGGACGCTGGGTGAAGGTGACCGCGCCGTTAAAGAAACGACTCGCGGCGGAAGCGTCCGGGTCATTTGCGTCCGGTATAAACGTCGCATCCTCAAGTTTTAATTGACCGAGCGGAACACCCATCTCATAGCGACGCAGCTCGGCGAGTGGTAGCGGCGCGGCATCAACAATTGTGGTTGCGGGAAACACGGCCGTGACGCTCGGGCTCGTATTCAATTGCACAAAAGAAGTTCCTGAGTAGGCGCGTCCGGAGAGAGTCGCAGTTGGCGACAAGCGCAGGGTAACGCGCCCTTTGCCGCTGCTATTGCGCGCGGCGTCGTCGCCGTCAATGCCGCGAGTGACGTTCAGATGCGTCGCGCCGGCACTGTAAAGAAAGCGACTGTTACCACCGGCTACTTCGGCGCGCCCGCGAAATAAGCCAAGACCGCCACCTTCGATTAAGAGACTTCCGCGAGTCGGGCCGCCACCTTCATCGGTCACGAGATTTACGACACCGCCGATTGCGTTGGTGCCGTAAAGCGATGATCCTGATCCGCGCAGAACCTCAATGCGGTCCAGATTGGTAACCAGGAAGTCGCTCAAAAAGCTGGTGGCGTCGCCGGTGGTAGCGTCGCGAAAGCGCAGGCCATCAACCAACACCGCCGTATCCTGATTGCGTAATCCGCGGGACTTGATCGAAACAAGCCTGCCTGGTCCACCCAGTTGCTGAACCCGCAACCCCGGCACGGTGCGCAAAGCATCAGTTACCGTCGATTCATCCCGCCTGTCGATCTCGCGCGAGTCGACAACCGAGACCGCTTTCGAAACTTCATCTACCGGTTGCGCCGTGCCTTGCGCAGTTACGACCACTTGCTCGCTAACGCCGGCCAGAGGCAACGAAATATCCAGCGACGCGCCGGCATTCCGCTCAATGTGTGCAACGTGTGTGGAGGCGCGCGCGAAGCCAGTCGCTTCTGCTTCGATCAAATACTCACCCTGCGCAAGTTGTTCGAAGCGGCAATTACCGGCGTGATCGGTGAGACATTTGATTCGAATGCGATTATCGCGGGTGTAGAGCGTGACCTCTGCATTTACCAGAGCCGCGCTTTGCGGATCGGTGACATGCACACTGATCGTCGCCGGCGCGGCAACATTGTCCTGCGCAACTGCCAAACTTGAAAAAGGACTTAAGAGCAACAGCAGAGCTAAAAAGCTGCATGACTTGTGCTTGAAACTCAGTCGATCGCTTCGATTGCCTTGAAGTGTAGTTCTCATTTGTAGCGTCTCCTGCCCGTCGCAGTGCGAGCTTTAGAAGAGTGGCGGCGAGGTCTCCTGACTCGCGACTTTCGCATGCGCGCCTTCCCATTCTTTTCGAACAGTGGCTAAAACTTGCGCAGGGTTTTCGTCGCCTACAGTTGCGCGGGCAGTGGCGGATTTTGACCGCCTTCCCTAAGCCGTCGCTCGTGTTGTGGTGAAAGAGCAGCCCTGATGACTGCTACCCACCGTTTACCGGCGCGCTTGGTACGCCGGAGTAATGCGCGGCGCACCCGAAAGCGGATGCGCATCCACCAAAACCTTAATCTCCAAAACCTCGCTTAACAGTTCCGCTGTCAAAACCTCGTGAGGCTTACCGGCAGCGATCACCTGCCCACTCTTCAACAGCAAAATGTGATTGGCGAATTCCGCGGCAAGATTAATGTCATGCGTTACGATAACCGCGGCCGCCGCGCGTTCGTCGCAATGCGCTCGCACCAGCTGGAGCATTGAAGCCTGATGAGCCAGGTCGAGATTGGCCGTTGGTTCGTCGAGCAATAGAATTCTGGCTTCGGTCGCCAGAGCTCGCGCCAAAACTGCGCGTTGTCGTTCGCCTCCCGATAGCTCGTTCATCAGTCGGGCGCTGAACTTTTCCAATTCAGTCTGCCGTAACACTTCCATGGCAACTTCCAGATCTCGATCAGATTCCCAGCCCCACGTGCCTGACCCAGCCCACGCGTAACGTCCACCCAGCACAAACTCCAAAACCGAAACTGGAAAAGCCAACAAAGACTCCTGCGTCACCACCGCTATGCGTCGGCCGATCGCTCTGCGCGCGAATAGATTAAGGCGTTTACCATCCAGCAGCACCTCGCCGTTTGAGGGCTGAATGGCGCCGTTGAGCGCTCGCAACAAAGAAGACTTGCCAGCGCCGTTTGCACCGACAATCGCCGTCATCCCTCCGGCGGACACACGCAACGAAACATTCACGACCGCGTGCCGCGTACCGTAATTAATGCTTACATTTTTTGCTTCGAGCATTTCCAAACCATTCATTTAGACGCGGCACGTTTTCGCAACTTTGTAAGCCAGAGCACTACGTTCAAATACGTGCCCGACAACGCTGACAGAAACGCCAGGGCCGAGACTGCAACGAGTAATTGAACCTGCCAACGTCCGGCGAAGAAGTAGAAGTGCGCCTGGCGAAAATATCTGGTTAAAATGCCTGCCGGCGGCGTCTTCATTACCGCTCCCGTTTCGGCGTCAATCAACAGCGAATCCGCTCCCATACCTCCCAACGCCTGATAAACCGGACGGCCATCGCGCATCAGCAGCGTCAAAGCTGTGGTCGGCAGTTTTCTTCCCGCGAACTCGTCAGCACGCTGCAGCGCCTCTGCCGGCGTAATTCGAATGCGAGCCGGTGCTATGCCTTCCACCCTGCCGCCTTCTACTGCGTTGGGCCATGCGTACAACAAGCCGCTAGAGGTCCAAGCCAACACCGGAATCGCTACGATCAACCCTAACCAGGTGTGCGTGCGATAGATAAAAGTGCGCATAGAAATTGGTTTCGAGCTAGCGTCGCTTCAGCAGATAGATAAACAAAGGTGCGCCGATCAACGCGGTGATCGCTCCAACCGGAAGTTCGCGCGGCGCAATCACAGTGCGTGCAACGGTGTCTGCAATTACAACGAAGGCTGCGCCCGCAAGCGCCGCTGCTGGAATCGTCAGACGATTGTCCCCACCCGTAGACATGCGCACCAGATGCGGTACGACGAGGCCGACATAGCCCACCGAACCGCTCAAGGCAACGGAAACACCGACGACCAAGCTGGCCGCGAGCAAAACCTGGAGACGCACGCGTTCAACTTCAACGCCGAGATCGAAGGCGTCGCGCTCACCCAGCATTAGCAAGTTTAAAGGACGCGCTTTGAGGGTCAGGGCAGCGACTCCGATGATTGTAGCGACTGTAGCGATCCAAAGTGAGCCGGCTGCAGCCTGTGAAAGATCGCCCAGCAACCAAAAAGTAAACGAGCGGATGCGAGTCGCATCCATGAGCGTCGTGATGAAAACGATCACCGATGACTGAAAGGTCGTGACTATTACACCCGCGAGTATCAATCGCTCTGGCGTGGTGCCTGCGCGCCCGCGAGCTAATCGATAAACAAGAAAGGTCGCCCCGAGTGCACCTGCGAAGGCCATCAGCGGACGAGTCCATTCATTTGCGTTAAAAAAAACCAGCGCGATCATTGTTCCAACGGCAGCGCCGTTTGAAATCCCCAGCAAGTAGGGCTCGGCGAGCGCATTTCGTAGGAGCGCCTGATAGCTGGCGCCGGCCGCCGAAAGCGAGGCACCGACGGTGACCGCTAGCAGAATGCGTGGCAAGCGGATATCAAAAAGAATGGCGCGCTGTGTAGCAGTAAGCGCGCCGGACTTCGCCCCTCCCGTAAACAAGGCGCCCAGTGCATCAACCAGAGGAAGGCGTTCACTTCCCACCATTGCGGCCACAACAACTATGAAGATCAGCATTACGCTAAGCATGCCGCAAACGGCGAGAGTCTTACGGAGAGTCGCACGCCCCCCATGATCCAGCGATGCAGGACTACGACTGATAACTGAGTTTCTGTTGTTCAAGCTTCTGCTCATTTAAAAGCTTCCGGATGCAGCGCGTGCGCCATCCGCTCCAGGCCGTCAATGAGTCGCGGTCCTGGACGTGTTAAAAGATCGCCGTTGATCATATAAACGCGACCGCTGAGAGCGGCAGGGGAATTTTTGAGCGCCGCCGCAACCTTTGTATTGGCGGCTGCTCCCATCGCATCGCCAGAAAGCATAATGATAGCTTCCGGGCGCGAGGCGAGTGCCGCCTCGTCGCTTAGCCGCGGCCATGCCTCGTTAACATCCGCTGTCACGGATCGGCCGCCCGCGCGCTGGATTAGATTTGTTACAAACGAAGTTTTGCCCGCCGTATAGAGCGGCTGGCCCGACAGTTGGAAAAAGACGGAGACCGCGGGACGACCGGCGACTGCGCGCTCCACTTGTTCATTTCGCGCACGCAGTTGCTTAACCAATTCGTCAGCAGCGATAGGTTCATTTAAGAGATCGCCGACGCTCAGAATCGAGCGAAACACACCTTCGAGATCGCGTGGGTCCGTAACGTAGACTGCGATCTGATGCTCGTTCAATTGCTTTGTAAAGGCTTCAAGCTGCGACGCTGTGGAAACCAGCACCAGCTGCGGTCGCAGGGCGAGTATCCGTTCAATACTCGGCTGTAGCGTGTCGCCGACCTTCGCAACATCCTTCGCGGCGGCAGGGTAATCGCAGAAGGTCGTATTACCTACCAGGCGTTTACCTGCGCCGACGGCATAAACAATCTCCGTGAGATTGGGCGCGAGGGAAACTATTCGCTCCACCTTGACCGGAACGGTAACGGTGCGCCCGGCCTCGTCAACTACGTTCCTGGTTTCATTGACCGGCTGGTGAGGTGCTTGAATATTAGAACAAGAGATGAGGCTCAGAACGGCACACAGAAGGGCCAATGCGCCAGACGTTTGTTTTAATTTGAAATTTGCAGGGTGGTGTATTAGCAAAAAATCCCGCCGATCCTTTGTCTGCGAAAGGCGACAGGCGGTCGGCGGGATCAAAGTTGGCTTCGAAATCCGGGCGGCCTGAACGCCTTTCCGCGAGCGTTCGAAAGCTGCAAAGCGTCTCAGGCAGGTCTCCTGGCTTCAAGACTTTCTGGCTACTCAACGTAGCGGCAGGCGTCTCATCACAGTGGCGCGACCGCGCGGGAGTTTCACCCGCTTCCCTATTCTCCCCAGTTTGTGGGGCACCCGGATGCTTTAAGATCCAAAGAACAATCTAATTGACGCGGACACTACCATGCGATTGTCGGCAGTGTCAATTCTCATAGGCACTGCTGCACCAGCTTCTGAACGCGAAATGACTGCAAAACACCATCTGCGTGGATGAACGACTTTAGATCCAACAACCCCGTAGCTACCGCTCGCCGTTTCGGAATTCGTCGAACCAAAATTTGCCTGCGCTGGCTCTTTGCTTCGGCAATTCCCGTCCAGTAATATTCACCGCACTTTCAAGTCATAGAGAACCGCTCAAACAAATGATTAAAACAATTGAATGGACGGACGAAGGCGTTCGGATGCTGGATCAGCGACTGCTGCCGGCTGAAGAGAAATACCTCATGTTGAGGTCTTATGAAGAGGTTGCAGAAGCAATCAAAAAGATGGTTGTGCGCGGCGCGCCGGCCATCGGCCTCTCCGCCGCCATGGGCCTCGCGCTTGGCGCCAGCCAATCAGTGGGCACGTCCGTGGCGGACCTCGAAGACGACTTCGACTACATGTGTCAGGTAATGTCGGCGACGCGGCCCACGGCGGTCAACTTGTTTTGGGCTATTGAGCGGATGCGCGAAACTTTCCGCAAGCATAAGAGCAGTACCAAGGATCCGCTGGAAATTAAGGCCGCGCTGGTCGAGGAGGCATTGAGCATCTTTCGTGAAGATATCGAGGCGAATCGCGCACTCGGCCGTTTCGGTGCCGAATTGCTTTCCGATGGCGATACCGTGCTCACGCATTGCAACGCAGGCGCGCTGGCAACGGCAGGAGACTACGGAACGGCTTTGGGCGTGATCAGAGGGGCCATTGACTCCGGCAAGCGCATCGCGGTAATCGCCGATGAAACGAGACCTTTTCTCCAGGGGCTGCGTCTAACAGCCTGGGAGTTGGCGAAAGACAACATTCCCGTAACCGTGATCACCGACAACATGGCGGGTCACGTGATGAAAAGCGGCCAAATTAATGCCGTAGTAGTCGGCGCCGATCGAATCGCTGCTAACGGAGACGCCGCAAATAAGATCGGTACCTACATGGTCGCCGTGCTTGCGCGAAAACAC
>DATLBQ010000184.1:0-5661 GCA_035526805.1 Pyrinomonadaceae bacterium
TTACGGGACCGAACTTTAACGGTGGTGGTAATCCCAACGACGGTATTATTTCAGGTGCCAGTGCTACTTTCTCAGTCTCCGGGGATTTCTCGGGTTTTAGTCAACAGCAGATCGCCCAGGGAATGTTTCTACGGTTTCAGAATGTGAATGCAGGCGGGGGAAGCGATGTGGCCAAATGTGTAGGCTGCAATCCACCACCTGAGGTTCCAGAACCAGCAACGATGGTGCTTTTAGGAACCGGTTTGGCGGGATTGGCCGGCGCTGTTCGCAAACGACGCAACGGTGCTAAATCTGAGTAGATCAACCATTCTTTTACCGTTCCCTCACCGTTCCCTACGAAGCCCGAGCAAGTAAACCTGCTCGGGCTTTTTGCTCAGAGATTTTTTCTCAATATTTTGTGGAGATTCTGATCCATTGATTATTTAGTAAGTTATCCCGGAAAAACGGATTGGTTGGTGCAGCGGCAAAGGCGGGGGGTGGCCCCGAGGCCGCCTTTTTTGTGGAACCAGCCCTTCGCAGTCCTGGAACACCAATCCATCCTCGCTTCTCTTCCACAATCGATTGACCCAGTAAAGTCCCGTCCTTATCATCAAACACGTGCAGCCGGTTATCTCAGCAAAGCAAGCGCGTGAAGTCGACAACCTTACTACCAGTGACTATCAGGTCCCGTCTCTGCTCTTGATGCAGGCCGCCGCGGACGCATGTTTGCGCGCAATTTCTGATCACTTTGGCGGCCATCTCGCAGGCAAAAAAGCTCAATTATTATGTGGACCCGGAAATAACGGCGGAGATGGAGCTGCCCTCGCCGGGGCGCTGTGTCGCGCCGGGGTTCATTGCGATGTGGTTGTATTTGGGCGAGTCGAGGACACTGCGGGCGACGCGCGGACTAATTTTGAAATCATTCGACGGGGCAGCACTTTCGGAGCCGGATCGACTGATCATCCATCGGCGTTGAGTTTAATCGAATGTGAGCGTGTGGAAACCTGGGAGACTCTGGCGCGACCACGGCGGACATATGACGTTGTCGTTGATGCGCTGTTTGGCACCGGACTTAGCCGCCCGCTGGGAGGAATTTTTCTACAGGTCGTGCAACACCTGAACATGACGCGCGCGGCTCGCGAGACCGCGTCAGCTGCACGACCTTTGATCGTTTCCATTGATTTGCCCTCGGGCCTCAACGCGGATTTGGCAACACCGTTTGGAGCTGCAGTCAAAGCGGATCTGACTATCACATTTACCGCTGCCAAACCGGCAAACGTTCTGCCTCCGGCCTCAAATCTGAATGGCAAATTAGTAATCGCTGATATCGGTTCGCCTGCGGCCTTGATACGGGCTGCGAAACCAAATCTCTTTGTCACGGAAGAGACCGACGTGTGCCAGTGGCTCGTCAACACGCGCTATGCGCCCGCTTCGTTCAAGAATACTCACGGGCACGTGCTTGTGATTGCAGGCTCGCGTGGATACACCGGAGCTGCGATTCTTTGTGGTAACGCAGCCATCCGATCCGGAGCGGGTCTGGTGACCATCGCCACGCCGGCTTCTGCACAAAACTCAATCGCTGCCGGCGCGATGCCGGAAGTAATAACTACCGCACTGGCGGAAACCGATCGCGGCGCAGTTAGTGATGAAGCAATCGAACATGTGATCCAGTTGGCTTCTGCGGCCACAGTAATCGCGATTGGGCCAGGCCTGTCAGCCACAGACGAACGTACGCGCCGCTTTGTTTACACAGTAGTCAAGCAGCGTAAGACGCCCATGGTAATCGACGCTGACGCGCTGAATTGCCTTGCGACCTACTCGGGCGGTGGGTGGCCCTCAGAACTGCAGGGCTCAGAAGCGGCTCCGCTGATCCTGACACCGCATCCAGGAGAAATGTTGCGCTTGCTTGGTACAACCGACAAGTCAACACTCAACGACCGCGTCTCGGCAGCGCGGGACTTTGCGACGAGACAGAGTCTAATCGTAGTTCTGAAAGGGGAGCGCCCATTAATTGCAGCTCCCGATGGACGTGTCTTTATCAACCCCACCGGCAATGCCGGATTGGGCACCGCGGGCAGCGGCGACACTTTGACCGGCATTATTGCAGGCTTCAACGCGCAGGACAGGGCCAGGGGGACCGAAGTAGATGCGATCTCTGCCACAGTTGCTGCGCTTTTTGTCGGTGGATTGGCAGGAGACTTTGCGGCGCGTGACCGGGGGATGCGAACAATGGTCGCCTCCGACATTCGTGAGCACATCAGCGAAGCAGTACGCTCACTCGACCCCAAGGGTGAACAACCATAGGTCAGGCACTCATGCCTGTCCTCTTTCACCTGTGACATTGACGCTCAACCTCGAACCTAACAATGACCACCGCCCCTCAACACATTATCCCAACCGGTGAATTCCACTCGCAGAGCGCCGCTGAAACTTTTGCGCTCGGCAAACAGATTGGCGCTCAACTCGCCGGCGGCGAACTTTTCTTGCTCGATGGATCGCTGGGTGCCGGCAAGACGGTTTTTGTAAAGGGACTCGCTTCCGGGCTCGACCTTGATCCTGAAGAAGTAACCAGCCCGTCATTCACGCTGGTCAATCCCTATGCAGGGCGCCTGCCGCTGTTTCACATAGATCTTTATCGTCTGGACGAAGGCGCCGCTGCCGCGCAGGCCGTTGACCTCGAAGAGCTACTTTCAAATGAGCGCGCCGTAATCGTGATCGAATGGGGTGAACGCCTCGGCAACTACCCGCTAAGCGCAAACGTATGGCACATACGTATATCGGGCGATGGCGAAACACCGCGCCTGATCTACATTTATCAATGAGCCGTGCTACACAACATTGTTCCTTATGGCGGCAACTCTTGACTCCATCCGCTGCAGCTAATATAAGGAACTGCGCGACAAATTATTGCCGAACGTCGCGCCTCGCGCAGGAGATAAGAAACTTGGCCACTCACCTCGATATAACGAATAGTCTTACGGACGCCGAGATGAAAAACGATCGTCTATCGCTTGCGTCCTTGATAGCCGCACTTGAATCGGTAGACAGCAATCCTACGCTCACCCAAATTTATGAGTGGTTGGAAAAATCGCAGATCTCTAATGAAGAGTTGCAACCATACATCGGTTTCAAGGATGGGAACTATTGGCGGCATCGGGTTTGTCGCAGTAGCTTTGTGGAGATGCTGGTGTTGTGTTGGCGGCCGGGACAACGCACCCCCATCCACGATCACAACGGCTCGCACGGCGGCGTTAAGATTCTGCAGGGCATCTTGTGGGAAACAATTTTTAAATACCATCCGCTTACGGGGCTTGAATACAAAAGCGCGCGTGAACACTCGACAGGTTCCGTAACCGGATCAGACATCCCTGACATACATCAGCTCGGCAACCCCGACGTAAGCGGCCAGGATCTGATTACCGTTCACATCTACGCTCCACCTCTAGGCGTTCTTCATACCTACAAGCCGGGCAGTCAAAAGATCGACCTCTACGTCCCCGACGAGAACGGATCAACATAACTAATATGGTCCTGGACTGCGCACATCTACTTTGCCTTAACATATGTCTGCAGCTCTAAAACTCGTCCATCCGTGATCACGGTGATCGTTCCGCTGTTTCCCGTCGTCAAAACCTGCGCGCCGCTGTTTCTCCATCTATAAACTATTTCCGGATTTGGATGGCCAAATATCGAGACCTGACCAACCGAAGCGATTGCGAAGCGCGCGTGGGCAGCGGCAATCAGCAATTCCGATGATGAGGTCCGACTGCCGTGGTGTGGGATCTTGACAACGTCAGCGCGTAAATCTTCGTCGGCTCGCAACATGCCGTTCTCGCCGGCGATTTCAATGTCGCCCGTCAGCAGCACCGCGCGATCGCCAAGTTGCAAACGAAGCACGATTGAGTCGTTGTTACCTGAAGAGGCGTTGGCATTTGCCGAGGCAACCGGCCAGAGGACTTTTGCCGTCACTTCTCCAAACCTCAACACATCGCCGCTGCCGATGAGCCGCACGGGAATATTTCTGTCGGCTAAAGTTTTCGAAAAGCGGAAATATTCCTCATCGCGTGCAGGCGTGCGCGCGACCAGAGCGGCGCGCACCTGAAAGTTACGCAGCACATCATTCAGGCCGTCGATGTGATCTGCATCGGCATGTGTCGCCAGAACGTAGTCCACGCGATCGAGCCCACACCACCAGAGATATTCCGACACTACTGACTCGCCGATACTCCGTTGCTCGGCCTCAAATGTTTCTTCGCCATCTGGGGCAACCTTGCTGTCTTTATGAAACGGTCCAGGGCGTCCACCGCCGTCGACCAGTAAAGTGGTGTTATCGGGAAAGGTCACCAGCGCCGCATCGCCCTGGCCCACATCAAGGAAATCGACACGAAGTTTTCCGGTTGCTCTGCCCGCGCTTAGCGGATGCGCAACGATTAATGCTATCGCCAGCAGTTGGCCTGACAGGGCAATAACATTGATGGCTCGCCGGCGTCTGCTCTTAAATACACGACGAGGAAGGTCCATCGGTCTCCAGTTTGAAAGTGCCCGTACCAAAACCGCGAGTGGGAGATAGTACAAGCCATAAACCGTGCTGGCCCAACCAGTGTACTCAGGTAAACGAATCGAAGCGGCACCCACTCTCGCAAACGGGTCAACACTGTGCACCATTATCCATATCAACGAATTGGCAAGGCTGATGAGCGGCGCTGCCAGGGTGTTACTCACCTGGGCGACCAGCAAAGCACAACCAGCGACAACGGTCATCACCGCCATCAACAAGCTGACGCCGATATTAAGTACGAGCGAGGCGAAGGAGAGTCGATGAAAATAAATTACCAGAAACGGAAGCAACGCCAACTGTACCGCCACGGAGACTACCATTGCCGCAAAGGCGTATCGCATTGGACGCTGAAGATGCAATCGTTCCAACGTCGCCGCCAGGGGCGTTTTGAATATCTTGTAGTCATAGTTCGCGTGCTCGAGTTCCCGCTTTCCTTTGCGTTCACTCCAAAACAAACTTTCACATAGACTCCGCAGCCAGGGCGGACACACTGGCGGATATGGGGTTTCGCGAGTTGGACGCCACGAACCAACCGCCGACATTTTTTGCAACAGCGGCCAGGCGAATACCACGATCGCCAATACCGATACAAACGTGAGTTGTAGTGAAGGGTCGAAAAGATCAGCTGGACGCCATGCCAGTAATGCGAGTGCCGCACCGCCAAGGGCGTTTAGCGAAGATGCGTGACGTGAAACGACCGGCGCCAGTAAGACGATTGTAAACATCAAAGCTGCTCGCACCACCGACGGCTCAGCGCCGACTGCGAGCACGTAAGCCCACAGGATACCCATCGCCAGCACAAACTGTAACGCAGCGTTTTTTGTGAACTGCCTCGCCAACAGCAACACTAAGCCACCGACAAACGTGATGTGCAGACCACTGATAACCAGCACGTGAAAAGTGCCGCCTTCACGGAACCGTTCGGAGGTTGAGCGCGAAAGATTGTAGCGATTTCCCAGGACTGCCGCGTCAATAACACCGGCGGTTTCCTGTGAGAAACGTGAATCGATTTGCATTTGCAGCCGGCGGCGCCATTCGTACACCCACGCCAGCGGCAGCAATACCCATTCATTCTCGAGCCGTTCGATAAGCAAGGGACTCTTTAGAAAGGCAGTGGCGTCATA
>DATLBQ010000185.1:0-5176 GCA_035526805.1 Pyrinomonadaceae bacterium
AATTGGGAAGTGTGGGTTTCAAACATTCGTTTTCAAGGCAGGCAATGGTTTATTCAGTTCCGTTCGCATTCCAACAAGCGTAAGGCCGCTGTGAGCGAAAGCCCAGAAGCCGAGCGCCCACAGTGGTGCTGAGAGAACGGCAAAGACCACGAGTGAGAAGCCCGCCGCGGACGTTTTGTCCACTCCCAACAAGGTCAAGCCAAGGACGGTGAAGAATTGGTACGTGCCAATGTTGGCCGGGGCGCTCGGTAGCGCCGTCCCAAGGTGCACGATCAGGAACACGGCGATACCAACTGCAAAGGGCTCGCGCAGCCCGTAGGCCAACATCACGAGCCACAACGATGCCCCTTGCAATAGCAGCATTGCGAGCGAGAGCGCGAACGCCAACAGCATCCCGCGACTCCATCCGATCACGTGCAGTTCGAGGGACAAGCGATGAACAAACG
Organism: Pyrinomonadaceae bacterium; assembly: GCA_035526805.1. GTDB lineage: Bacteria > Acidobacteriota > Blastocatellia > Pyrinomonadales > Pyrinomonadaceae > PSRF01. The sequence goes on from DATLBQ010000185.1 coordinate 447, forward strand.
TAACGAGGGTATGGGATAGTCTCCTCCATGAGTTGAAACTTCGGAATCCTGCGCTGGCGTCTGCCGTCTGAACGCCTGGCCCAGCATAAACACCACTCTCGATTGGCGCGTCGTCATTCGGCAAGTCGCCGCGTCCTTTGAAGGCCAGAAGCGCAACAAGGGATAGAACCACGAGGACTCCAACCCAGAACACGTCGCCGGCTTCGACCATATGGCGCGGCAGCGGTACAAGTAAGATCGTCAGGGCAATTCCCGTGGCGAGCCATACACCGTCGCATAGACGTTCGACCAATATCGAAGCGCCGATAGAGCTTAGTTTTATGGATGTCCAGCGTGAGACGAGAAAGGCGCGCACCAATTCTCCGAGTTTCATCGGCAACATTTCGTTGACGAAGAGTCCGGCGTAGATGGCCTGCGTCGAGCGCATTACCGAGATCGAGGCGAACGGACGTAGCAGAAACCGCCAACGCAATCCCTGACACACGTAACTTAAGACGTCGCAGAGGACTGCTGCCAACAGCCAATAGGGTTTCATGGCGGCGACGCGGCGTAAGAGGTCGCTGAAATCGTAGTTATGAAAGACCCAGACCAAACACCCGACGCCGAGTGCATAACTGAAAAGCGTTCTCACCCACCCCCGAACTGCCGTTGAGCGTGGCGTTATTGCGTTGTCGCCAATTACCTCGGTGTTTGATCCACCCATGCCAAACCCTCGCTCAGTGCCTGAAAGAATCCTTCTGTGTTGCCGTTAAAACCATGATCCTGTGCCTGGACCAACTTATACAGTTTGGGTTGTTGCGCTGCCGCGAACAATCCCTCCGCTTCGTTCTTTGTGACGAACTCATCGCCGCTCGACTGGATCATGCAGAGGGGCAGCGGCGCGACCTTCGGTAGGTAATCATTCGTGCGGAACATCGGTTCATCGGGATCTTGGTGCGTGATGTATGTAACGTCGTCGCGCAGACGCCAGCCGAGGAAAGCTGTGTGTGAGAGGCCAAGCGTGATGACGCCGTTAAACACCGCTTCATTGTCAGGAGAAGCAGCGGCCAGCACCGCAAGCCCGGCGCCTTCCGACCAACCGACTATGGAGATGCGCTCCCCCCACCGTGTTTGCATCCACTTCGCGACCTGCGCCAGATCGCGTTGTACATCCTGTTCCTTCAACGCAACCGTCTCCGTTGTAAAACTCTCCAGGTAATGTTTCGTGTCGAAGCCATAAACGTCGTATCCGGCTTTCGACATGCCGATTGCGATATCGAGGGCCCGCCCCTGCCAGCCGCCATCGCCGCAGAGGATGAGAACCTTTTGTGACTTCCGCGTCGCGCCCTGCGCCGGGTAGAAACAAATGTTCTGCTGCTGGCCGCGGATTACGGGCGCATTCTTACCGGCGGGTGGCATTGGGCGCGTACAGGTCATCGCGGAGAAAGCCAGCAAAGCGATGAGGACCGCGTGAAGGATCATCTTCCGACGCAACCGGACCTCCATCCCCAAGAGCTCCTGCGCGAGCCGGGTCATGTCCCGGTTGCCATAGGATCTAAAGAGAGCGTTCATGATTCTAATCATCCTTCGCTCAACGCAATTCCGACACCCTGGTCAGCGCGAGCCCTACCTGGGGTAGCGCAAGAACGTTCTGATAGATGAGATAGCGGGGCTCCCAGGCGTCTGCAAATTTAGCCTTGAAGTGGTGCAAGCCCGCATAACTAAAAATGAAATTCAGGTGTCGCATCAAATAGTCTACTGCGCGCTCTTCTGCAGAAGGTTGCTCGCTCTTGCGGAAGCCGTCGAAAGGGGCCATCCCCAAACTGAATTGTTCAAACCCCTTTGCTTTGCAGTCGAGAAAAAGTTTTGTGAAGAGATAGTCCATAGTACCGTTTGGTGCGTCAGCGCGGTGCCGCATCAGATCGATTGTCGCTTCTCCTTGTCGATAGGACTTTATAGCATTCACGAAAGCGACTATTTTGCCCGACGCATTAACCACCACATAAAGCGGCGTTGTGCGTACGTAGCTTTCATCGAACTTACCCAGGGAGAACTGGCGTTCACGTCTTCCTGGCAAATTGAGCCAGTCGTCCGATACTGACTTTGCCTGCAGCAGGATCGCATTGGGAATAGGAGGCTGATATTCGCGCATTGTGAATCCGTTAGCCTCAAACCGTCTCACGGTTTTGCGCAGACTTTTCCTCTCACTTCCTTCCAGGTCAAAGCTTCTAAGATGAACGATTGCCTCATCACCGATCTTGAGGTGCTTGAGACCCACTCTCTCGTAAATAGCCAGGAAGTCTTGCGGCACTTGGTGGAAAGCCACTCCCCAGTCATTAGCGTGGCAGAACTCTATGAAACCGCGCACCGTCTCCTCCACCTCCTCTTCGGGACCGACGGGATCTGAAAGCGCCACCGCATAGTTGTTCCCGGCTCGGTAAGCGACAAAGCAATTGCCTTCATCATTGAAGTAATAGGATTTATCGGGCCAGAGCTTGAAGAAGTCGAGGGCCGAGCGTCCGTACTGACTGAGTATTCTAGAAGCTCGGAGGCGTTCCAGAGGCAGAGTGCGGTAGCGATAAAGGATGGGCCTGAACAGCGCGAATCCAGCGTAGGTAATGGCCATAAATGTCATCAGGTAAACAGAGTTCGCGAACCAACGCGCGTAACTTGTCTGCGGCGTGAGTTTCGAATCACCGATGAGTGAGATGATTAAAAGAGTGCGCTTAAACGCATCTGCGAGGTGAAAGTTAAAGCCGAACTCGCGTTCTTCCAGCCACCAGAAACCCGCAACGCCATAACAGAGAACAATGAAGAATCCAGCGGCCGCACGAATGACGGCCAGGCCAAAATCCGGAGCTCTGCTCCGAACGTTGAAATATCTATGCAAAAGCAGAAGTAGAGAGAGGAGCAATAACGAAACAAAGGCTTCTTCGTAGTCGAAACCCTTCGTGAGATGAAAAACCACTGACAGGGCGGATAAGGCTACGACGAGCAGGAATGCTCGGCGCTTGCGCCTGTAAACATTAACTGCGGAGACAACAAGCGCGAAGCCGATGAGCAGCGTTACTGAGCGCGAGAAGTTTTGGAATTCAAGGGGGAAGACCTTTTCGAGAAGGCGAGTGCGCGCGGTGAGGCCATCGCCAAGTACTGAGTGAATGTTGAGCACACCACTGCCCGCCGTACTAAGTGCGACCAGCCATAGCAAAAAGCGATGTGGCCTATCAGAAGACATAAAACGTCACCGCTTGCCGCTCGCGAACCCAAATTCTCAATAGGAATTCGGGATGCCTGTTGCACAACAGGCCCAAGGATAAGCAAAACAGAACCAGAGCGTGTAGACTCCAACTCTTAAACGCTACATCCTGGGCCAGTCGTATAGTCCGGCTAAGCAAACCCTTCTACAGTTTCCTTAGGATCGCGACAATGGAGTGTCTTTCAGATTTCATGCCTTTCCCTTCCAGTCTCTTCTCCATCCTCGACTTAACCAGCTGGCTCCCGGAGGCACTGCCGGCCATCCAGATCTGCGAGAGAAAATATGTGTCTCCAATCTTATCGAAGGCGAGTTCGCCCTTGCTCACAATTTGATCGCCCCGCGTTTCCGCGTTCTCTGTATCGAAAACGACAGAGGTGTGTCCGTGGACACTGCGTAACTCAAGGACGTTCGCCGAGTCCCCGTCCAGGACTTTTATGTCGTACTTACCTGCCGGCAGCGTCGTATCACCGACCACAAATGTGAAAGGGACATTTGCCTCGATCGTAACGCCACTATTAATTTGCGCGTTGGCAACGATTCCTCCACCAACCGTCAAGAGGCAAAGCGCCAAGAACAGCTTGCCCAGATTCCTAATCATTAAAGTTCTCCTTTGTTAAAGGCGAGCCGTTTGAAGCTGAACGCCTGCCATAAATCAATTCTTTAGGGAACCGGCCACCCGGCCGACTGCTTCACCCATGCTTTCTAAGTTTTCCAATGCCATCCCCCCTGGGAACAAGACTGACGCTGAATTGCATGTTCAGATTCCTGCTCTTTTTGCCAACTCGAATCAATGCGTCTCATTGGTGATAGACATTTCGAGACGGATCGTAAGAGGAAACGAAATGTCGTTCTTTCCTGATCTTGCTTAAATGTTCTTCAACTTGCGGACTTCGTTGCGGGAGAATTACGGCCTTACACCTGGCAGCAATATATGCGAGTTATGAGCAAAGGCTTGTAAGACCAACAAACCACTTCGATCACAGAATCACCCCACGAACCGGAACATGTGTCTCTTCGAAGGTCCTCCGAATAAGCCATGGACACTCGTTGGGAGGATGGCGTTTCCGCACCTTTTGAGAACGTCAGGGAGATAGGGAGGTGGCCCGCAATAGCATGTACTTAACTAAACGTTGGTTGCTAAAGCCAGAGACTTACAAACCGCAAGTTGTGACCGTGATTGCAATCATTGTTCTCGCAAGCTTAGTGCTGTGGCTCGCTGCTTTGTTCTTTGTTTTTCTGGCCGATGACTGGAATTCTCCAGCCGCGGACGAGCGGAGCATTCCGGCAGTAAGGACCTATTAAAACGTTCGATGATCAAGGAGCTCACATGCAAAAAGAAATTAACTTTGTGTCGCCCGGCATCTTCTTAACTTTCTTGAGGTCGGGACTGATGGCCAAACCGAATCCTTTTATCTGGGCACACGTGCCGAAATTCTCCACGGCAAAGTCGAGATAGTTCACAAAATTCGACGATGTGATGAATATATTAATGAAG
>DATLBQ010000186.1:0-3397 GCA_035526805.1 Pyrinomonadaceae bacterium
GAGGAACTTACGGTAATGTTTAATGCGGTCCTCTCGTCCAGTTACCTCTCGGTTGCTACCACCACCCCACGCGGGCTGCGGCGCTCCCCGGTCCGCTTACGGTTCTGATATACCGGAACCTTTTTTTTGCAAAGGCACTACATCATTCGTGCCGTATGCGAATTTGAAAAATAACGGGAGCCCCGGAAGTTCCCGACTGCGGTACTCTTACCGTAACAAAAGGTGCTGCCGCATCTTTGTCGTCAATTTCAGTTACAGGCTCACTCGTTTGATATTTCGCGAGAAAGTCCTTCAGTTCGCTCTGTTCGGTATCCGTCAGCGGTTTTCCCGTTGCCTGTGAATTCAAAAATGGCGGTTCAGACAACTGTTCGGGTGAGAAAATTATAGTATAGTTTTCCGTGCCCGCCTTCTTATCCAACTCCAACCAATGTTCAATCCCGCTGGGAAAACTAAAGTCACTGCCCTTCGTTACTTCGTTATGTTCCAATCCCGAAATCTCTGCCGGCTTCGCTGTCAGAAACGCAGTAGGTCGATTATTTTCACCGGGCCCGATGATGTATAGAAAGCCGTTCTGCCCGAGCGCAAAGTGAAACTTAAAGGCTTGTCCAGACGCCAGGGGAACGGCGCCGGCGACTCTCTGTGGTTCAGCTGCGAGCGCGTTTGGCAATACTTCAAGCCAATAGCGCCCGAACTCAGCGGCGTTGGCGGCACTTGTCCCGCTTGAACCAGCTTTCGCTTTAACCGCTGTGTTGTTCTTGCCGGTTGTTGTAGTGTCCTCGGGTTTATTTCTGAACCAATTAAACGCAAAAATTCCGGCCACACCCACCACTATTACAACCAGAAGTAGAACGCCCAAGCCGGCGAAAGCCAGCGCTTTGCCGCGAGATTTTTTCGGCGCGCCCAATTCAGCCTCGCGCCGCGGCGGCCGCAAAACCGTAACAACCGACTCCATCTCCTCCGCAGCGGCTGCCTGCCTTGGCGATACTTGCACAGCAGGTTGCGCCGGCATTGGTTTTATCGGCGGCGGAATATTAGGCGGCGATGTGGGAACGGCGTCTACAGTCACAATCGTGGCAGCATTGACGTCTGACGTAAGCCCGCCGGGCGAACCGTGCGTGTGGCCGCTTGAACTCTGCGCCTGGGGAATGTCAGGAAAATTTCTGCCTGACTGCTGCTGCGCGGGCACATCAGCGAGTCCCGCGCGCAGCTGAGCTGCCATTTCACCTGCGGTTGACTGTCGATCTCCACGATCTTTTGAGATGGCCCGATCAATTGCGTGGCTGAAGGCTAATGGTACCTCCGGAACCTTTTCACTTAGCGGAGCCGGAGTCACGGAAATATGCTCGCGTCGCAACTCGTGCAGCGTCGCGGCAGCGTAAGGACGCTGCCCGCTAATCATCTGATAGGCCACTAAGCCGAGGCTGTAGATGTCAGTGCGTCCATCGATCTCAGGATTGCCATCACGCGACAATTCGCCCCACTGCTCCGGCGACATGTAATAAGGAGTGCCGAGAACCTGTCCGGCCATGGTCAGTTCAGTTGTGCCGCTGCTTTCGACGCCCGCGATTTCGCGCATTTTGGCAATACCGAGATCAAGCAGCTTGATAGGTGTCTGACCGTCGGTCTGCGCTTTGCCGATCATTATGTTCTCGGGTTTAAGGTCGCGGTGAACCACACCCATCGCATGAGCCGTATTCAGCACGCTCATGATTGGCTCGAGAATTTCAAAGGCTTCAGCGGCGCTAAAGCGCCCTCGCCTTTTTAGTTCCGCGTCAAGCGTGCGGCCCTCAACGTATTCCATCACCATGTAAATGGTGCCATCGCTTGCCGTCCTGAGATCGTAAACCGTGACGGCGTTGGCATGACGAAATCGTCGCGCAGCCTGGCCTTCGCGGCGAAAGCGGCGCAGCCATTCGGCATTGTTTCGCACTTCAGGTGGCAGGATTTTTATGGCGACGCGATCGCCAAGCAGGATGTGGCGAGCCAGATAAACAGCTCCCATGCCACCCTTTCCAAGCAGCGATTCTATTTGATACTGCCCATCAAGAACGGAGCCAACGAACGAGGCGGGATCGTCTTCCAGCACCTCACCGTCAGTAGCGCAGAAGCTAATATTGTCCTCGTATTTGGTTTTGCAAACGGTGCAGTATTTCATGGGGATCTGTGCCGACGCGCGGGTTAGTCTAACATACGAAAGCGAGGCGAGGCTTGGTCGCGTAGTTTACTTTTGAGGGCAAATACGACTGCGTCTTTGCAATGGCTTTCACTGCTTGAGAAACGCGGCGCCGAGGACGTAAATAATGAAATCGGCTGTGAAATGCGCAATCATTGCCGCTTCCAGACCGCGGCTCAGGTAGAGGTAGCCAAACGCGATTCCGGCGATCCCATTAAGTAAGAGCGCCGCCACGACAACGATAACCGTGATTGGCATGAAGAGTGACGCCGAGGGCAGATGGCCCAGGCCGAAGGCAATAGCGGTAACGATATTTGCGAACCAGAACGCGGCGTTTGAGAGTTGAGGCGTCGGTTGTTTCCAACTGCGGTTCGCAATCCAGGCAATCAGCGTTAAGAGGAATAACCGTGTAAACAACTCTTCGTATACGCCGCCGTAGAAACACGCCAGAAAACGTTTCCAGATCGGCGCCTTAACTGCAATCAGGAATGGAAGGTTCGGCAGTCGCGGCGCGAGCAACAACAAACAGCTCAGCACAATAATCCCAAGGATGAGACCGACCAGCAAGCCTGACTTGAGAATGGGCGCCAACTGTCCATTCGGCGCGGGCAGTCCGTTTACCCAAGCTTCAACCAGAGGCATTCGTAAACCTAGTGAGCGAGAAAGCTTCAGGCCTAACCAAAGTGTAAATGCGAACAGCGCTGCATTCTGAACGGCACCAATTAGAATCAAAAGCGGGAGAGGAATACCCGGGCGCTCTATTTTGACAATGACAGCGCCGAGCATGTCTTTGGCAATAGGAATAATTGCGAGTGCGGCGAGGACCTCAGCTATGAATAACACCCAATAAAGTCGCCAGGGATAAGCTTGACGTGAAGCCGAAGAATTCATTTATGCGAGTACTCTTGCTCCGACAAACCCTGCGGAGCAGACGAGAGAATGAATCCAATTCAAGGACAGCCCGCGAAGCGGGCGATAGCGTTTGCGGTGATCGATGCTGGCGCCACGCGCCGCACGCTGTGATCTTCGAACTCTTAACAATCCGGTGTTTTGCGAACGTTGCCCAGGCTTATGCTTTAGCCTGCTCCGGAGTCTGTCGGGAAAAAGTCATAGACAGCGATCAAAGAATAAGTAAACTGCCGCATGAGCAAAACATTTCGGGCTTACGATATGAATCAGCAATTGCTTTTGCCGCCAGATTTGCGTCAATGGTTGCGCGACGAT
>DATLBQ010000187.1:0-16791 GCA_035526805.1 Pyrinomonadaceae bacterium
TAAGTCGCCCAGAGACCTTACCGATCAGCTGGCTCGCGCGCTGTCCCAGGAAGTCGAACAAATTGAAAGCCCATCTCGACCGAGTACTGAGTTGCCGGCCACACAGCTCTCAAACGAAGAGACTCCCTTTGCACAATCGCCGGAGGCAGCGTCACCGAAGACTATTCAAGTTCCTTTCCAACCCGCTCAACCGGTGAGCACGCCATCTCATCCCGGGTTTCCGGAACAACCGGCCGGTGCGCATCGATCGAAGCTTATTCCTTTGCTGGCCGTCGCCGGATTACTCATCGCCGTCGCGTCGGTGGCCATTTGGTATGCGACACGTTCGCGCACCGGTAAAACGGAAGGAAAGGGACCTGACTCTCCCGGTGCGGCAGAGCGCAATCTTAGCTATGGCCTAACGGTGCAGAAGATGCGTTCTAATCGGCCTTACCAGGAGCCGTTTGAGTCTTCCGGTCAGGAGATATTTGAGAATGGCTGGAAGTTTCGCATGAATGTTACCAGCCCGCAGGAAGGTTATCTCTATTTACTTAATGAAGGCCCGGCTGCCGGCGATGAAACCACCTACAACATGCTGTTTCCGGAAGCCAAAACGAATGGAGGCTCGCCCCGCGTTAGCGCCGATCAAAAGCTCCAGACGGCATGGATGCGCTTTGACGATCATCAGGGTACGGAGAAGTTCTGGATTGTTTGGGCGGCGGCACCGGTCAAAGAGTTGGAAGCAGTAACTGATACGGTTAACGAGCAGGACCAGGGAGAGATCAAGGACAGCGCAAAACTACGCCGGGTGCGCGATTTTCTGGACCAGCATTCCGCAGCGAAACCTGAAGTCACCAAAGATTCAGCAAAGAAGCAAACCACTATCAAAGGCAAAGGCCACACACTGGTGAGTTTTATCGAACTAGAGCACCACTAAGTTCCTCAATCCTCACTCGCATACCTGACTCCCAGCTCCAACAGTTTTCTTATTTCCGGGCAAAAAAACAGTCGTCAAAACATTGACAACAATGAGTCTGGGGCCTAGCCTAGGCGCCATAAAGCCGAATGCCGCTTGCGTTCCGCGCTAGTATCGTTAAGAGCTCGATCCTGCCTCGTTTTGAACAATCTGGAGGTTGCAATGAAAGTCTTGTCCCCCCTCTCGAAGCCCACCCTGTTGCTAATCATTTCTGCTCATCTGTTTTTACTGGTCAGTGCTGATCCGCTGAAAACGTATGGACAGAGACGCAAGGCACTGCAATCCGCGCTGCCGGCGAAAGTTCAGCAGTCAGCTGCTGATACTCAGGCTGCCGCGCCCACAACTTTGCAGCAGTCGCAGAAAATAGATAAGCGGGGTGAAACGACCACTCGCCAGCTGCAACAACTTCCAGCAGCCCCGCCGGAACAGAAGACGAAATCGACCGCTTCACCTGCCGCGTCATCTTCGGTTAATTCCGCGGTCTCGCAGTTGAATCAGGTCAAGACTTTGCCCGTAGGGACTAAGCGCTGGGCGCTCGTGATCGGCGTCGACAAATACCTCGATCCGCAAATCAGCCCGCTCAAGGGCTCTGACAACGACGCGCGCTTAATCGCAGATGCGCTGGTGCGCTATGCAGGCTTCCCACAGGACCAGGTAATTCTCTTATCTACCAATCAGCCTATTGAGCGACAACCAACGCGCGTAAATATTTTGCGACGGCTATCTAATCTCAGCACGGCAGTGCCCAAGGATGGTCTGCTCTTGATTTCTTTCGCAGGCCACGGGATGGAACGAGAGGGACAGGCGTTTCTGCTGCCGTCCGATGCCCAGGTCAGCGATCAGATTTCGTTTCTCGAAGAAACCGCCATCAGCATCAATCGCGTGAAACAGCGAATCAAGGAAACTGGCGTCGGCCAGGTGCTGGTATTGCTCGACGCTTGTCGCAATGATCCGGGTGGGCGCGCCGACGCGCCGAATCCCCTGAGCGCCGCCTACACCAACGCTTTCAATTTTGACGTTCGCAATCGCGAGGTTCAGGCGTTCGCAACGGTCTATGCAACGGGGATCGGCCAGCGGGCCTACGAGTACACCGAAAAGAAGCAGGGCTATTTCAGTTGGGCCATCGTAGAAGGGCTGAGAGGTGCGGCCGCCAACAGTAAAGGCGAGATCACGCTTTCACAATTGGTGAAGCACGTCCAGGATGCGGTACCCAAGCGCATCGCAATCGATCTCGGATCGACCAAACAGCAAAGACCTTTTGCGATTATCGAAGGCTACCGCGCTGATGAATTGGTGTTAGCGGTGACCAACTCAGCTTCTATGGCCGCTGACAGTACTCTTCCGACCGTTGCTTTAGTTGATCCCGCGGCGATGGAGCTGTCGTATTGGGACACAATTAAGAGCAGCAGCAATCCCGATGACTTCAAGAGTTATCTGGACAAATATCCTGACGGTCAGTTTGCGGCGTTGGCCAAGTCGCGATCCAACCTCGTACGGCCGGCAGGTAACTCGACCAGCAGTGATTCTCCCGAGATGCTCTATTGGAACGCGATTAAGGAAAGCCAGAACCCCTCAGATTTTCGTACCTACGTCACGAAATTCCCGCAGGGACTTTTCGTCGAACTCGCAAACAACCGAATCTTGTCGCTGGAAGCCATGGCATCCGGCAGATCGCCAGGCTCGAATGCCGGCTTGCAGCCCTCCGGCCCGGTGACGCTCAAGGACATTGAAGTCAGTTACAAAAGTAGCATGTATGACGAAACCGTCCGGGTTGCCAGTCGCTTTCTTGAGGCGACGCCTAATAGTGGAGAGGCACATGCCTATCTGGGGCTCGCTCTTATGGTCAAGAAAGACGCCGACAATGCGGTGCTCCATCTCGAACGGGCCATACTACTAGGTCAATCTATAAACCTTGCCGTGAAGAGGCTAAGAGAGCCGCTTTTCGGGCATGCATTTGATGATGTGGTGGTGAATTTAACGGCCGACTCAGTGATAGTTCAGTCGGGCAAGACCTTCTATCGGGCAAATTTTGCTGCCTTGGCAGACACCAGGATCAACAACTACCAAAATCAGTGTCCTATCGCCTACATAAAAGGAACTTTTGCTGAGTCGTCCGGGAACTCAAACAAGAGTAAGCAAGGAGAAAAGGCATTCAATCTCTTTCCTCCAACCGCAACCTTGCAGCAGGTGCAACAAGGCACCATGGTTGTTAACTGGGCTGTCTGCCGCGATGACGGGACCATCCCGACGACGATTATCAAGCTTATCTATCGTCTCTCGGCCCAAAAGCGATGAGACGTGGTTAAATGCAGTTATTGAAGCTTGCAGCTGGCGCGAATTAACTGGGCCGATTAGTTTGTGCAAGTTAACTCATTAGTTCACTCGATTCCGAATCTTCGGAATCAGTAGACCGTTCTGCGAGGAGTAGTCAGTTCAGGATGATCAGTTTTTCTAAACTAAGGACGTGGTGCGCTTTCGAGTGTGATCACGCTTGGCATCGCTGGTCTGCTGTTTGGGCTGGCAGACAGCCGTTCGCACGCTCAACAGGATCCGACCCGCCAATTGATGCACGCTAATGAGCAGCGGTCTAACGATACCCGACGTATCGCGCTGGTGATTGGTAACGGCGCTTACACCAATTCAAGGAACGGGGTAGTTGTTTATGACTTTGTCCCGCCACAGTGAAGCCACTCCAAGTAACGATGTCTGCATTGTCGTCGATAAAGCGACGTTTAGAATCGAAACATTTTCCATTTTCAGTCTGCGGCTGAGGCCGCTAAGGCTCTCGACGAAATTCAAAGAATCTGTAAGGCAAATCCGTAGAGGTGATTCTAAACGTGGAAACAATCATGGGTGCACGTCTTGTTTCGGTTATCAGATTAATGGTACTAGGCTGTGTTTGTGCTGCTCCGTCTGCCGCCCAGTCACAGGAAGGGAACTCACGTCAGATTGTGCTGGACCAATTCACGCGCGCGCGCCCCGCCACAACTTCTGCCAAAGCACAACGCCCGGTAACGACGGGGTCTCGCAGCAGACCTCCAGCTTCGGCCGTTGCTAAGGCGCCTCGTTACGTGCGCAAAACACCTTCCGTCATCGCGGCCTTGCAGCCAGGCTCCCCAACCATGGATATCGGGGTGACGATCTGGCGGTTACGTCCCTCGTCGGGAAACGACGCGGGCGCGCGCGTGTTAATCATGGAGAATGCCCAAACCAAGCCGTGGACGCCGCAACGGATCGAGGCCGATACACCCTTGCAGGTGGGCGAGCGCGTGAGACTCACTATCGAATCGCCGCGCGCTGGTTACCTGTACGTGATCGATCGGGAGCAATATGCCGACGGCTCGTTCGGCGATGCCTACCTCATCTTTCCCACCCTTCGCACGCGCGGCGGCGATAACCAGGTGCGGCCGGGAAAGTTGATTGACGTTCCCGCGCAGGAAGACGACCCGAGTTACTTCACGCTCGTACCCAGTCCGAGCAGAAGCGACCAGGTCGCTGAGGTTCTAAACATCATAGTCACACCCCAACCGCTCGAGGATCTTCAGTTAACTGACAGGCCTTTGAAGCTCTCAAAATCCGACGTCGCGAAATGGGAAAAGTCGTGGTCAAACGAAGTCGAACGATTCGAGATGGTGGGCGGCGCCGGGACGCCGTGGTCGAAGGTGGAGATGGAAGCTAGCGCAACGGCTTCGGCCAGACTGTTAACGCAAGAGGAGCCTGCGCCGCAAACGATTTATCGCGTCTCTGGCAAAAGTAAGAACACATTCATGGTGAGGGTACCGCTGCGATACGGGAGATGACGCTCAGAGGTTTAATTTGAACTTAGGTCCGAAGGACCTAAAGCGTGCTGACAATTCAAACTGAAGAGCACCATCCGAAGCGGCTGTCTTGATAGCTTCGTCAATTACTTTGGACCTCATGGTCGGGCCACGATGAATGGCGCGGCTTCCAACTCGCGCCGATAGAAAACCCGCGGCCGCTGTAAATTGCGTTTTGCCGGTTCGGTCTTTTCTTCTCCAGGGACAAAAGCAACTACTTGTTCCAGCTGCCGTCCTTTAGCTTCGTTGATTTTCTCTGCTTGCATTTGCGGCACTCGTTGCGTTGCGTAATCAAGCCACTCCTTCAGCAACACCTGGCCGTCTTTCGGTTGGACGTCAGCGGCCGCCGTTTTCAGCCCTTCTTCGACTAAGGCATACGTCAAATAACCATGGCCCAGCCTGGATGCCTCCAGTGCGGCTTGATAACTCTGAGCTGCCGTCAGGACGTACATGCCTTTCTCATAGGCCAGCTGTGCGAGGCCTCTGCTGTTCATTGGTCCCCGCCGCTTCTCTTCCGCCTCGAGCGCCTGACCAGAATTGCACGCATCAATCACCAGTAGGAATTGACCCGCATCCACTCCTGCGAAAGCCTTCTCAAGTTCACGATCCGAGACGCTGTGAGCGAGGATAGTCTGCAATCCTGCGTTATCGATCCGGCTTCGCTCTCCGCGGAAACCGAGGTCGTGCGGGATGAGATAAAACTGGTTCTGTTGCGCTGTCCCGTGTCCGGCAAAAAAAACCACCACGGCATCCTCAGGCTGAACCCGCACTGCCAGGTTCGTGAGCGCTTTGAGAATGTTTGTCTTGCTGGCCTCCGCATTGTGTAGCGCGATGATCTCAGTGCGCTCGAAGTTTTTCAGTTTCACTTCCTGGCGCTGTAACTCGAGGGCAAAGTCGGTAGCGTCAGCCACGGCGTACTGCAGGTCGAACTGTGGATTGGCATATTTGTTAACGGCCACCGCCAGGACGTAGAACGTTCCCGAGCGTTTCAAAGTCTCGGCGCCAGTGATTGTTAATGTCGTATCAGCACTCTTCACGTTGTCGCGATTGAAACCATAAGCGGTCATCCGGTTTGGGCCGGCGACGATTGTGATTTCCGCTTCAAGAGTCGTGCGACTTTGCCCTTTCAGCACATCGCCGGGCCACGCCTTGACCAAAGCACCATTGCGGAAGAGCCGAACGTCTTGCGCACCTGCCGGCGCCGTTCCTACCTCGATTTTCAGCTTAACTGTACGGGAGAGAAGTGGGTTTACAGCCGCCGGCCCATCTGCCAAAGCTAACTTTAAGGTTGGTTGCCGGCGGTCTTTCTGCGAGATATTCTGCGGCGCTATGGGTCGCTTCCCCGCGTAAAGATCAGCGAGTAGTCCGGGGTGATAGTACTCATTGAAAAAAATTTCGACCGGCGCAACGTCAAACAGATTTGCGGAGAAGCGCCAGAGGATTTGATTCCAGGCGGAAGGAGATCCATCAAAGAGACCATCCGGAGTTACCACCAGCCAATCCTGCTGGTCCAATGAGAACAGACTGGCCAATTCTCTTCCGGTCGACACGTCCCACAGCTTCATACTTGCATCGCTGCTGCCGCTGACCAGCAGTTTTCCGTCTGAGTTGAAGTTGAGCGAGTTAATGCTGCCTTTGTGTCCTGCGAGTATTTGCAGTGGACGCTGTATCAGCTGCTGCTCTCTTTGTGGCCCACGAGTCGGTACTTCCCAGATGCGAATCTCACCGTCCCCGCTTCCGCTTGCCAGCTTCTTACCATTGGGGCTGAAGGCGACCGCGTTCACCCATTCCTGATGACCTGTGTAAGCTGCATCGGACTCTCCGGACTCGATATCCCAAATAAGAATGCTCCGGTCCTGGCTGCCGCTGGCCAACCTTCTTCCATCAGCACTGAAAGCGATCGCGCTGACCCCGCCAGAATGCGCCGTCAGAGTTTTCAGCTCCTGCCCGGTTGCCACAGACCATAGCTTGATATCGGCATCCTGACTGGCGCTTGCCAGCAACTTATTGTCAGGGCTGAAAGCCAAATCCCGGATGCTCTTTCTATGGGCTGTAAGCGTGAACAACTCGCGACCGGTGCCGGCGTCCCAGAGTTTGACTGCATTGTCGCGACCGCCTCCGGCAATCAGCTTTCCATCAGAGCTTAAAGCAACCCGGTCCGGCACAAATCTGGAACCGCGCGGAACGGTAATTCTGCTTTGAGCCTCTGGCTGCGACACATTCCAAAGGCTAACGGTGCTGCCGAAGCTCCCGGATACTAATCTGGCGCCATCGTTGCTGAGCCCAATTGAGTGTCCACTGTTCCTGCCCGTTAACGACCGCACTAGCTGACCAGTAACCGGATCCCAAATCTTGATCGTGTCATTGCGAGTTATGCCGGCAACTCCCGCGGCAAGCCCACTGGCTAACACCTTGTCGTCACCGCTAACAGCAACCGCAGAAACGGCTGAGACGTGTCCTCGCAGAACGCGCGCTTGCTCGCGCGTGCTGCTGTCCCAAAGGACCACGGTATTGTCGGAGTTGCCGACTGCGAGGAGTTTGCCGTCAGCACTGAAGGCAACCGAATCCACACCGAGTTGCGATCCTCCGAGAGTTTGCGGTTCCTGTCCGGTTGCGATGTTCCACAACTTGATTTCAGTCCCGTCCGCGCCCGCGAGTGTTTTTTGATCCGGGCTGAAGCTCAGAGCTCGGGCATCTCCAGGGAGCGTGCGCAGAGCGCTGCCCGTCGCCACGTCCCAAAGTTTGATCCCTCCACCGCCCGTAGCCAGTACGCTACCGTCGTAGCTGAAAGCGATCGGCCTCTCCATCGGGGCATTTGATTCAGTGACCCGGATCGTTCGGATTTCGTTACCTGATCTGACCTCCCACAGTTTTACCAGTTGAGCCCCGGTCGCCAGAGTCTTGCCGTCACGACTGAAAGCCACACTTACTGGAATACCAGCCAAAGCGGTCACGCCCGCCGCCAACGTGCGCAACTCGCGCCCGGTAGCCACATCCCAAAGTTTTACCGTCTGATCTCCACTGCCACTTGCCAGCATCTTCCCGTCAGGACTGAAGGCTACCGAAGAAACAAAAAGAGTATGGCCCGCCATTGTTTGCTTTTCCCGGCCCCCGGCGATGTCCCAGATTTTGATGGTGTTATCAGCGCTACCGCTGGCCAGCTGTTTGTCGTCGGGACTGAAAGCAACAGCGCTTACCGTGCCGGCGTGTCCTTTGAGAGCCAGTAGTTGGTTGCCGGTCGCGGGGTCCCAAAGGACTATCGTCTTATCGACACTACCCGAAGCCATGAGTTTATTGTCGCTGGTGAAGGCAATTGATAGGACCTGCCCCGCATGGCCTGTCTGCACACTCAGCTCCGGCTTTTGGGCCGGGGCGGTCACAGCAGAGACCAACAAGATCAATGTGACTAGACTGGACCACAGGTCATGACGCATCTTACTTACCCTTTTTGTGTGATGATTTTGCTGTGATCCTCTACTTCGCGAAGGAGATTCTTCTCTTCGACGCGTAGCGTCAGTATGAATTTAGCCCGGCGTTTTAACGCCGGGGATGAGGTCATCGAGGTTCTCGTCGCGTAGCGACGATTGAATCCGGCGGCAATTTCAGACGTCGCTACGCGACGCGGCCTATCTTGCTGACTCTTCCCGGCCTTGAAAGACCGGGCTAAATTCATACCGACGCTACGCGTCGAAAGTACTTATTCAGAGGGAAAGAAATTATCCCAAGGGATTGTTTATTGAGGTTTGCACTTCTACCGGAACAGCGCGCTTAAACTTGAATAGATACTTCTTGAAATGTCCGCACACGTAAATGCGTCCGGTCACTTGCCACACCTCCTTTGAATTAAATATGTCGTCGATGGTTCGCAGCACCGCCTGGGGCGTACTCACAAAAATCCGCAGTGGCGGATCCAGACTCAGAGGTTCTTTGTTCGGCAGCGCAAATGGATGAACGTAATCTTCAAGAGTGACCGGCGTGCCGTTGACGTTCATATCTTCGAAGACCAGGCGGTCAACATCCCCCTGTTGTTTTACCGCAGCTAGTATGACGGGCACATCAAAAGTTACGCCCAGCGGCGACGCGGAAACGAGTTGCGCCTCTCCGAGACGGATTAGTAGTGGCTCAGTCTCGTCATATTCTTCCTGCTCAGCATTCTTACTAGATTTTTTCTTGTCAGACTCTTTAGTCTTTTTTAACTCTACCTGAGCGCGATGGATCTTGTACCCCCGGACCTCTTTTGGCAGGGCGTTTTCATTAGATCGTTGTGCAGACAGGGTAATCGGGAACACCAGGACCAGGAGGATGGGAAAGCAGCGATAAGGATATAGGGTCATACTCTGTCCTACTTTCTTAGCAGTGTGGAACCTCGGTCTCAGCGCCAACGGCGCGAAATGTAATAGCCCAGGGCAACGCCCTGGGTGAAGGTCCATCTATCAGCGCTGAAGGGCGAAAAAGACGCTCGACCGAAAAGAGTGACGATTTCACTACCCTCACATCATCTCGCGCTTTCAGCGCTAATACCGTTCAATGCTTTGACCTGGGCCGATGGCCCAGGCTATTACATTTCGCGCCTTTGGCGCTGAGGCCCGGCACTTCTGACAGTCTCTTCAAGGCGCAGTTGAGAGACGATGATCTCTTTATCACGGCGAGATCGGAAGCTTGCGTAAGGTCCCTGGTAGGTTTTCCTGCAACTGCTTACGCATTTCCTTGTCTAACTGCGATCCTGATCCTGGTAGATCCTTAAAGATGTTATTAGCTACACGCGCTGCGAGCCCATCGTCTCGCAGGGAAATGATCCGCCAATGACTACCATCAATCCGCTCCATGGTTAAGTCGACCTGATCATTTCCGCTATTTATAACCGCTTTCGCGGTCCCGTTACTTTCGCTGATGTTAGCCTTGAAAGGCATCGCCAGCGCTATCAGAAAGAATGGCTTCGCGCCGGCGGACCCGGCCAGTTCATTAATTCGTTTACGAATCTCCTCTTTGATGGTTTGCTTGACGCTCGCCATTACTCCTGGCGCGAGAGATTGGAATTGTGTTCGCAGCCCGCCGGCAAAGTCGGAGGCAAGGCCCCCAGTAGCTGTTTGCGCTACCTGCGGCACAAGGTTGTCAACCACCTTTTCCATATCAATAAGTCGATCGAAAGCCGCACCATCATTCCGTTGTGCCGTATCCACTACCAGGGCGAGCGAGTAAGCCGGAGTCGTTTTATAGTGCTGCCACCAGAAGAAGCCGGCAGCCGCGCCAATGATCAGGAGACCGGTTAAAATCAAACTAACCCATCGGAGGCTATGCGACCTGGTTATATCTCTCATCCAATATCCTGCGAGCGTAAGGCGATAATCGTTGCCCCAGTCAAGCCAAGAAACATCATCATCAGCACCAGGGGGTTAAGCCACCGATTTCCCCATGGATGCAGGAAGTCGATATAGCCACTTAGATCATCCGGCAATGGCACAACCTTTACCTGCGGAGGCACTGGATCAAGTTCGGGCTTTGAAGGCTTCTTTGGCTCCTTTCCATGCCGTCCACTGAGGTTCCACTTCTCCAGATCCTTTTGATACTTGTTCATCTCCTTGTCAAAATCGTCGAACTTATCTTCTGACTTCGACTTATAACCCTGCACCTCTTCCTGCTTCTGGTCCACCAGCTGGTCATTTCGATACTTAATATCTTTGTACAGGCCGCGTCCCTCATTTTCCCTTGCCGGTTCCGCCTGTTCATCTTTGCCACGCAGAACCGGCAAGGCTGACAAACGCTTCATTTCATCGAATGACCAGGTGGCCGGCATGATCGCGCCAACGTATTTCGAAACCCCTTTCGGCACACCCACCAGGCCACAGAACAAAAGCTGTGGAATCAAAAGGAGAGGCACGAAACTTGTCGCCATCTCTGAGGTCTTGACTATCGCCGAAACGAAGAGACCCAGTGCGATACCCACCATGCCCGTCAGTATCATTACCGCTAACTGTGGAACTCCGTAGTAATCGCCGGGTAATTTCATTAACCCAGTCACCTCGAGAATTCGAAGCGACCCAAAAAGAAGGATGCATTGAAGACCCACAATCAATGTGAGCACGAGCAGCTTCGAGCCAACGTAAGGGAGCAGTCCCAGGTTGACCATTCGTTCGCGATTATAGACCGCACGTTCCTTAATGATTTCCCGCGCAGCTATCGAAGTCCCAAACCAGACGGAAACGAGCGCGAGCACAAAATATGGGAAGTCGCGAGAACCTTCCTTGTCCACCGTTAGATAGGTGAGCGCAGCAACGATTGGGGCCTGACCAAACAGAATCAGGAGATTGAACTTATCGTGTCGCAGGACTTCCATATACCGCTGGGCCAGTGTTTTCCACTGGCGTAAAGCGTCAGTGACGTTTGGGTGATGCCTGGCCGGATTGATAGGCGGGACGTTGCCCTTAAGGGCACCCAGAGGTTGCTGAATGTTCTCTTTGTACTGCTCTGTTTCGAGGAAGCGCTGTTTCCAGCCTTCGGCGACAGATTCGGCTATTTGTTCTTTTTGCAGTTTGAAAGCGCGCTTCTGCTCGGACGTAGCGTTCACAGGAAGGGAGGGAAGCTTCTTGATGCCTGCTTCAATGGGCGCTTCGAGTTTGTCGTAGAGGTCCTTGAAACTATCGGCGCGTACGTGGGCGAGCGCCTCGTGAGGAGCGCCGTAGAAGACCAGTTTGCCGCGCATCAGGACCACGAGTTTATCGAAGAGCTTCACATTCTCCATCGCGTGGGTTGTCAGGATGACGGTGCGTCCTGATTCCGCGATGTGTCGAAACAACTTCATGATTTTTTCTTCGGTGGCTGGGTCTAGTCCTGAAGTTGGTTCATCCAAAAAGATGATGGAAGGTTTGGTGACCAACTCTACGGCAATAGACACGCGCTTGCGCTGGCCTCCCGATAGCTGGCCGACCGCAACGTCGCGGCGCTCTGAAAGGCCGGTCACGTCCATCACTTCGTTTACGATCTGCTCTATTTCCTGCGCCGACACGTCGCGGGATAACCGCAGGCGGGCAACGTAGTAGAGCGTCCGATAGACCGTCAGCTCTCGGTGAATGATGTCGTCCTGCGGGACGTAGCCAATCGATTGCTTAAGCGAATCAAGATGCTGATACAGATCCTGATTATTAATTAAAACCTGACCCTCGGTGGCGGGACGCATGCCGTTCAGGGAATCCATCAACGTCGACTTGCCGGCGCCAGATGGGCCAAGCAGTCCGACAAACTCGTTAGGTTGGACCACCAGGTCGACCTCATCCAACAGCTTGACGGTGCCGCCTCCGGCGCGGTTAGGCACGATCTTTGTAATATCTACCGCGTCTATCCGCGTTTTTGATCGAGTGTCGAGAATGGCGACACCGCGCTCGGCATCAGCAAGTAATAAGAAAGGGCCGATTTGTAGGGTGTCACCATCGCTAATGGGGACCTTGGTTTTGATGCGCTTGCCGTTGAGGTATACGCCATTTGTTGAGCCAACATCCTCGATGAGGATGTTACCGTTGAGATTGGTTACCCGCGCATGGTGGTTGGAGATTTGCAGTCCATCCAGCCTGATGCTGTTGTCAGCAGCTCGACCGACTGTCAGAGGTGTGTCGCCCTGGAACGGTAGGAAGATGGGTGTCTCTCCGGCGATGGCGGCGAAACGTTTACCTGGAGGAGTCGTAATGCGAGGTTGAACATCGTAAGCGGCGGCTTCTATCTGGTTTGACTGCGTTTGCTCAATGCGCACCAGGCGCAACACCGGTCCAGCGGGACCGAATTGCGCTCTCGATCCGACGCGGATCTCGGTTGGTTCCGATATTTGACGACCATCGAGGAAAGTTCCGAAGCGTGAATTTGCGTCAACGAGCAGGCAGCGGCCGTTCTCCAAACGAAACGCGGCGTGCCTGCGTGAGACCATCGGCCATTCCTGGCCATTGAATACGATTTGACATTCACTGCCGTCGCGACCAACTTCCACAGGTGTAGACTCGAATGCGCGTTCAGCTTGCTGCTGGCCGTTGCGCTCTTCTGCCACAAAAATTCTCATACGTCACCGTGTATTGTCAGACGCCGTCGGTACTGGATAATTTATGAGAAGACTTAGAATGACTCACCGCGCAATGCTGGAAATGAAATGACACCAAGAGGACCTTGGAAAGGTCTGGTTGCATGCGCACGTAAACAGGATGATCCTATGACCACGTCGGGCTGTTACCGGGTGCTGTATGTGTCCGTCAGATCGGATGCCACCGGGCCCAGCGGCCTGTCACATTTGCATCGCCTACTGATTTATCACTCACTCGCAATAATCAAAACGAGGGATGAATATGCGTAACTTTACAACCCTCGGCAAAAAAAGGAAACGGTTTTGCTGCCGGGCACCCGTCAATAAGAATATGAGCAACAATGTTCATAAATAAATTCGGCCGAAGTATTAGAAACGAAAGGGAAGTATCAAATGTCGAAGAGTCATAGCTACCAGCAACAGTTTGAGAGACGCTGCCTGTTAGCTGCGATAATAGTATCAGCTGTCTCTCTGACCTCCACTAGAGCTCAAGAGAAGACATTTTCAATGCGAAAAGATTTATTGACAGATGAACACTTCGCTGCCGGAGAGGTGCTTTCGGCAGGCAAGAATACAGCGCCTGTCGGTCGATTGAAGGTCAAGAGCTATCGGCTGAAAAGGTGAAGCTTGCGAAACCCCTCGACTTAGTAGAAACCGACGGGACAAAACACCGGCTGGGAAACGGCATTTCGGCTGAAAGTCACGCTGGACTCACCCCCAACGAACGATTATTTCATCTGGATTGATGACGTCCCGTGGCAGGCCTACACGTCTGGTGACGAGAAACTGACCGGAGAAAACTCCATATCCTTGCTGGGTTTTTCCGACCGTGCCATTTGAAGATGGGTCGACCATCGCGGTCTCAACTTACAGCAGAAAGTTTGAACTTACGATGCTGCCGGAGAAACTTGTCGTGCCGCCGAACCTGCAGGGCAAGCCTGTCCTTGATAGCTCGCGCATGCACATCAAAAGTATTCGCAGCGGCCTGATCATAACTGAGACAAAACGCAGGCCGGTTGTTTGGATTACGATTAGCTCTCCGTTTGCATTCCCGATTATGAACTCCGTTCCCACGTTGGAAATATGGGACAAGACTTTCCAGGGTGGAACAAGAGGCAACGAAGCTTCCTTCATGATGGGGGCGGACGAATTTGCCCGGTTAAAGGATGGCGCTCAGGTCATATTAAACGGTCCCGGTCCTATAAGAGGGTGGGCCGTAGGACGTCTTGATA
Source organism: Pyrinomonadaceae bacterium (assembly GCA_035526805.1). Taxonomy (GTDB): domain Bacteria; phylum Acidobacteriota; class Blastocatellia; order Pyrinomonadales; family Pyrinomonadaceae; genus PSRF01. Next base: position 14,065 of record DATLBQ010000187.1, read on the forward strand.
AGAGCCTGCTCGACAGATAAGGCGAGGCCACTGTGCGGAACTCGGACCAGAACAAGCCGTCCTCGTTGCACATCCCTCTTATCAGTATTTTAGTAACCGTATTCCCTGGAACCTGCCCTGTTCGCCAGGGAATCTCTTAATGAAGACGGTGCGCCTTCAACTTTGCCGCAGTGGCGGCATTGGTATTGGAACATTATACGTTTGCGCGCCCACCCCTACGCCACCTTCGCAGGTATTGGGAGGTGTTGTGCAAACGCGTCGTGTTGCAGGACACTCGGCGGCCCAAAACATGTAGCCCAACATCCCACTGGTCGACCCAGCGCCATTCGGAACTACTGACTGAACATAGTTTCCTGTCGAGCTTATCAATGAGGTGCTGAAGCTATTGCGGACACACCCTTGACCCCGTAACGATGTAAAGTCCACCGGTAAACTTTGCCGGCGCCAGCGGCAATATCGGAGGATTGTATTGCGGCTTTCCATCTACATGCTCCTGCCAATCAGCTTGGGCGGTATTGGCACTATTAGGCTGTCTGGCGGGCACCATTGCATTAGCGTAATCAAGCACCGGTGTCGAGGTGTTCAGCCAGTCTGCTGTAGCCTTCCGAGTCAGCGCAATGAGCCAGCGATCGCCCGCAGCGAGATCGATAGTTAACCTGGCGGCGTGATTGCTGGCTGAGGCGTCGTATGGCAGAACTGACCTGTAGGCATTAATAAACGCTTGCAGGCCAGTTAGATTTGGATTCGTGTTTTCTTCGTAATCGATTTCGATGCCGACGCCTAAACGTTGGGCCGCCTCGGCTGCGTTCAATCCAAATTGAGTTGGGTTTGTCGCCAGCGCCTGGTTCCAGGCGTCGGTATAAGTAATGCCGCCAATTGACAGCGCGACCCGCACACCTCTGGATTTGAAGTAATCCACCACAGCCTGATTCATGCCGATAGGTATGCCTTGAGAGGTCGTAGCGTCAGTTGTGTTATTGAGCAGTCTCATCGGATGAACAAAGCTCAAGACCACCAGGTTCACGGATGGTTGGCCGCTGCCGCGGTTGACGAGCCAGCGATTTTTGGTGTCGAAGTCCGTCATATTGCGAACACTGGCCCAGGTACAAAAATCATTTCCACAATGCCATGCTCCATAAATAGAGATTGGAGTGACAGCGGGTGCCGCGACAGTGTGTGCGTTGGTTGGCTTTGGTGCGAAAAGGGTCGGCTTTGCAAAAAGCGCACTGAGGACCAAAGAAAGGACAACGATAATTAACGACAAAATGTGCCTTGGCATACACACCTCCTTAACGTATTTGTGAGTTTTTGTGCGGGGGAGCGCACAATATCATTTAATGAACACACTTGGAAATAGTTTCGTGGTATAGATGAAGAGATTTAAGGCTCACTGACCACTGACCATCACTTCTGACCAGACATTGGACTTTCGACTTTGGACACTGGACAATGTTTTTCCGTGGCGGAGTAGCTCGGCTGGTTAGAGCGTGGGATTCATAAGACCCTCGGCTTCCCGGTATCGAAAAATGTCAAGATTGAAAAGACCAAGCGTGAAAATCACGATCGGCGGTGCCGTCGTGCTGGTGATTGCTGGAGTAGTGCTGGCGAGACTCTGGTGTCCTTCGGCGAGCGAACAAGCGAACGCTATCACGATGGCGGATATCGAAAGAGAGGCTAAGAGCTACGAGACCAGCAAGAAGTTGGCCCAAGCAGGAAAGGAGTTGGCCGAAACGCGAGCGGGCTCGGCCGAACGTGAGGCAAAACTGGAAGCACTGATTAGCTTACTTGACCCTGATACCCAAGTGTACATTAGATCGCTCCCGAGAGGAGATCGACTCGAAGCGATTACTAAGAAGATTAAGGAACAAAACGATGCCACAGAGGCCGCACTTACGAGACAAGAGCTGAAACAGAAACTGTGTTGGTGGAGATGAGCACAACGCCGCCGAACGGTTTAACTTGGGCCGATCAAGGCGACTAAAAATTTGTGGCCAATTTGTGGACAGAATTCGCAGCACATCGCAGTGAGACGCTGGCAGCGAATGGGAAAGAACCGCAAAACCCTTGTTTTCTTTGGTGGCTGCAACTTTAGAAAAGACAAAAACTTAGGTTTTTGTCGAGCCTAAGATTCGGGCCCGTGAGGCCGGTGGTTCGAATCCACTCGCCCCGACCAGTTTCTTAAGGAATTGGGCCACCTGTTAACAGTGCCCTTAGTTGTTTGTGCCGTTTCGCAAGCGATGACACTGGTTATCGGTCTAGCAAACCAACAGCACACGATCTTCATATCAGATCGAAGACTTACCCGCGCCGGGAAGCCTGATGACGAAGAGTCGAACAAGGCAGCAACTCTGGTTTGTAGGGATGCGCGAGTCGCAATTTGCTTCTCCGGCTTGGCCGACGTTCCCGCCCGGAGCATTGGACGTGCTAAAACGTTTCTGACGAGACAATGGCTTCTGGAAGCACTGGTAGAGTCCGCCGGACCGGATTACCTGATGGGACCAACCATTTCTCGTTTCTGTCTTCGGGCGACTCAGGATATTGAAACTCTTGCGCGAGAGCATGACGGAATCGCAGTAAAGCGCGGTCAACCAAAACTGGACACGCGCCTTTCCGTTCTTCTAGGAGGTTATTCTTATGCGGAAGATCCCCCGCGTTGTTATTTTTCGCTTGTCAGCAACTTCGAAAAACTTGATAGTCAACAACCTCTCGCAGTAGCATCCACTGAGT
>DATLBQ010000188.1:0-6096 GCA_035526805.1 Pyrinomonadaceae bacterium
CCCCGCAATTTCAAGAATCGTTTCGCAGCTTCAGGCGTCGGCCTGTCGCCGCGTGACTGCGCGCATCCCACAAGCGTCAACAGCACCACGCTAATTAACAAAAACCAGCGTCCCGCGTTTTTGGAGTGCGCTGACCGGTCAGGGCTTTGGTCCGCGGCGGCCGCGCGCCGCGTTCCGGTTACGGTGGATTCAACGTACGATGGCTGCGACAGGTCGCAGAAGTCCGAAAGCGCTGTCCGGTCAGCGCACTCCAAAAGGTGCTTGTTTATTTCTTGCACAGAAACACGCTGGCCCTATTGATGCGTACCGGCTTGTTTGGCTTCTCCCCATCAGCGGGCGCCTTATTAATCGCGTCCGCCACCTCGAGGCCCTTGGTTACTCTGCCAAACGCGGAAAACTTTCCGTCCAGATGATGTCCGTCCCCAACCAGTATGAAGAAGTGAGTACTCGCGCTGTTGGCTTGTTCCGGCCGGGCCATGGAGACGATGCCGCGAACGTGCTTGACCAGACCGGGCTCATCCGGCAGCTTGCGCGACATCCGCCTTGATAGTTCGTAACCCCACTTTTCGCTGGTCGCGAGATTGCCACCCTGGATAACAAAATTTTGTACCGTACGGCTGAAGGTAGTGGTATCGAGGGCGCCTGTCGCGGCGAGGTTTAGAAAACTGCGGACGCTCTCACGCGCAACCTCAGGAATCAATTCGATCTCGATAATACCCAGTTCGGTTTCAAGACTGACGCAACTTGCGGCCATCTTCTCGACACTTGCGCTGTCAAACGGTTCTGACGGCGCGGCAATCGCTTCGGCAGGCCTGACGTTGGCTTTCTTCGCAGGGTCCGTTTGCGATTCAGGCTGCTTTGGTTCCTGGGCTACAGCGACAGTAAACAGGGCTATAACGCTGAACAAGGCGGACGCCAAATTAAGTGAACGATCACGCATATGAATTTTATTGAACACTAATCAAAAGCAATACAAAGAGCGGGGCATCGCGCCTTTCGGACCGCGAGGCTCCTGGACGTACGCGACTGCATTCAGGTTGAAAGCCTTTCCCCTCCGCGATCGCAACCTCAACTTGGATCAGCTCGCGATTAGAAAGGCGGGCTTGCCTACTCTTTTGGACAACCGCCATTAAAGCTTAGCCGAGCCGGCTGCCCAGCAACCATTGGCCACCATCTACCACCAGAATCGCTCCATTGATGAAGCTCGCCGCATCTGAACACAGAAAGACCGCTGCGTTTTCAATGTCCTTGATACGTCCGAAACGGCCGAGAGGAATATTCTTTTTCAGTTTGTCTTTGACGGGGTCCGGAACCAAACGCTTCATGCCTTCCGTATCTTCGATCGGTCCCGGCGCGATTCCATTAACACGAATCCCATAGCGTCCCCACTCGACCGCCAGGTTGCGCGTCAGCGCGTCGACGCCAGCCTTCGCCGCTGACACGTGAAGCTGCATCGGGGTGCCCAGGTAATGCAAGGTGGCGCTGATGTTAAGAATCTGGCCCTGATTTTCTTTCAATTGCGCGAAGGCCGCCCGACAAACATTGAATGTGCCCTTTAGATCTATGTTGACAACAGTTCCGAATCCGTTTGGCGAGAGGGCCTCAGCGGCTGACAGAAAATTACCAGCGGCGCCGTTAACAACGATATCGATCTTGCCGAAACGTGCCGTGGTGGCGAGAATCGCCGCTTCAATCTGCTCGAAGTTGCGAACGTCTGCGGCAATCGCAAATGCCTCGCCTACGTCTGGATTAGCACTGTGCGCGTCGTTGATTGCTTTGGCGGCAGGTTCAAGATGATCAATGCTGCGGCTGACCAACGCGACTTTCGCGCCCGCTTCAGCTAACGCGCGAGCGACACCTCCAGTGATTCCCGTGCCGCCGCCAGTAACGAGCGCTACGCGTCCGTTAAGAATTCCATTCAAGAAAATGTTGTCTACCATGAATAAGTATCCAAACGTTGATCAGAGTCTTGTTAGTATTCTGTTGAATTTGATCGCTAACTGATGGAGTCAGTACCACCTCGCGGTAGCGGGTGGGTCCGTACATTAGAATTGCGTCGGGCTTACCCACCCGCTACCGCGAGGTGGTACTGACCTCATGGTTCGCACGAATCTTTTGCGCAACGCTCAGCCTCCAGCAATATAAGGCCGCGATTGAACGATATAAATCTGGCCCTTCATGTAGGCCCACTCAATATCCTGATCGCGGCGGCCAAACACGCGCTTAATCGCGTTTGCCGCCGTCACCAGCCGCCGGATCACTTCGTCAGTCAACACCACCCGCTCACCGGTGATAGCAACTTCCTTAACGCCACCCTTTTCATCAAACGTCAGCAGGCTGTCCTCATCCGAACGCGTCAGCACCTGGACCGCGTTGGCACGTTCGCGAAAAATAATTTGCTCGGCCACTTTCTTGCCTTCGACAACTTTAATCCCCAGACCCCGTTTCGCGCTGATGTAAATTGCTTCGCGATTGTCTTTGTCGAACGGGTCGGTCGTAATCATGACGCCCGAGCTCTCGGAATTGATGCCGTCCTGGATCAGCACCGCCATGAAGATTTTTGAATGATCGATGACCGCGCGTTCGCGCGCCTCGTATGCTTCGAAATTCCATAGCGAGGCCCAGACGGTTTTGATCGCCTCAATCAGCTGATCGGGCTCGCGTACGTTCGGCACCGTCGTATAGAGTCCGGCACCGCTGAAATTTGGTAAGTCTTCCGAATTCGACGAACTGCGAACAAACAAACCCTTGCCCGTAAATTCGACCTTCACCCGTCGCAGAATCTCAGTGCGAAGTTCTTCATCAAGCTTTCCGCGCTGCATACTCGAGCGCAGGGCCGTAAGTTTCTCACGACGATACGCAGGATCGTGTACAAACTTCTGATCGTTAAGCAACTCGTAGATCGCGTCGTCCAAACTGTTCGCTTTCAAAAATTGGTCGTAATAGTAAAAAGGAATCGTGAAGCCGTTGGGAACGACAATACCGGGCAGACGCGCGCCCATTACCTCGCCGAGGTTTGCAGATTTGCCGCCGTACGCAAGCGCCGAGGCAGCCCGCTGGCGACTCAGGCCAAGTAGTCGGGTTTCGGCGAGATTGAAGCGCGGCTTCATCACGTCGAGTCGCTGCGCCAGCCGTCGTTGATACTCCCGCAGCTGATCTACGCCGGCGCGTTTTATTGAGTAACCGTCGCGCCTGGCGTCAAACTCCACCCACCAACCATCGTATTGCTTTAAGAGCGTCTGTGCGTCTTTCAGGTACGCGTTCGGAATACCCCACCCCTTAGCCAGTAGGTTGATGTGTGACAGGGGCGTTGACGGCTGCGACGTGATAACGCCGGCCACGGGCGGAAGCTGAACGGGCACTTCGTCGAGAACAACAATTTCATTGAATCCAATCTCTACGTGCTCATCAAGTTTGGGAATCACATGAATGCGGCCCAGGCCTTTGGCGACGTTGAGCGCCTGATAGTCCTGTTCTTTGGCGATATCGCTTTGCGACACGCGGTCGAGGCCCGCCACATTTCGCGATTCCTCATCCTGTCTCAGAGAGTTTGGTTTATAAGCAACTGGTCGGAAAAAAGTCGTCTTGATCAAATCCGAAACAAGTTTGATTTGATCCGCCGGAATCAGATCGCCTTCCCAAAACTCAAACGTCCAACGCTTTATAGGAGTTTGATAGGCAATCGTACCGAGGATGAAGCGACGGTTCGCTTTGAGGTAATTGTTTTCGAAAAACTCGCGACCGCGCTCGAGCGAGAGATAGGTTCCGTTTACAAAGTCCTTATGAAAAGCATAGCGCTTGGTGTTCACGTAGTAGATTTTGTTTTGATCCTTACGGTCGATAACGAACAGCACGTGTGGCAGGGCATAGGGGGTGTCGGGATCGTAGGTGACGGTCAATGAATCGAACTCAGGCTGGGACCGGACTGCCGGCAGGGAGCGCGGTGCTTCGCCTTGGGCGCTGAGGTGATGAGCGCTCGCAAGAAAACACATCAGCAACAGCCCAACAACGCCTGATTGATTTCTTAAACCCATTTTCTTAGGAGTAAACTCAAGCAGTTCAGCGTTCAACCTTTAAGTTGTCTTTGCCAGGGAGGACAAGCTAAAGCTTGAACCCTGAACAACGGGCTAGCCGCCTATTCTCGTCCTACTTAAGTTCGTTGCCGGTTCGGATCAGCAAGTCTATCAAATCATCTACGTGCCGGCGGCGCGTAAGAAAGCTATTAATGTTTACACGCAGCGACCGCCGGCCGTTGAGCACCGTAGTCGTAATCCACGCTTCACCGCCTTGCTCGATTGTTTGTTGCATTCTCTGCTGTAGGTGATCCTGTTCGACGCCGTCAACGTTCGCCGCGTTTGCCGGCAGAAATCTGAAACAGCAGACCGCCGTTTCAACCGGAGACACGCGTTTGAAGTCGGGCAATTCATCAAGGCGTGCAGCGAAGTATTTGGTCAGTTCTATTTGCCGCTCTATCACCGCGGCGTAACCTGAGCGGCCCATAAACTTCAACGCCATCCATAATTTTAGCGAAGTGAAACGCCGCGTGCCCATTTGACCGTAGCGAAAGAAATCAAACTCAACATCGGTGCCGCCTCGATCCTCATTGAGATACTCGGGTGTGATATCAAATGCGTCTCGCAAAATTCTGCCGCCGTCGCGAACTAGGACCGCGCCACAGGAAAACGGCACAAACATCCATTTGTGTGGGTCAAACGTGATCGAGTTGGCCAACTGAATCCCCGCCAGTTTCTCGCGATGACTTTCGGAAAACGCGAGCGTGCCGCCATAAGCCGCGTCCACGTGATACCAGCAATCGTTCTGTCGCGCGATCATGGCTAATTTTTCGAGCGGGTCGATTACTCCGGTTGAAGTTGCGCCGGCGACCCCGACGACACAGCAAGGTATGAAGCCCGCCGCGCGATCTTGCTCGAGTTGTTCCTGCAACGCATCCGCCCGCACATGGAAGTTTTCGTCGGTGATGATTTTCCGCAAACTTTTGCGGCCAAGGCCAAGAATGTCGACGCTGCGCTCGATAGAAAAGTGGCATTGCTCGGAGGCGTAGACTGTCAGGTCGCCCGGAGCGGATCGCAGACCATTCGTGTGGACAGGCACTCCTGTCTGTCCTGCGGCCTGGTCGCGAGCACACTTGAGCGCGATTAAGTTTGCCTCTGTGCCGCCGCTTGCCAGCACGCCAAAGCCTTGTGGCCCATATCCGATCAACTCGCACAACCAACGAACTACGCGAGCCTCGATCATTGCTGACGTGGGACCGTTGCGCCAGGCGCCGGCATTTTGATTAAGCGACGAACTCAACGCGTCGGCCCACACACCGATCGGCAACGGCGTAGGGTTGAACTGACCGTAGTAACGCGGGCTGGCGACCTGCATCGCATGTGCAAGCACGTCGTTCCGGAACCGCGCCATGATTTCGTCAATAGTGATTCCCTGCTCCGGAAGCGGCTCGTCAAATATCCCTTGCAGATCCTTTGGAGAGGCATCAGACGTAACCTTCCTGCTGTCGAGACTGGCGGCGTACTCCGCGATGATAGCGGTAACAGCCGCTCCCAGCTGTTCATGTTGCGCGACAAATTCGTCCGTTAGTTGTTCAGCCAGCCGTTCAGTCATATAAACTCACACGCGCGATAGAAATAGGGGGCAAGTGTCAAGCATCGCATGCGTTGGAGCAAATGGACAAAGCAGAAATGATTATTTGAATGTGCAGGTTACACAAAGTCAGAACCGGGAGCCGTAGCGACCGGGTCGTTCTCGAGACACTCAGCTAAGATCCCGAGCCACTCGCTACGGCTCCCGGTTCTGACTTTGTGTAAACGTCGTCCCTGAACAGAGAAATGAACCCAACCACGCAGTCAAAAAAGTTTAGAGACACTTTGGAACGCGAGGCTGCACCTTACGGCGTGACGCTGACGACGAAAGCTCTTGACAGGCTGACGCAGTATTACCAATTGCTGCATCATTGGAACTCGCGGGTTCATCTGGTCGCGCCGTGTTCACCTCAGGAGTTTGCCACGCGTCACGTGCTCGAATCTTTGGTAATGGTTCGGCATCTTCCCGGCAATGGATCGGTGGTCGACGTCG
>DATLBQ010000189.1:0-10138 GCA_035526805.1 Pyrinomonadaceae bacterium
ATATAGCAGTCGGTGACGATGAACGGTTGCGCACTGCGGGCGAACGTCTGGCAATGCTTGATGTTCAAGCGATCAAGTCTGGCGTGTTCCGTACCACGCCATTAGATATTCAGCTTCAACATGACCGAGCATTCGATGTGCAAAATATTACACGCGATTTCTATCGTGCTTATGACCGGATCTTCAAGCGCGTCGAGGGAATGCTCGAAGGGTTTGATGAAAAGTCCAAAGATAAGGACAAGGTTCGAGAAGAACACGAACGCCGGCGGCTGTACACCCAGAGGCTTTTTAACCGCTTAATGTTCATCGCCTTTCTTCAGAAGAAGAGGTGGTTGCGATTCAGCGGACAGCACGACTATCTGAATGCCCTTTGGAAAGACTATCAGCAAACAAAGACAGACAAAACCAAATTTTACAGCGCCCGCCTGAAACAGCTCTTCTTTGCGGCCCTTGGCCATTCATCAGAGGTTAACGTCATTGCCGTCGACCGCTCCACGAGAAGCGAGGTTGGTCACGTACCTTATCTCAACGGCGGACTCTTTGAGGAGGGAGTCGAGGAGCGCGATGCCGGAATCGTTGTGCCTGATGACGCCGTGGAGGCGATTCTTCGCGAACTGTTCGATCAGTTCAACTTCACGGTAACTGAAAGCACGCCGCTCGATCAGGAAGTTGCAGTTGATCCTGAAATGCTTAGTCGAGTCTTCGAAGAGCTGGTTACTGGCAGAAATGAGACCGGCAGTTACTACACACCGAAACCCGTCGTCTCCTTCATGTGCAAAGAGTCGCTCAAAGGCTACCTGGGAGATCGTTACCAGAAGCTGGTTGACGAACACGAGCCCGCGAAGATTAGCGTGCCCGAGGCAAGACAGCTGCTCGCTCGCCTTGCCGACATTCGCGTTGTCGATCCCGCCTGTGGCAGTGGTGCGTATCTTTTGGGGATGCTGCATGAGCTGCACGCATTAGTGCGCCTGCTCGACACCCGGGTTTCTCAAGAGACAGCGCGCGACGATTACAACCGTAAACTGAAGATTATTACTAACAATCTCTACGGTGTGGACAAAGATGAGTTTGCCGTGGAGATTGCGCGGCTTCGTTTATGGTTGTCCCTGGCCGTGGAGTCTGAAGGAGTTGAGCCTGAGCCGCTGCCAAATCTTGATCTCAGGGTTGTGTGCGGCGATTCGTTGATTGCGCCGAGCCCCGAAGCCTCGGGTCGGTTCGAGTTTATCGAGTCCGTCATTCGTGAATACCAGCAGAAGAAGGCAGCATATGCGCAGGCGCATCATGGCGAGAAGATAACTCTGCACCGCCAGGTTGAACATTTACGCGAGAAGCTAAGGCGAGCCCGAGGCAACGAGAACGTTAAAGGATTCGATTCGGCAATTGAATTCGCCGAAGTCTTTGCCTCCGGTCACGGGCCATTCACCGAGCAAACAACCCGGGAACTGGCTGGTTTTGACATCGTACTTGCCAATCCGCCTTATGGCGCGCGCGTTGAAGACGAGGTGCGCGACTTATATTTTGACCGTACCAGCGAGGGCGCTCAATCGAAAGACCCTTATGGTCTGTTTATCGCCCGCGGCTTGCAACTTCTCGCTACTGGCGGCCAGTTATGCTACATCGTCTCTGACACCTGGCGGACCATCCGGAGTCACAAGCCTTTGCGCAAACGGCTGGCTGAGGAAACCACGATCAAGCATGTGCTTGACTTGCCAGTCTGGATTTTCGACGCGACCGTGAACACCTGCATTCTGACACTCACAAAACAACCCGCGCTTGAAGGACATCGATTTGTAGCAGGCGATTTGCGCAGCATCGCGAATGACGACTGGGAAAGTCTGATGAAGAACTTGTTGGCAGTCGCCGAGCACGGCATGGATGTCCAAACGACGGAGTACTCACGTTACACCTTTCCTCAAAACGTGATCAGCACGTATGACAACTATTCTTTCTTTGTTTCGTCACCACGCTTGTATAAATTAATGAGTGACCCACGTTCGACCAAACTGGGCAATATCGCTGACGTGAAACAGGGTCTGGCTACGGGGGACAACCAATATTATTTGCGAAAGCGTCCAGGGGCCCGTGGCAACTACCAATTGCTGGACGAAGATAAGTTACTTCCCGACCAGGAGATTGCGTGCTTAAGCAGTTCAGAAAAACTCGTTGGTGTTGAACCCACAAAGTATGGCGGAAGACACTACGTTCCCTACGATAAAGGTGGCGAGGGAGATGCTGAAGGCGGCTGGCTGCCAAACTATTATGTGCCCACCCAATACTTCATTGACTGGTCCAAGAGTGCCGTAACGCGACTAAAAACAAATACGAGTGAACAGCAAGCGGGTCGCGTTGCCGCGCGATTCCAGAATAGCGACTACTATTTTCGCCAGGGACTGACGTGGTCAGATGCGGGATTTTATTCTCCTACGTTTCGGTTGAGCGGCGTGGGAGTGTTTGATGTAAAAGGCTCCCGCCTAATCCCAAAACATTTGGACAATCGGGTAGTTCTTGCATTGCTGGGTTCCACGCTGGTGCGATGTTTAATAAAGACCATGTGTAACCATACAGTCAGTACACAGGTCGACGACTTGCGCGAAGTGCCAATTCCACCAATTGCCTCGCATGTGGAACAAGCACTCTCACGCCTGGTCGAAAGAATTATCGAAAAGCAAAAACTCGATCTCCGCTATCCATATCATCTGCATGAACAGAAGGAAATTGATCGTCTTGTCTACCAGCTTTATGAGTTAAGCGAGGAAGACATTCGCGAAGTTGAGCTCTGGTACTGCCGCCGTTATGCTCGACTGGCCGAAGCTCAAGGCCTTATGCGCGAAGTAAAAGCAAAGTATGCCGATGAATCGTCAGTGGGCAGTGGGCAGTGTCTGCACGCTGAAGGGGTGACAGAGACGGTAGCCAGGAGTAAAAGCTTTACCCTAAGGGTCCTTCGGGGTGTGGTTTCAGGAACGATTGCAAATTCGGACCGACCCGGTCGCTACGGCTCACGGTTTTGACTTTGTGTAAACATCGTTTCAACTACCAGGGCAGCCGCTGGCGGCTTTTATCTCTGCTGGGCCCTCCGGCTTCTTCCAAACGATCCCAGCGATTTAAACGGGCTACTGCCCGACCCACGCGGCGCATGGGATTTCCCAGCCAATGAACAGTGGGCAGTGAACAGGGGGCTTCGCGCGTCGAGGTAGTAGCCCGACCGTCAGGGAGGGTTTCAATCGTGCGTCGTCCGGGCCCTGCTTAAGGTCGGGCTTCTGCCCGGTCGACGCGGACCGCTCATCTCTCCACGCGTCGCCGGTCGCCGGTCGCCGGTCATCGGTCGGCCGTCCTCCTGGAACTTTTCTCCTCCACCGGTGTCTAGTTCAAAACTAAACCAAGCAAAAGGAGCCACCCATGCCAATCTTAGTCTTGATCATTGTGCTGCTCATCGGTCCATCCACGCTTACCTCAACCGGAGCCAGGTGTTTGGAAACGCGCGCCAATGCCTCTGCCGGTCAGAACGTCAACGCAGAAGAAGCCGTGCTGAAAGTGACGCGCGAATGGCTTGACGCCGAAGAGCGGCATGATCGAGCGACGCTTCAGCGAATAATTGCCGACGATTTCGAGGGCACTGCGGCGAGGGGTAACACGGTTCTTAAGAAAGACATTGTTCCACAAGCGGGCGCTGAAGCCGGTAGTCTCTCCATTAGCACGTCGGACATGAAGGTAAGATTCTTCGGCGACACCGCTGTGCTCACTGCCCACGGCGTACAGAAGTCAGGAGAAAAACGTGAGTTGAGACTCACCATCATCTTTACCAAACGCGACAACCAATGGCAGATGGTCGGCGGCCACATTTCCGCCGTGCCGACGAGCTAGAGTGTCCGACAAACTTCAGTTTGTCGCGGAGCCACGCAAGCTAAAGCTTATCGGACATCAAACCGCATCAACCCGACGCCTCGACAGCATCTCTTTCAACGTTGTCTGTCGTATTATGTTGTATGCTGCTCGCTCGTCGCGGGTTAATTAGGGAGTGATGCGCTTTCCTTTTTCACTGAAACCAACAGTTCTTGTTCTACTAATTCTCTCCGCGTTCGCCGCCGGGCAATCACCACACACTTCTCAATCGCAAAAACTGGAGACTATTCCCGACACATATGCCGATAACGAGCAGGCCTACCTCGATCTCCTGGCCGAGGCTCTGAGAAAGAGTCCGCAATTATTGGGATACCTTGTCGCTTATAGTAAACCGGGAATGCCGCCGGGGCTTTTCCTTCGCCGGATTTATGGCTATCAAAACTATTTGGTAAACATGCGGGGAATAGAACCAAACCGGATTATCCTGGTCGAGGGCGGTACCAAAGGCGCGCTATCTACTGAACTCTGGTTGGTTCCAAAGGGCGCTAATCCTCCCGCGGCTGATTCCGAATTTAACCTGGTTCCTAAGCTACCGATTAAGTTCGATGTTATGTATCCGGATTGTCCATCGGAGATGACGGTTTATCTGGAGGAAACGGATGATAGCCTCCGCTTCTATGGACGTGCTTTAGTGGCGAATCCAAATACAGTTGCTAAGATTGTCGCATTTCCCAGGCTACGAACCAGCCTGGCCGCGACGAGAAGGGTCGCGATGCGCGCACGAGCAGCGTTGATGAAGAATTATCATATCGACAGTAGACGCATTGTGACGAGCGCGGGTAGACATCGTCGCGACTGCTCTCAAATTGAATTGTGGATAACCGAAACGCGCTAGGCGGAGGCATGACAAAGCCTTGGCGCTGACGGCGGGATTAGCGTGCTTTTCAAGTAGTCTTTTTGCTTCAACGACACCGCTGATCGCGCGCCGTCGCTGACAGCTAGGTTATGCCGATGTAAGAGCCGTCCGGCCGTGGGGGTTAATAAGAAGCGCAGTCAGCATGTTTAATTCAATCTCAAGGAGGCTCTGAAAATGGCTGTTCAATGGAACAAAGACGTTGATGCGGCACTCACTCAAGCAAAGGCTGACAAGAAGCCGTTGCTGCTCGACTTCAGCGCGGCTCCGGCTTGAGGCGCGTGCGTTCGGCTGGAGGCCGAATCCTATGCCGATGCTGAAGTCTCGAATTTCATCAATGAGACTTTCCTACCTGTCGAAGCCCACATAAAGGAACACCCTGTCTACTTCCATCGCTTTGACGCTGTCTGGACGCCGACGGTGCTGATCATGGACTCAAGTGGAGAGGAGAGGTGGCGCATTGAGGGTTACTTGCCCAAGAACGAATTTCGCTCTCAGTTGGAGATGGGGTTAGCGAGAATATCCTTCATGAATAAGCAGTGGGCTGATGCCGAGCAGAAGTATGCTCAGGTCATCGAGCGATACGCGAAGACAGCAGCCGCACCGGAAGCCGTGTATTGGAGCGGAGTAAGCCGATACAAGATGGCGAATGATCACACGGTGCTGGGCGGGGTGGCCGAAGAACTCGCAGAGAAATATCCGCAGAGTGTGTGGGCACAGAAGGCGTCAGTGTGGTCACACTAAGAGATGAAGGTAATGTAGGGCGCTGTCTAACAATGCAGCCCGCCGCGATCAGCGCTGACTTCATGCACAAGACTTGAATGGTCGTCTATTTGTGTGCGCGGCGGCGGTGGGCTGCGGCAAGTTGAAGATTCTCGTGAGTTGAGACTTAGCTTTGCCCTAAAAGTCACTCGTGGGCGTGGCTTCGGCTGTGCCGCCGGATGTGCGGTGGTGGCTATGCCCCGCCGTACCGCTGCCCTTTCATTTCGGGCTATGCCCCTGGTACGCCTTGGGCTCAACAAATACAAAGGGCCAAGCCCGGACCAGGGGCATAGCCCCGGAACAATCTAGCTGCTATCGGCGGGGCGTAGCCACCGCCGCACATCCGGCGGCACAGCCGAATAACTCTTGCCGCAAGGTGCGAAAGACCAAAATCTCCGCGGTCGGCGGTCATTGGTCGGCGGTCATCTTTGCGGCCTACTTGGGCATTTCCGCCGGCATAATGCTCAACTCCGGCACCAGCCGCATAATTGTTCGGTCGATGTGAGTGACTGCACCCGCGGGTAACTTTGCAAACAGCTTTTGTGCTCCTTCTGCTCCCAGCACCTGTGTGGGAATTGGTCCCTTGTCGATGTCCGCAAAGCTGTCGCGCATTGTGAGCGTCACGTATTCATTCGCGTCGCCGCCAAAGATGGTCTGCGACACCAGGTAAGTAGCTCCGGCCTTGGCGAACACCGGCGCCAAATCATTCTTTATATAGTTCTCAAACTCCTGGCTCCTCCCGTTGGCCACGCGTACAGATGAGACGACAGCAAGCTTTGGCGCATATGACTTACTCATCACACTCAGGTCCGGCCGGGTACGAATAATGTAGCGGTGGACGCTTTTGACGAAGCTGCCCGCCTTGGCCGTCCAATCGGCGAAGCCCTGGCTGCCGAGGGCCTTCTCGAGCGGACTCGGGCCATCAAATTCCGCGAACTTGTCGAACGGCGCCACGAGCACAAACTCAAAGGCGTCGCCGGCATAGTTCGTGCTCTGCCAGACCTCGCGCCATTTGAGTCCGCCTTTCTTCAATGCGGGGTTGGTAGTATTTTTCATGTAGTTTTGAAACTCGCCCATCATCTCCGGCTTCACAATGACTTGAGTAATGACCAGCCACTGAGAAGGCGGCATTGCCGTCGGCGTGGGAGTTGGGGTTTGGGCCAGGCTCGGGTTTGACTGGGCAGCGCCGAGCAGGAGAGCAGTAACACAGAGTGCTTGCATCACTGGAGCGGTGATTCTTCTCATTTTTCGGTTCCTCTCTGAAAAAGGTTTTTTGGGAAAGAGCGATCGAACAAAAGACTGGGTGCAGCACGACTAAAGATCCGCACGGCTTTGCACAAAGAGTAAATGTACGAGTTGGAGTGGCCGTATCAGAACCGGAAGCGGTAGCGACCGGCCAAAAGTTCAACTTTCGAACTTGAGAAAATTATTTGATGTCTGTTGCGTGGCTATGCCTCGCCTCCCTATCGTTGCCTCTGTGGCCGGTCGCTACGCTCCCGGTTCTGATACGAGACGGCCTTTTTTGTTCAAAGCCGATCTGGACCAGAACGCCATCACCCCATTCGGACTTCGGGGCAGTAGCCCGACCGTCAGGAAGGGCTTCAACCAAACTCGCGCCAACCCATCCGAACTTCGGGGCAGTAGCCCGACCGTCAGGGAGGGCTTCAACCAAACTCGCGTCACCCCATCCGGAGTTCGGGGCAGTAGCCCGACCGTCAGGGAGGGCTTAACCAAACTCGCCCACCTCATCCCGACTTAACGAGACGCTGAAAATTGTCGAGCGTTAACGACGTGAATGGTCTCGACTGAAGGCGTTCGACTCTTCAAGACTCGGTGACGGCGGATGCTATTACAGTTCGTAACCGGAAGCAAGACATCACAGACTGGGGTGGTGTCTTAATTTGAGAAACCGCGGACCAAAAGCCATTACCACGAACACACACGAATATTAACTGCCTATTTTCGAACGTTTTAGTGTGACTTCGTGGTTCGTTTTTAATCTGTGAGAAAAAGACACAAAATCAAAATTAGACACTACGCAGACTGGTGGCAGTGGTGTAGTTTGCGGTGAGGTCAGACCATATCGCGGTAGCGAGGGGGTTCTTCACCGCGTAGCGGTTGTAGACAGTATCCGCAGCCTCACTAATCCCCACTCGCAGCCCACGCCTTATAGTGTTCGAAATATTCTTTGTTGTCCCACGCTTCGGGGTCCCAGTTATCGCCTATCCGCTGCAGCAGTGCCCGGGTATAGGCTTTCTCGCCTGACTGCCCGGCAATTCGGCAAAATTCATTCAGGTGGCCCAAAGACATGCCGTAGGTTTGATCAAGATCCGCGAAACCCTGCTTAACTTTCGGCCATGAGATTTTTGTGTCAGTGAAAAACTCTCGATCTTTGTAATAGCAGGCGAGGTCGGTAGCAATCACGTAATACATTATCGAACCGAGCTTGCCGCCCAGCCGCCGGGATGTTTCTTCGGCAAAGCGTTCCCAGTCACCCTCTTCTCCATGCCAGCGCGGCAACAGATACTGCGCCTTCTCGCCATACAAGTAATGATAGCCAGGTTCAAGCGCGGCGCCCTCTTCAAATATCCTGTTGTAGCGCTGCAGGTCCCAGCCCTGACCTTTGGCTACGATCTGCATGACCAAATGCCAATGCGGGCACTTTGCCTTCAGTTTTCTGGCATCGTTTAGAACACGTTCCGCCATGGCCAGCCGGTCCGCGAATGGCTTCCAACTTTCTTCTCTGACCTTGCTCGCGAATCCGTTGCCGCGTGCATGCCAGGCGTAGCTTACATAAGCATCAGCCAGCGCTACGCGCGCAGTGATCGATTCAGGCTTCGTCAAAGTCCATTTTTTCAGGTGGCTTATTTGCAGCTCCCAAACATCGTCGGCGGCTGTGCGACTATTCGCCGGCTCACTCAAACCCTTATAGAGTTTGTGCAGCTTCCACGCGCCGCCGGCGAACCTGCTTTTATCAGAACGCACCGCATCGGCAATGCGGTCAATTTCGTCAAACTTCTCCTGGTCCAGGTATGCTCTGATTTGAGCCCCGTACTTCTCGTACGCGTGCAAGTCTGTCGCAGCATCTGCGTGCAGGTCTGCAACGATATTGACGTCCGGTGCGCTGAGCTGGTTAGTGGACTCGCTGGTTACCGCAGCGACCTTCTTAGCTTTCGTACGCGACAACGCTGTCAGCCCCCCAAGTCCGCATCCGGAGCTGCCAACACAAATCAGAAGCAGAACGCCTAAGATGGTTTGCGACCAGCGAGCATGAGCGAGTGACTGAGAGAGATGTGTGAACATACAGACTCCTTTGAAGACTGGCGGGATTGGGAATCGTGAATTGGAACCTGAAACTTGAATCAGGAACTTTGAACGGGACCTTTGCGACGAGTGAGGTAAGGGGGTTATTGGCTGCTGATTACTGATTGCGCGGGCTGATTGCTTCAGCTGGCATTTTCATCATAAATCAATGGAATAAAGCCTGTCTAGACATTTGGTAGTTCCCACTTCTTGTCACCGCCTGGGTGGTAGCGGGTGGGTTCTTCAACTCGTAGCGGTGACAGATAGTAGCCGGGGTAAGCGCTGGCTGTGCAACGTGGGTCGACGAATTCAGAACAGGGAGCCGTAGCGACCTGGTATTCGATCCGCTTCACGCCGCACGCACGAAAGACCGCGTAGCGGTGACAGACAGTAGCCGGGGTAAGCGCTGGCGGTGCAACGTGGGTCGACGAATTCAGAACAGGGAGCCGTAGCGACCTGGTATTCGATCAGCTTCACGCCGCACGCACGAAACACCACATAGCGGTGACAAACAGTAGCCGGGGGTAGGTCTCGATGTATCGGGACGCCACCCCCGGATCGCGTCTAGTCTTTGTGCCTCGGGTCGTCTGCCGGATTCACGTACGTGATTTCGAAAGGACCGATGCCATGAAGCTGCAAGATCGTTTCGCCGCTGGCAAAGGCGAAGTGTCTCATGTTCTTTGGCATTAGCGAGTAGGAACCGGCCGGTAACTGCTTGGCTGCCGACTCGTCAAACTTGTCCCCCATGCCGAGGTTAATTGTTCCCTGGATCACGGTTACGTTTTCATCAGTAGGATGCCAATGCGGAGGCACCTTGTAGCCGTCGGGGAACTTGGTTCGAATGGTGAACGGACCGCCTGCCTTTGATGGGTCGCCGCTGACCACTGCCATTTCGGCGCCCGGCGGTAGACCTGGCGGTGCTGGTCCCCACTTGAGTTCATCGGGTGTTGTCGCGATGTGGACTGCGTGGCCTTCCATCGCTGTCTTAGTAATTGGCTTTTTGGTTTGGGCAAATGCGAATGAGATGCCTACGAGGATGGCAAACACCACTATCGTAAGGCGGAAACGAGTCATGACTTTTTCCTCCGTTGTATTGTTTTGGATAGGCAAATCTTATCAGATATGCCGGAGAGTGGTGAAGACTGTTAGAGTTATGTGTACTGGTGCAGTTTGAAATCTGATGAGGCAGAGCCCATCACGTGGTGGATGAAGTCAGTACCACCTCGCGGTGGCGGGTGGGTCTTCGGATTTTTACGATTGCCAATTGCCAATAGGCTCTATCGCCGAAGACCAATCGGAAATCGGCAATTGACCATCGGC
>DATLBQ010000190.1:0-9767 GCA_035526805.1 Pyrinomonadaceae bacterium
AGAGTTGATCATCTGTATAGTCAAATCTCGCCGGAACTTGAACTCAAAGAAAGTGCAGTCGAAAAAAGCACAGAAGCAAACAGAAAAATAGAAGGGGGAGCGAAAGATATAATCAAATCAGAGCGCGCTGAATCAGAAGGAGAAAAGAAAACGGAACAGTACAAGGCTAAGGAAGTTACCCCTCATCTCATGGCAATTGCACTATTAAATTTCTTCAGTGACAAGAAGTCTATGCAAGAATTTGAGACGCTCGAATTGTCATCAGATGAACTCAGGAAGCTTGATGATTTCAATACAATTAGCCAGTCGTACGGCATATCATATGATAAAAAACGATACGATTCTATCTATACCGAGATAATCAAGAAGACCGTTATCGAACAACAAGAGAAGCTTAGGGGGTTAGAAGCCCAAATTGTAATCAAGGGAACCTTCAATATTGAGCATACAACCAATATCATAGTTCTCACACACAGCTATTTTGATAAGAACAATGTCAGAATTGTTTTTGTTTTGGATCCTATTCCGGAGGATTCGCCTTCAATTAAATCTTCAAGCTTAAAGAATCGTGACCTCAACGGAAAGGCAATTGCAATTAACGCTTTTGCAAAAGTCATAAGAATTGAATCCCAGGACTCCGAGCTAGCAATACATTGTGAGACATATGCAATTTGGTAGTTTAGAGGGGGCTTTGCTGAATGGTATTTCGGGCGAGCCGGATAAGACAATTCCTGCGCTCTCGAACGTTAGTTGAAACATTATCAGTCTATGGTAACTGGAGCCAAAGATTCGCAAGCAGAGGTCTTTAGCCGCTCTCTCGGGTGAGCTTAGTGATCGCAGAAACCTGAAGGGTTCGTTTCATTTGAGATCCTCTGTAGAATCTATAACCGATAAACTCTCGCTTCCCAACCTTTCAAATTTACAGCCGGAACATTTTCTTCTTTGGCGTCTGAGCTTGAAAGAGCCAACCGGCCTGTTTTCAACCCCTCAGGAAGCCTATATGCCACACCGTCTTTTGAAAGATTTAGAACGACTAAATACTTATCCGCTCCTAGTGAGCGCGTATAAATAAAGACTGAGGGATGTTGCGGGTCGAGGTCTTTGTAATCGCCATAAATCAAAGCGGGAGTCTTCTTCCGCAACTCAAGCAGGTTCTTGAAATAATAATAAACCGAGTTCTGGTCCGCCACGGCTTGTTTGGCATTGATCTCTTTGTAATTTGGATTCACCGCAAGCCATGCTTTCGGTCCGGTAGTAAAACCTCCATTGGCAGAGTCGTCCCACTGCATAGGCGTGCGGGAATGGTCGCGGCCAGTCTTCCGCAGGTGATCGATATATTCGGCCGCGCTGACTTGTCCGGTCAAAACCTCAGCCTTCCAGGCGTTCTTCACCTCAATATCATCAAACTCTTCAATCTTCGTGAAAGGATAGTTGGTCATACCAAGTTCATCGCCCTGATAGATGAATGGTGTACCTTTCTGCGTCAGCAATATCGTCGCCAGGGCTTTGGCCGAAGCTACACGATACTGTGGCGAGTCGTCACCGAAGTGAGAAACAACCCGCGGGTTGTCGTGGTTCGACAAAAAGACCGTATTCCAACTATGCACATCCAGAGCCTTGTCGTAACGACTGTAGATCGCTTTAAAGTCGGTCCACGTCCATGGTTTCTTTCGCCAACGCTGACGGTCGATGCCGACGACGTCGAACTGAAAAATCATATTCAATTCATTGCGTCGTTCGTCCACAAGCAAAGGCGTCTTTTCGAGGGTCCAGCCCGCAGCTTCACCGACAGTCATTACGTCATATTTTGACAATACTTCCCGATGCATTTCCTGGATGTAGTCGTGGAGTTTCGGTCCCGAAGCATAGACTCTACCGAAATTGCCGTCGTAGTCTTTAGGAAAGTCCGGGAAGCTCTGGTCTTTTGAGATGAAGGGAATAACGTCCATGCGAAACCCGTCTGCTCCTTTATCGAGCCAGAATTTCATAATGTCGTAGACTTCGCGACGCACTTTCGGATTTTCCCAATTTAGATCAGGCTGCTTTTCGGCGAACAGGTGCAGGTAGTATTCGCCTGTAGCTGGATCTTTCTTCCAGGCCGGACCGGAAAAATAGGAGGTCCAATCATTCGGCTCTTTGCCATTTTTGCCGGGACGCCAAACATAGTAGTCGCGGTAGGGATTGTCTTTTGATTTACGACTCTCAACGAACCACGCATGTTCGTCGCTCGAGTGGTTAACCACAAGGTCGAGAATCATCTTCATGTTGCGCTGTTTGACGCCCTTCAGCAGCTCATCGAAATCCGCCATGGTGCCGAACTCCGTCATTATTTTTCGGTAGTCACGGATATCGTAACCATTATCTGCATTCGGTGAGTCGTACATCGGACTCAGCCAAATAACGTCTACACCTAAGCCCTTGATGTAATCGAGTTGCGAAGTAATACCCTTTAGGTCACCGATGCCGTCGCCGTTGGAATCCTTGAACGAGCGGGGATAAATTTGATAGACGACAGCTTCTTTCCACCATCTCCTGGTGTAACCGTTGGCAGTGGTGTCACTTTTAGAATTGAGGCTTGGGGTGTTGTTGTTTGTCTTATTGTCCATTTGACAAGCCCCCAAAATGAACGCAACGACAAACATCAGAATTAACAAATGTAAATGTTTCATTTGAGACTACCTCATGGCTGTTAATCAGTGGAACGACTTTCAACTTCTGTGACCTGATGCAAATTGAACCGTGAACATAATTGACAACGCGCTGACCTCACCGGTCCGCAACTATCACAATAAGCAGTTGGTCTTCAAACACTACTGATTACTTCATCCTCTTCCGAAACGGTATGGTAAGTTCTCGACGAACGTAGGTATCAGCCGCGCCTTCAAAATGCACAGCCATCTCCTGATTGGTGCCACGGGATGTTAACCGGACGCCCGCCGTCTCGACGAGCTGATGTGGGCCCCGGACCTGCAAAGTGTAAGAACGGCCGCCCAGGCCTTCGAGAACAAGATGCAAACCGGCAACGTCCGCTCTTGAGCGCAGAATGCGCAGGCCCTGATTCATGGCTCCCGGTGGCGGAATCTCCTGCTTCGTATAAACGTCCGTGCCTTCATCGTAGCGGAATACTACTTCCACACTCTGCTGGCCCACCTCAATGGTGACCGGCGTCCTTCGCGTATCTCCGGTTTGAGATGATTCAAACTTCACTCGACGTCCCTGGACAGTGACAGCACGCACATGTGCGTCAAGCGGAAATGCAGGCGCAAGCGTAAATCGTATTTTGTCAGCAGCGCTCACTGCGTTCGAACCAGCGCGCTTTATCGTAACCGTCAGGCGACCGACGCCTCGCAAAAGATTGAGATCGTATCGCGCATTCCCCACAGCGACATTCTGTACTTCGACCCGGTCCCAATTAGCTGGTAACTGCGGCTCAAAGCGAAGCTCTTTGCCCCCGGCGCCGGCTTCAAGGCCCAACAATCCACGAATCGTTGGCGTTATGACCATTGCCTCGGACCAAACCTGATGATGGGACGAACGACCAAAGGGTGCATTGAAATCGCCGGACAATAACTCTGTCACATAACCGAGCGCGTTGGTGTAAGTGAGCAATGCGTTTGCCATTAATGCCTGGTAGGCGACATGTGGGCGTCCATAACGGTAAGCCCCCGTGCTGGTCCAGCCGGTGAAGAGCGGCCAGACAGAACCATAGTGATAAGAGAGCGGATCGTAAAGTTTGCTCTCAGTTGAGATGATTCTCAAGCCCCAGTCCGTCGCCATCCGTCCGCTGCCCAGGTGATCTATCTCCAATTGCGCGCGATCATCCGAAATTGTGCGCCACCAGAGAGGAACGGCCGGCAGGACAGTATCCTCATCGATGATGTTGGCTTTGCTGAGTTCTTCCATACGGGCCTGACGCCGGATGCGGTTTGGTCCAGGATCGGCTTTGGGCGGGTCGGCCGGAGGATGTTTGGTCGCGAAGGCGTAATAGGAGCCGTCAGCTAGCCAGTAGATTTTCTCCATCGACAGCCGTGTCTTCTCAGCATTCGCACGCGCTGTCCCGGCCAGGGCACCATCGCCGAGAGCATCCGCCATCTCAGCCAGGTTGCGCGATGCCTCAATCCAAATACCTTGCATGTAGATTTCTTCGTGAGGCGGGTAAAGTCCACCACCCTCAACCCAGCCGTGACCGAACTTCGTTTTCGTCGAGTTCTCGATCAGTTGATTACCGTCCGTATCAGAGGCAGCAGAGAAGCGATAAGCTTTGACGATCGAATCCCAGTTTGTCCGGAGAAAATCCTTGTCCCCGCTGGCCCGCCAGTAATCGCCGTGGGCAATCACATAAAGTGGTGTGCCGTCGGCGCTATTCCAGGGAAATTCGTAGTCGGTGAACCAGGGAATCAGTGAGGCGCTCTGCGAGATCTCGTGCGGAATCTTGCCATCCGCCCTCTGAAACTTCTTCAGGAATTGCAAAGCTGTTCTGGTAGTTCCAAAGTCGCCATACGAGTTGATGGCAAAGGAGGTCCAGAGCGCGTCGCGTCCAAAGAACCAGGCAAAACCCGGTCGTTCGCTATCCCCCGAGGTGCGAAACCCGGCAACCAGGCCCGTTCCCAAAAAAGGATTGGTTGCGATTCCTTTATCGGTACCGACTTTCGCCCAGGCGAAGGCCGCGTTCAAACGTTCATCGGGCGTGGTGATACTGGTTGTCTCGTTTTGTAACCGCTGATAATAAGAGACATTGTTTGCATAAAGAGATTCGGCAGAAGTTAGTAGGCGACTGTAGTTCTCCGTTGCTTTGTCGCGCCCTTCGACGCTTCCCGTAATAACAATCGGAATGAAGTGTGACTTGAGTGCTTCGGCAGCGGGTTCTATGGCCAATCGAACGGGCACATCGCGGGGTTCCTCCTGGTAAGGCATAACGGAGATTTCTCGAGCTGCCGGCGAGCCAATCATGCCCACGAACCGTTTCGACTCTTCGGTGATGTAATAGGCATGCTGTTTCTCATCCCACTCCAGATTTCCAGTCATCAAGCCCGCAGGCCATGCGAGTTTTAATCGCGGTCGAAAGGAGGCGGTCACGTTCATTGGCAAAACAGTCTTCACGTCGAGCAGCATGATGATTCCAGGCTCATCAACCGGGGCGTAAATGATCTGCCGCACGGTGAACGCGGCGTGTGAGTAAGTAAATGTTGTGGCTTCGGGACGCGCGTTGATCTGGACCGCAATGTCGGCGCCGCGGAACTCGAGTGGGTAGCCTTCTATCGTGAACGAAAGCTCGAAATCGTCGAGGATCTTCAGCGGATAGACCCAAGCTTCCAGGGAACGGTTTTCGTAGCCAAGCACGGCTGCCTTATGGCCTATGACGTCAAAAAAGCTGCCCGCTTGTGTTCGCCGTTCCAGTTCCAGTCCGCTCTTCTTAAGCTCAAACTTTGTTAACAGGTTTTGGTTCGAAGAGGTTTGTGCGCTCACCGCAAAGTTGGCGAAAACGAGAATCGAGCAGAAAAGTCCGTATCGGATCCGGCGGTCCTTCATCAGCGCCTCCTTGGGTAGGGAGGCATCATCCGCCAGAAGCGTCCTGCATTTCAAGTCGGATAATACCTTCGGTGCTGATGCAGTTTGAGGCCAACTGCCGATTACGATAGGCGCGGACCCATCAGGTCAGTACCACCTCGCGGTAGCGGGTGGGTCTCTCTTGATTGCCGATTGTCAATTGCCGATTTCCGATTTGGTCTTCGGCGATAGAGCCAATTGGCAATTGGCAATCGGAAATCGAAAATCCGAAGACCCACCCGCTACCGCGAGGTGGTACTGACCTCATGGGTCCGCCTGTTGTCAATATGTGCACCGTTCAAACTTGTTCCTTTTCAGTAAGACTAGACGCTTGACGCACCATCGCTCCGCTTATAAGGTTTGAGCTATTAAGCTGTCGTCCACTCGATCCCATTATGTCAATGAGTCAGCGTGCCCCGATTAACTCAACCTATCGCCTTCGGTTCCGGCGCGAGAGTCAGATCTGGTTGGTGCTCAGTTGTTTGTTGTTCTGCACTGTGGAGTCTTACGGCCAGGGGCCGACGCCGGCCAGAACGAACGACCCGCTCGGGGTGAAGTTTATTAACGTAGCCCGCCAGGCTGGCCTCACAGCTACGACCATTTATGGTGACGAACATAAAAACAAATATCTCCTGGAGACCACGGGATCCGGTGCTGCGTTCATGGATTATGACAACGATGGCTGGCTCGATATTTTTCTGGTAAACGGAACTCGCCTGGATGGATTGGCTCCGAGTCTAAATGCGACGAATCGCCTCTACCGGAATAACGGCAATGGAACCTTTACAGATATAACTGAGAAAGCCGGCCTTGTTCGCACGGGGTGGGGACAAAGCGTATGCGTCGGCGATTATGACAACAACGGATACGACGATCTGTTCATCAGCAGTTATGGCAAGAACGCGCTCTATCGTAATAACGGCAAAGGTGTTTTCACAGAGCTAGCTGAAAAAGCCGGAGTCGCTAACAACAGCACACGTTGGGGTTCGGGTTGTGCTTTCGTTGACTACGACCGGGACGGATCGCTGGATCTCTTTGTTGCCAGCTACATCGACCTCGACTTGAAGACGGCGCCGCTGCCTGAAACTGGTCCATGTCTTTACAAGGGTGTCATGGTTGCGTGTGGCCCTCCGGGACTTAAGGGCGGTGTCAATACCCTCTATCACAATAACGGAAACGGGACATTTGCGGACGTTTCAGAAAAGGCGGGCATTACAAAAACCAATGGCACTTATGGTCTTGGGGTAGTGGTCGCAGATTTTGATAATGATGACTGGCCGGAAATTTACGTAGCAAACGATTCCGCGCCCGCAGCGCTGTATCATAACAATAAGAACGGCACCTTTACTGACATTGGAGTTGAGGCGGGCTGCGCTTTCAGCATCGACGGCAAGCCGCAGGCAGGAATGGGGGTGACGGCGGGCGATTATGACCGCGATGGTTGGCTCGACATTTTCAAGACCAACTTCTCCGGGGACACGTCGTCTTTGTATCGCAATACAGGTAAGGCGGCATTCGATGACGTCACTTACCCGGCAGGAATCGGGTTACACACGCGCTGGCTGGGTTGGGGCTGTGGATTCGTTGATGTAAATAACGATGGTTGGCCTGACATCTTTTTAGTTAATGGCCACGTTTATCCGGAAGTGGAAAAACTGACGACCGAAGCGGGCTATGCTCAGCGAAAGGTGCTTTATCGCAATCTACAGGATGGCCATTTTATCGATGTTTCCAATGAAGCCGGAGAGGCGGTCATGCTGCCGAACGCTTCTCGTGGCGCCGCCTTTGGCGACTTTGACAACGATGGCGATACGGACATTCTGATTAACTCCGTGAACGCTCTGCCGGAACTCCTTCGTGCCGATTCAACCAATGAGAACAACTGGATCAAGATAAAGACCATTGGCGTTAAATCGAATCGCGCTGGTATTGGAGCGCGCATTCGATGCGTGACAGCAGATGGCAGCCAGATTGATGAAGTGCGCAGCGGTGGCAGCTATTACTCGCAGAATGATCTTCGCATCCATTTCGGCTTGGGTAAGAACAAGATGGTCAAGACCATTGAGGTTCGCTGGCCCAGCGGTCAGGTCGATACGTTTAACGATCTGGCTGCAAATCAGCTCGTCACTGTGAAGGAAGGCGGCGGTATTGTGCGAAAAACATCCTTCAAAAAATAGTCTGGCATTTATGAATTACCGTTTTCCCAAACAAGCAATTCAGGCCGGGCTGGTGCTGTCCATTCTTCTGCTGCTTGTAGCTGCCAGTGCGTCGCCCCAGCGCCGAAAGACAACGCGCGGAGCTGAGCAACATTATCAAACCGGGATGCAGCTTTTAGAAAGGCAGGAGTTGGACCAGGCAATTGCAGAGTTGTCGTTGGCCACAAAGCTGAACCCGAGGTTTGCCGCGGCTTATAACGCGCTTGGCATCGCGCTTTCCCGGAAAGGCGACGTCAACGCTGCTGGAGAATCGTTTCGTAAGGCTATCCAAATCAATCCGCGCCTTTACGAAGCACATCTGGGACTTGCCGGTGTGCTCCAACACGCCGGCGATGTTGATGGCGCTATCGCGGAGTCTAACAAGGCCATTGCACTCAAACCCGAGGAAGTAGAAGCACGCTTATTGCAAGGCGCTCTTTATCAACAGAAAGGCGATCTCGAGGCGGCCATCACCCGATTTCGAGATGCCGTCCGGCTAAAACCGAACGTCGCCGAAGGCCATTCTTACCTTGGCTTCGCCCTTGGCGTGAAGGGCCTGCTTAGGGACTCGATCTCGGAATTTGAAACAGCGGTTCGGCTCAAACCAGACTTTGCGGAAGCACAATACTATCTTGGCGCCGCCCGCTGGTTTTCTAATGACGTAGACGGCGCTATCGCTGCTCTGGCGATCGCGGTGAAGCTCATGCCCAACCACACCAACGCTCACTATTATCTCGGACGAGCGTTGCAGAAGAAGGGAAAGCTGGAAGAGGCAATCAACGAGTTTGATACAGCCATCAAACTGGCGCCGGATATGATCGAGGCGCGCCACGCGATGGGACTTGCCTTACAGCAGAATGGGGATCTTGACGCCGCTATCGAAGCTTTCCGTGCCGTCATCAAGCTCAAACCCGACTTTGTCCCGGCGCATAACGATCTCGGTCTGGCGTTGGTCCAGAGTCGTGACCCGGAAGCAGCAATCAGCGAACTTAAGATGGTGCTGCAACTCGATCCAAATAATCTGGTGGCCCATCACAATCTTGGCATGGCGCTAACACAAAAGGGAGACTACTCGGCCGCCGCGGCCCAGTATCGGAATCTGGTCACGCTTTCACCCAATGATGCCGAAGCACACTACGGTCTAGGGCTGGCATTAAAGCAGAAAGATGCGTTGGACGAGGCCAGCGCGGAATTGCGAAAGGCGATCGAGCTTAAGCCTTCATTGCACGAGGCCCATTACGTTCTGGGAGTTATTCTCTTACAACAATCAAGGCTAGCCGAGGCTGCGACGGAATTCCAGGCAGCGGTCGCCCTGAAGAAAGACTATGCCGAAGCTCATTATGCTCTGGGAACGGTCTTGCAGCAGAAAGGCGACTTGGATGCCGCGATTGCGGCTTTTCGCGTAGCGCTTCAGTTTGCGCCCAATGCGGCCGAGACTCATAACACACTGGGAAACGCCCTCAGACAGAAAGGGGACCTTGAAGCCGCTCGCGCTGAATTCCAGGAGGCGGCCCGACTTAACAAGCTAAGGTCAAACCAGCAGGCTGGGATTTTCGCGATGAATACCGGTCTGGCCCACCTGAAAGACGGCAAATCTGATGCGGCCGTAGAACGACTTCAGGCGGCCGTTCAACTCGATCCTACAAACGCTCAGGCTTTCTATTATCTTGCCCAGGCCCTTCAACAAACAGGCCAAAGCCAGGCGGCCCTGGCTGCCTACCAGAAGGCAAAAGAACTGAATCCGCGAATCAAACCTTTGCCGTAGGCAGCCATTTGTGAGTGATCAATGAAACAAACCATCTTCTGGTTCCTCTCAACAAGGTTTTGACCAATAGCTTCGATGGGAGCAATCGGAGTGAAAGCCTTCAATGAGCCTGCGGTAGCGGGCGGCAGCATAAAGCCCAGGGTGAAGCGCTAAAATAAGGGAAAATCTTCTAAGCCCGTGAAACGGCCGACAGAGTTGGAGCGGCACACTCTGTCGCCCGCTCCGGAGTCTGTCGGGAAAAAGTCATTCGCTAGTGGGAC
>DATLBQ010000191.1:0-10894 GCA_035526805.1 Pyrinomonadaceae bacterium
AGACCGGACACTGCGAATACTTTTCAACCGCGATGGCCGTGATGTTGCGGACCCGCCGCATCGCCGCGCGAGTGGTGAATGGATTTCTGCCGGGCGAATACAACGATGCGGCCGACGCGTACACTGTCAGGCAAAGCGATGCACATTCCTGGGTCGAGGTTTATTTTCCTGAGAGCCAGTCCTGGGTTACGTTTGATCCGACGCCGTCGGCCGGACGAACCCACCCCGTGAACGCAGGCCTTGCGGCCCAACTCGGAAAATATGCCGAAGCACTGGAGTTGATTTGGTTTCAATATGTGGTCGGCTACGACAAACAAGAGCAGCGCTCACTGGCGACATCGTTACAGAATCATTTGTTCGAATATCGGCGTTCTCTGGCACAGCTGGTTTCGTTTATTCGGAAGGCAAATGCTTCGCATAGCCGTGCGATTGTATTAATCGGATTAGCTGTAGTTGGCGCCCTTCTGATTCTCTTTGCCCTCTCAAGGGTGCGACGCTTCGGCTGGCGCCGGGCGTTGAGTTTGCAGGGTAAAACCAAACCAGAGACTGCAGCCATTGAGTTTTATCAACGGTTGATGGTTCTGCTTTCGCGCCGTGGAATAACCAGGGATCCGAACGTAACTCCCTTGGAGTTTGCCAGCGGCCTTCAGCTGCAGCCGGCGTTATCGATTACTCGCGCCTACAACCGCGTAAG
Organism: Pyrinomonadaceae bacterium; assembly: GCA_035526805.1. Classification (GTDB taxonomy): domain Bacteria; phylum Acidobacteriota; class Blastocatellia; order Pyrinomonadales; family Pyrinomonadaceae; genus PSRF01. The sequence continues at coordinate 695 of DATLBQ010000191.1, forward strand.
ATTTGGTGGAGAGGAACTTTCGACGGCGGAGCTTCGCGAGATTGAGCAGACCCTAAGTGAACTGGAAGCAAGCGCGGAAACCAGCGGGCAGTAGGCAGAAGGCAGTAGGCGGAAGGCAGTAGGCAGAACACAGAAGACAGTAGACAGAATTCAGCACGTCATCGTCTGTATTCTGTCTTCTATATTCTTCTATTCACGATTACGATATGAAAAAAGTTGGATTTATTAGCTTAGGCTGTCCCAAAAACCTGGTCGATAGCGAAGTGATGATGGGACAGCTCAAGGCAAACGGTTATGAACTTACCGCGGACGCCAATGACGCTGATACCATAGTTGTCAATACTTGCGGGTTCATCGATGCAGCCAAGAAAGAATCCATCGATACGATTCTGGAAGCGGCTCGTTTGAAAACCGATGGAAAAGCGACTCGACTTGTGGTTGCCGGATGCTTAGTCGAGCGTTATCGGGATGAGCTGAAGGCGTCTTTGCCCGAAGTCGATGCCTTCATCGGCACCAGCCAGATAAACGACATCCTCGCCGTTTGCGATCCGAAAATTGACACACGTTCACTTCCGGTAATCGCGCTCGGGAACCAAAGTTCAACATATCTTTACGACGAATCGACCCCGCGGGTATTAGCCACGCCCGCACACTACGCGTTCATCAAGATCGCGGAGGGTTGTGATCGGCCGTGCGCCTTCTGCTTCATCCCGCAAATGCGCGGCCATTTTCGCAGCCGCCGTTTTGGATCGATCGTCGCTGAAGCGCACCAACTGGCAGAAGAAGGGGTGAAGGAACTGATACTCGTGGCGCAGGATTCATCGCGTTACGGAGAAGATCTGGGCAAGCCAGACGCGCTCGCGCACCTGCTGCGCGAGTTGTCACACACAGACGGTATTGAATGGGTGCGCGTGATGTACACCTACCCAACGCATATTAGTGACGGCTTTCTGGATGTACTTGCTGAAGAGCCCAAGGCGGTGAAGTATCTCGATATGCCATTGCAGCATGCGTCTCAGAACGTATTAAGACTGATGAAACGTGGCGGCAATCGTAGCTCCCTGGAAAAACTGATCAAGCGTGTGCGTGACCGCGTGCCTGAAATTGCCGTGCGCACAACTTTCATCACCGGCTTTCCTGGCGAGACTGAAGAAGATTTTGATGAGTTATTACAGTTTGTGAAGAACGTCGAGTTCGATCGCGTGGGTGTATTTACTTATTCCGACGAAGAAGGAACGCCGGCCTACGGTCTGCCAAACAAGGTCGATCCGAAGCTCGCGAAGCAGCGCCGTACACGTTTGATGAAGGAGCAGGCGAAAATCGCCAAACGAAAACACAAGGCGATGGTTGGCCGGCAAGTCAGAGTATTGTTTGAAGGCGAGTCAAACGAGAGCGACCTTCTGTGGCAGGGAAGAATGGAAACGCAGGCGCCGGATATTGATGGGTGCGTGCTGATTAACGATGCACCTGAAGATTTCATGCCTGTTCCTGGCGAAATGGTAAATGTCTTAATCACGGAGGCACAGCAGTACGACTTGGTGGGAAGAATCGTTGACAACTGTTCGGTCGGCGCGGCTTTGCCGCCATCCTTGCGGAAAGGCTCTGCCTTTCCGGCGCAGTCTTCCAAAAGTTTCGCCAGGCTTGGCCTCGGCGAAGATCTTCAAACAGACCTTACGGAAAGGCTGAGCCTTTCCGCACGGAAGGCGGCAAAGCCGCTTGAGTATCAATGGCTATCAAAGAATCCAGCGACGAATTGAATCCCACCACGATCGTCGCGGATGCTTCGTTGCCCACGCCCCGTGTGCTGCGCACGCCAAAAGACTATCTCGCGCTCGCCATTGCTACCTGCGGCGTTGGTTATCTCCCCTTAGCGCCTGGCACCTGGGGATCGCTTGTCGGTATCGGCGTCTATGCGCTGGTTCGCGGTGCTTCAATGAAATTGATCTTTGGGGCCGCCGCAGGACGCAATTTTAATTTGCTGCACGTTTATTACGGTGTCTTAGTTCTGGAGTCTGTCGCGATAGTGGTGATCACGCTGGCCGGAATTTGGGCAGCGTCGAGGACAGAGAAACTGTCTGGCAGGAAAGACCCGAGCAAGGTCGTCATCGATGAAGTCGCCGGCCAGTTCATTGCGCTTATCCCGGTCCCGTTTATGTTGGGCACGGCCTGGTGGTCCGCAATTTTAGCTTTTGTTCTCTTTAGGTTTTTCGATATTGTTAAGCCATATCCAGCGCGTAAGCTTGAGTCACTCGAATCCGGACTCGGGATAATGGCCGACGACGTCGTGGCTGGAGTGTATGCTGGGATATTCGTAGCGGTGGCGGTTGTTATTAGTTGGTTTGTTTAAGGAGGGTGAAGAGTGCAGGAATCAACTGGCCGAGAAAAAAAGAAAGAACAGGACGCAGACTCTGACGCTACCAGCAAAGAGCTGTTGAGTGATATTGAAGAGACTGAGGAGGGCGACGGTTCAAGCAACTCGGAGCCTGACCCTGGACCGTCGCCAGACGGCGCGTTTGATAAGAGCGACGAGATCAAAGATGCGGGACCGATGTGACGAAAAGGTCAATAGGGAAAAAGGTAAGGGGTAAAAGGGGAAGCTGACGATGCGTCAACGTCTTACCCTTTACCCGTTCCGCTTTTGCCCTATTTTATTCCACCGGCATTAGCGAAATCTGCCAGGCGACAAACGCAATGAAAACAAGCATCACGACCAGGATTACCAAAGCCACAGGTTCCATTCCCATAAACGTGTTTCCGCGTCGTACGTCTGTAATATCTGCTGAAAGACTCGCCGGTGTGTTGTCAATAACGATAGCGCCGATTTCCTGACTCGCGCCTCCATTAGAACCCGGGGCGTGACGAGCCTGCCGTTCTGCGGCCGGCTTGTTTTGCTCTTCGAGCGGGGCTAGTTGTGCCGCAAGTTGAGCAGTGTCGCCTTTCTTTCTTTTGCCAAGATGAAATCGGTGTGAATGTATCTCTTTCATATCCATTCAACTTTCTTTAAATAGGTGTACAGAGCCAAACCGACCAACACCATAGAAAGGAGCGCGAACACGTAGCCGTAGCGCCATCTAAGCTCCGGCATGTAAGTAAAGTTCATGCCATAGAGTCCGGCAATCAACGTCACCGACATCAGGATCGTGGAAATCGAAGTGAGACGCTTCATGATCTTATTCATGCGATTTCCTGAAACGGAAAGATACGCATCCATTGTGGAACTGAGCATGTCTCGAAGGGAATCGATGGTGTCGGCCACGCGTATGAGATGATCAAACACGTCCTGGAAATAGACATGGGTTTCACGTGGAAAGATGGGTTGCTCCCGCCGGAGCATCGTGTTGAAAACGTCGCGAAGCGGCGTGATTGACCGCCGCAGGAAAAGTAATTTCTTTTTGATATTAAAGATATCCTCAATAACTTCGGCTCGCCATTCACCAAAGATTGAGTCTTCCAGTTCATCCATGCGTTCGCTGATAACATCGAGCAGCGGCAGATAATCGTCGACGATCGCGTCTATCAAGAGGTAAGCAAGCAGTCCGGCGCCCTGTTCCGAGCGATCCATCCATTCATGCCAGAGTCTCGCTGCCGTATCAATGGCGCGAATCGGTCGGCTGTGTACAGTGACGAGGTAGTTTTTGCCCAGGAAAATATTTAGCTCGCGCAGTTCAAGACGATCATCGGCTCCCGCCAATTGGGTTTCGTAAAGCACGATAAAATAGTATCCAGGGAATTCTTCTATTTTCGGACGCTGATGCTCACTACGGCAGTCTTCAATTGACAGAGGATGAAAACCAAACTCTTCAGCCAGCTCCTCGAAGTCGCTGCTGGTAGGGTCACTGACATCGGCCCAGACGACATTTCCTTCCACCACGCGCAATTCGCTGATGTCAGCCGAAAGACAGTTTTCGGTAAATTCTTTGGTCGTGTTATTGAGACAAACTGTCCTAATCATTGCGTCGGGGCTCCCTCAAAGAGAAAAGTTAAGTATCAGAATCCGGGCTTGGAACTTAACTATTAAGGCTGCGGGGAGTTTAGCACTACCTTGCCGGAGAGACACCCGGAAATAGAAACCGCTATAATCCGCGCACTAAATGAACCAAGGCAAAATATTCGTTGCTGATGAGGTTAGCGACACCGGCCTTCAGCCGCTGCGCGATGCGCAGCTTCTTGTCGATAAGCGGGTCCGGCTCAGCCCGGCCGAATTGCGTGAAGCAGTAGCAGACTGCGTCGGGCTGGTGGTCCGTAGTGAAACCAAAGTGACCAGCGCGTTGATGGACGCGGCGGCTATGCTTCGGGTCATAGGCCGCGCCGGAGTCGGCGTTGACAACATCGATGTCCCGGCGGCAACCGAGCGCGGCATTGTGGTCATGAACGCGCCAGATGGCAATACGATCACGACCGCCGAGCACACTATCGCGCTCTTGATCGCCCTGGCGCGCCGCATACCTCAGGCTAACAGTAGTCTTAAGTCGGGCCATTGGGAACGAAAGACCTTCGTAGGCGTCGAGTTGCAGGGAAAGACGCTCGGCGTCGTAGGTCTGGGCCGAATAGGACGGACCGTGGCCGCGCGCGCCCGCGCTTTTGGCATGAAGATTGTCGCCTTCGATCCCTTCATCGCGCCCGAGCAGGCGCGCGACTTGGAAATCGAGTTAGCGCCGCTGGATGAGCTTTTCAACAACGCCGACTTCATTACTATTCACACCCCGCTCACCAGCGACACGCGCGGTGTAATTGGTCGCGAGGCCTTCGCACGGATGAAGAAAGGTGTCCGCATTATCAACTGCGCGCGCGGCGGATTGGTGGATGAAGCTGCGCTCTACGACGCGATCAAGTCTGGAATAGTCGCCGGCGCCGCTTTGGATGTTTTTGTTGAAGAACCGCCGCCACCGGATCATCCGTTATTGCAACTCGATGAAGTGATCGTTACGCCACACCTGGGTGCTTCCACCGCGGAGGCCCAGGAAGGGGTAGCATTCACAGTTGCCGAACAGATGCGCGACTACTTGCTGAGCGGCGCATTACGCGGCGCCGTAAATGTTCCTTCACTGGGAACGAAGGAGCTCGGAGTGCTGCGCCCCTACATTGAACTTGCCGAAAAGCTCGGCCGGTTTCAGGCGCAACTTGTGGATAGCGCCGTGCGCCAGGTGAAGCTGGAGTTTGCCAGCGAACTCGTAGAACTCAACGCAGCGCCGGTGACGAGAGCTTTCCTTGCCGGCCTGTTGCGCGACGTGAGCGCGCGCGTCAACGCCGTCAACGCGTTCTTGATTGCTGAGGAACGCGGCATCAACGTAACCACCAGTTATCTGCGAGCCGGCCCTGATTTCGTTCCGGCAATCCGTACACATGTTTTAAACAACGACCTCGAGCAGTCGCTTGCGGGCACGCTCTTTGGCTTTGGTGAACAAGCTCGCGAAGGCCGCATCACGGAAATCGACGGCTTTCACATCGAGGCGACGCCGCGCGGTCACATGCTGATTATGCGTAACCGCGACGTGCCGGGCGTCATCGGCCGCGTCGGTACGATACTCGGCGAGCGCGGCGTAAACATCAGCCGCTTCCATCTTGGACGCCGCAAACGGGGCGGGGAAGCGATGGCGGTGATCGAGGTAGATGCTCCATTAGCGGACGATACGTTAACAGAATTGCGTGCATTCGACCCGGTGATCTCGGCACGCCAGATTAAGCTATAACTTCCTATTGCTGGTACCGCGGCCGTCCCGCCCGCCTCAAGCTACAAGTTCGTTCAAGGTTGAGTTGAAGCTTTCTTAGAACGTGGCATTCAACGAAGCGCGCCGGCGGTTCCAGTAACCATGGGCGTGGCAAACTAAGTAGGATTTGAGATGGCAGCGAGCCCCAATCCAAGAGATTACAGCGAAGCAATACCGTTTCTGGCAGTCGACGAACAGCTGAAACCGAAAGGTCCGGTTCGCGGGCGCATTGACTCAATTGATCTTCTGCGCGGCATCGTGATGGTGATCATGATGTTCGATCACACGCGCGACTTCGTTCATTCCGGCGGCGTCCCGCTCTTCTTCTATATTCTGCAGTGGTACACCGCGCATCTGATTGCTGTGATCGCGGGTTTGTTAGCGGGCCAATCGGTCGCATTTCAGTTTGCGAGTCCCATCGAAAAATTCGCCGGCCCACCGCCGGCCGGTGTGGGTTTCCGGTTGTGGGTCGTCTATGTTTGTTGGCTGATTGGCGTAGCCTTGCTTTATCCTTTATGTAAATGGTTTGCCGGCGTTAAGGCTCGTCGCCGCTATTGGTGGCTATCGTATCTCTAAGAAGTAACGAGGCGTCGAAACCGATTTTCGTAATTTGAATTTCTCTGTGCAGCCTTTGTGCCCTCTGTGTCTTTGTGGTTAATAGTGGCAGGTTTTATTCACCACAGAGACACAGAAGACGCAAAGGATGCACAGCGTAGATCAACGCCACTATGCCTCTGTGGAAAAGAAAGAACTTTGCAAGTGCTCAGGAAGGAAAGAGAAATGAGAAAACAATTGTCGGTAATCGTTCTATTCGTCGTTGCGTTGGTAACCTTTGCTTGTGCCGATCCCGCGTCCGATAAGCCCAAAGCCACGGTCGCCGAAGCCCAGCCGCAATCAAGTGCGCAGAAACCAGCGGAGACGCTTGTTATTTCCCCTGAGAATTCGAAAATCGAATTCGTAGCGTCGAAAGTCACGCGGAGTCACCAGGGATCGTTTAAGCAATTTTCCGGGAAGATCGAGTTGGTTCCCAATAACATTCCTGAGAGTCGAGTGTCCATTGATATTGACACTGCGTCGGTGGAAACTGACGAGCCCCAACTCACCGGCCACTTGAAGACTCCGGATTTTTTTGACGTCGCCAAGAATCCTAAGGCAACTTTCGAGTCCACCAGGATTGAGCCAGGCAATAGTGGTTCTAATTACACGATCACCGGCAATTTCGATTTGCACGGAGTTAAGAAGTCCATAACGTTTCCCGCGAACATTCAAGTGACTGCGGACGCGGCGGCGGTTGACGCAGAGTTCGCGATCAATCGAAAGGACTTTGGAATAGTTTACGCAGGTAAGGCTGACGATTTAATCCGCGACGCCGTAGTCATCAAGTTAAACCTTAGAGTGCCAAGAAAGAAGCAGTGAGGCTGCACCGGCGTGAGGCGATTTACAGTTCATCTGGCGGTGTGGTCGCTGGCTGCTCTCTTGTTTGTCGTCCTCACATTCGAGGCGACTACCAGCAGCCAGTCCAATCGTAAACGTGACGAGGATGCGGCCCGGAAAAACACGCTCTCGCTGAGAGAGCTTAGTTGGACTTTTGGTAGTAAGCCTCAGCGCGGCTGGTACCTTTACTTGCCGCTCATAAAGAAGCTGATCAAAACCAAAGACGATCCCAGCAGCCCAAAGTTTGCGGCGGCTGTCGCGCGTTGGCAGGCCAAATCAGGCCGCAACCCGAGCGGCGTATTGGATGATGAAACTCTCTACGCGATGATCGGTGTCTGGCAATCCGCGCGACTAAAAGACCGCAACGTAGCCCCACCCGAGCAACTACTCACCGCACCGATTTCAGACTTTTATGACGCGAGTCGGGCCGAAGAGCTGAGACAAGTCGAGCGGCGCACTTATGCCGCCTACAAGCGCATGGTCGCCGCCGCGGTCGCTGAACGTTCACTTGGCCTGGCCAGGACCAGGCGGGGCGAGCTCGCGACCAATGAGAAGTTTTTGAAGATCATCTCAGCGTATCGTTCGCCTGCCTATCAGGAAAAATTGCGACGGGAGTCGCCAAACTCAGGTACGGCTGGTCTGGCAGTTAACAGTCCTCACTTCACCGGTCGGGCGCTGGATCTCTACGTAGGCGGCGAGCCGGTTGATACTCAGGATCCAAACCGCGCGCTGCAGGTGCAAACGCGCGTCTACCAATGGCTTGTTCAAAACGCCGAGCGTTTTGGCTTCAGGCCTTATTGTTACGAACCATGGCACTGGGAATTCGTTAAGTAGAGTGGGATGGCAAGTAGGAAGAGGAAGAAATTTTCCATTTCTCATTTTTCATTTGTCATTTCCCATCGCCGGAGGGAAAGCTGGGGGAATGCTGACGACGAGAGCTTTCAATGGAATAGCTAAATATGATTTGGATCCAAAGTCATCCGAAGAGTTCGGCGATGACAGATGAGAAATGAGAAATGAAAAATTGAAAATGTTTTCTGCTTGCCTAGTGCCGTCTGCCTGCTGCTTTCTGCTTCTTTGGGATAAGCGGTATCACGTGTCCGTCTTCAAGTACGGTACCCTGTTCGATGCTGCTCTTGTCGACCACAAACTGGGTGTGTCGCGTCACCTTCCGCAGCATTTTCTTAATCACATCATCGCTTAAATTCGAGTCATCAATGCCTGACGACTGCAACTCCGCGCGTAGCAGTGCCGGCCGGTTAGTGCCGCGGTTGTAAACGTCTGGGTAAATGTGCAGCACGCCGTCTTCCACCACGAGTGTGTCGTAGTTGATATCTACAGGCACAAGTTCATCGAGCCGCACGACCAACATCCTTGAGCTGCGTTTCGCGGCCTCCATCCTTTTACGCGAAACTCGCGCATCCCGGGCCGCGATTATTTTTTCCGCGAGGTCATAAAGCTCCGAGCGCAGCACCCGGACGCAACCATGAGAAACGAGGTTGCCAACGTCACTCAGTTTCGCCGCCTGGTGAATGAGGTAGCGATCACCTAAAGGAATTTTCATCTTCCCCAGCGGATTGCGCGGATCGCTAGCCTTGATAATCTCACCGGGCTTGATGCCTTTCATCTCCAGCACCCAATCGCTCGAGGGCGGTATCCAGGCGGGATTCCAGATGATCTCCGTCGCCTCTCGGTCTCCCACATAAATCGGATGCGCCTTCATTCCCACGCCGACGTAATAGCTCTTCACCTCTTTGCCGTTTTGCCAGAGTGTCAGACGAAAAGAAGGGACATTCAAGGTGAGACGAATGTCCGGTTCATTTGGCGCAAACTCCGCTGTTTCTATCTGTCCTCCAGTTACCTTGTCGGATCGTTCCGACTCATTGCGATCAGCAGCCGTCAGCGTCGAGATCGGCTTCTGCAGTTGCGGAGTCGGCGTTTGAGGATCAGTTTGTGCCTTAACACTAATACTTGTCAGCCAGACGACAGCAACAGAGCCGATGAGTGTCTGTCGCATTAAGCGGGCGAAGTGGTTGAACGTCGACATGCGGTATCCAGTCTCTGAATTGATCATAAGCTTAGCTGTGGCGTGTGACTCAGCGTAACGAAAAAGCGGCAGGCTTTTCAACCTGCCGCTTTTGTCTGATGAAAACTGGTGAGCCGAGCAGGGCTCGAACCTGCGACCCGCTGATTAAGAGTGCGTTCACAGACACTCCAGCAGGTTACGGCTCATACAGTTTATTAACATTTGTTACGGGTTGCAGCCGCCAGCGAGTCTATCTGTTACCCCCTATTACTTCCAGTTTGTCTGTGTTCTTGTCACAAGTTTGTCTCAAGCTGCGCGCCTCCCTGAACGGACAACGGACTTTAAGTCCGAAGCCATCTTAAGGAAATTGTTTCACCCGGTCCCTCTTCTCCAGAGCTTAAATTCCAAGTTCTGTCCCTCAGTAATCTGCAACAGTTGAATCAACTCAAGAAAACGCGCTCACATCTTGCGCTCGGAATCTTCTACACCAAAGTCGGTATGGTTCTTGAAGCTGAACGCGAGTTTCAGGAGTTGTCGCGTTTGAACCCTAACGGTAAAGTATCAGACAACTTGCTTCGCAAAGTTAAAGCGTTGCGTCGGGGTCTCCAATTAGCCCACAAGCGGTTGTTCTAATCTTGAAAGCAACACGTCAAAACACTCACACTGCATGGGTAATTCTTCACCTCAGAATTAAAGCACAAGATTTTTGGCGTTACGCTTGATCCTCAGATCCTCAGACTTTACAGATGCTCAGACGCGCGGACGCGCGGACCCTCAGACGCTCATGACGGCAGACGCTCAGACGCTCAGACGCTCAGACGCTCAGACGCTGAGACGCTGAGTACCAGCTATACAGCTGCATACCTACTTACCACACCTCGTAATTCAGAAACGCCCGAAAATCTGTTAGCCCGGGTAATCCTTGCCAAATCCTGTATACGGCATATCCAAACACAGATAAGCGAGATCGAAGATCTCAATCCACGTAAGTCCAACTATTTTTAGTGTTGGCGCGAAGGCCGACGAAATGAG
>DATLBQ010000192.1:0-5123 GCA_035526805.1 Pyrinomonadaceae bacterium
GAGTTGCGGCGTTGATGATCGTGCCCGCTTTGATCGTGCTTGCGTTGTCGAGGCCATCGCTGATCAGAATAATGATGCGGCGCTCAGACCGAACTCGAGGCAGTGCATCGAAGGCACGAACGGCTGCGGCAGCAGCGTCAAATATCGCGGTATGCTGATTTGTTTTGACGTTAAACTTAAACGCCTCACTTGCCGCCGTCGTGTCTCTCCCGAAGGGTGATACCAGTTCCGGCTCCTGCGCGAAGCGTATGACCGCTACGCGTGATCGTTCGCCAAACTTTCCAAACAGCCCCAGCGCTGCTTCGCGTTGCTGCGAAATAATCTCGCGCAGGCTGCCCGATTCATCGAGCGCAAAGACCAGCGCAACGCGATCGGCGCCTGGGTAAAGGTATAGTCCTGAGGTGACGTTATCGTAGTCGCTCAATAACAGCTCGCGTTCCGTGAGCTGGCCAGCGCCGCGTTTGTCTCGCACGCGGATAGGGAAGACGAGCAGGTCGGTGTTGACTGTTAAAACTTCGTCCTCAGTCGTGGGTTTCTGAGCTGGAACTAAAAGCGGCGATGCGATCAGCGCGCAAGTTGCGAATAACAGTTGCGCACACGAACGCAATAGGACTGCACTTAAAGTTGCAAGGATTGTTTTAGACTGTATGGCGGGCAGCATGCAGCCGGTCGGTCTAGCTAAAGAACCGGCCGAAGAGCAGAATGCTCAGAATCACAATTATTGTGATAACGATGATCTTGACTAAACTCATAGCAAATCCCTCGGCGTTAGGGAGACAACAAAAGGGACGAGAACGACCGTATTCTAGAATCGTGGTTGCGAAGTGTCAATGAAAGGGCAGCGCAGCTACCAGGTTAGTTTCAGTATCGAGGCTATGTTTTAGGAACGTTCCAACCCCAACGGGGGTTATGACACAGGGTTTTCTTGAGCTACTGCATAGTTTGGAGGCCGACCAACCCCGTTGAAGTTTGCCTGTCAAAACTCTTATCCCCGGGGTAGTCGCGAAACGCTGCAACCCCCGGGCTGAGTTACATAACCGCTTTGCGGTACTTCCAAACCAAACTTAAAAGAACCTCAAGGTGTAGGTGACGCGCAGGCCTCGACCCATTTCTGGAGCGAACTCCTTGATGAACGAAAGATGGTTTCGATACAGCCGATCGCCCAGATTGAAAGCGTTAAAAGAGATGATATGCGCGTCGTGTTGACGCGCAATCAGATAGGAACCGGATACTCCAAACACCGTGTACCCGGCAGTCCTCGTTTCCGTCGGGAAAAGGCGATTCTGATCCTTCGCCATAACCACATCCGGATTAATGAGCAAGCCCTTGTATCTTAATTCCAGACCGGCGCGGGCGCGCAAAGGAGGGATCCTGGGCAAGGGCGTACCGTCAGTCAGCTCTGCGTTGACATAATCAGCGCCCAGGTTAAGCCAGATGTTGGGATGGAGGCCGACGTCAAAGCGAGCCTCAGTACCAGTATATCGACTGGCTGCTTGAAGATATTCCGCTTCCGTCAAATCATCAACGATATTTCCAGTTGGGGCAAGGAAGACAAAATCCTTTATGCGGTAATAGAAGCCATTGGCTTCGAACCGCAATCTCCTGGACGAATGGCGAACACCGAAATCCAGACCGTTTCCTAATTCCCGCGTCAGATTCGGATCACCGATCTCAAAGGCAAGGTTACCTGGGTGTGGGCCTTCGTTGTAAAGCTCTTCAAGCGAAGGCGCGCGATATGAGTGTGAATAGTTTGCTACCACTGCCCCACCCGTCCAGGTTGGCACTCGAATGCCGACGGCTCCGGAGAAGCCGGTAAAACTTCGCTCGGGAAGCGCGCCCCGAGCGACGGTGGTTTCTGGGGTGTACCGATTATTTTCCAATCTCCCGCCAAACTGCAGCGAAGCCTTTTCGAAATCCAAAGTTTCCAGCCCAAATACAGCAAAGGCATTTTGCTTTGTCGGGGGCGCAAGCGCCTCATCGCCCGATGCTTCAAAATCCCGGTGCAGGCCCCAAACTCCGAAACGGCCTGAAAGCCTGCCGATCTTTTTCTGGTCAAAGACGCCTTGATATAGGAAAGACTTGTTCTTGAATTGCGTGCCTATTTCGCCAGTTACGGCATCAGTTTCAGCGTGGGTATAGTCGTTGTACTGAAATGAGAAGGTCCCGGCCGTCACAAACGATTTGCTTTCTCGAAACCCTCCTTTGAACTCGATACTGTGCCGCCTTGGATTTAGAAAAACGATTTCAGGATCGACTTCATCGAGATCGAAGGGTATTCCGTAGCGCCGCTTATCGTAATTGTAGTTGACGCTGAAAAAGCCTTTGGTTGGATAAAAGCCAATGCCGCCGTTGAAGTTGTGTTCACGGGAATATGAGTTTGGAACACGGCCGATTGGCGTGTCGTAATCGCTCGACCGCTGCGCGCCGGCGCCGCCCCAAAAGAGCCATCTCTGCGTGCCAAATTCAATCCCGCCACTTCCGGCAGCCTGGCCGCGATTAGTGCCGCCGACCCCGGTCAGATAAGCATTGACGCCTTTATGTGCCGAATCATGTCCCGAAATAGCGTTCACAACGCCGCCGATCGCGTTGCTTCCGTAAAGAAGGGTGGCGGGCCCTTTGACTATTTCTATTCGTTCCACATTTAGCACGTCGATGGGTTCTGCGTGGTCGCCTGATTCAAAGCCAAGACCGCCGATACGATTACCATCGGCGAGAATGAGAACCCTATCCCCGTCAAAGCCTCTGATGACTGGTCGCGCGGTTCCTGGGCCAAAGCTTCGCTTGGAAACTCCCAATTCTCCGTCGAGAGATTCGCCGAGTGAAACGGGACTCTTTTTCGCCAAATCTACTGAGCCTATGACGTCTACAGATTGGATTGAACTCGATGCAGCCTGTTCCGTGCCAGTCGCGGTTATCGTCACTTCTTCCTGAACACCACCAAGTTGAATTTGAAAGTCCACAGTGACGGTGTTGTTGGCAATGACGTCAACAGTCTTAACTTGGTCGGGAACTCGATCCAAATGAGCGACTACGCTGTACTTGCCGGGTGGCACGTTTGGGAATTGGTACCTGCCATTCTCGTCAGTGCCGACGGTCCGCTTCAACTGAAGAATTGTGACGAGTACGTTGTGTATTGGCTTACCGCTCTCGCCTAAGATTACCGTGCCTTGCAGCGCTGCGCCTGTATTGCTGACCGTCTGTGCTGATGCAATCCAACCATCCGCGAATACAACTATGAGAGCGAGAAAGAGCCGGACTGCTGGGAGCTGAAATTGTTTATAAAAGAACATGGACTTTGCCTTTCTCTAAGTTCAATGAACGCCTGCTCTGCTGATCGACGGCACTATTCATGCAAACCGATGAGTCGCAGAGTCTGTATCACCAGGCACGGATTACCGTTCGTGCGTGGCATGTGCGATTGGATTAGAGAGAAAGGGGAGGTGCGCGGCCGGTTCGTGGCGTGGTCGTTTGCGAGTGAACCAGTAGCGTCGTTGGGTTGACGAAGCGAGAGCCGAGAGATGTGTGAGCGATGCTCGGCGGAACAGAGATGAGAGTTGCCGAAAAATTCTGATGTAACTGGCAGATAAGACATTCGCCGCAGCCCAGCAGCGTAGTCGCTTCTTTCAAGTCCGTGCCGGGGCCCGAAAAGTTTGCTGGGCCGGTGACACTGTTCGCTGTCAGCAGCCCTCCATGCGTGTGCGCGGCTTCCACCGTCGTTCCATAGACAATGAAACCGAGCAGCAATACGGAGAGCAGGCGAGAAATGCCGCCGTGTGCTCGAACTAAATTTAGAGGTCGTTCTTTGATCAACGTCTTTGCGTACTATGCTAGAGTCGTGAGCAGTATAAGGATGGCTATCACCACTGTCAAAGAGCTTCTTGACCTGCAGATGCCGCTAAAAACCGGCCACAAGTCGCGCATTTTCATCAAATACTTTGCGAGAGGCTGCCTGCGTCGAGGTCCCTCAGGCGGGGTTAGAAGAACACTCGCCGCTGCTTGCGGGTTGTTGATTCTGGCGACGGTTGGTAGCGTGAAAGCCCAAGCAATTATCGCGCGAATCAGCGTTCTTTCAACCGTTCCTGGGCGCGTTAGCATCGACGCGCATCTGGCAAGCCCCACGAGTGCACTCGCGTTTCGAAATACCTACGCCGGCATACTCGGACTAGGCGAGCGCATCGAGGCGATCGAATCATTCGGTGCCGGCGGCGAACGCGTGCAAGTTCAGAGACTGGCTCCAGGCGAATTTCGGGCAGCACAAAAGTTTTCGCGAGTCAGGTACGAGGTCGACCTTGCACAACCCTCGCGACCTGCTCAGATGTCGCACGTCTCCTGGTTGAATGCTGATCACGGCCTGTTGATGATGGCGGACCTTTTACCTCAACGGATGGACTCCAGCGGTTTATCCTCTGTAATGATCACTATCGACGTTCCGAACGGCTGGACCCTGGCCTCAAACCTCAAAGCTGAAGGTTCTCAATTCACAACTGACGATCCGGACACGGCTGTATTTCTTGTCGGTCGTTCGTTGCGCGAAAAACGGCAGCTGCTTGGTACCCACGCCCTTTCTGTGATTACGTCTGGTAAGTGGTCCCTCTCAGAAGGCGATGTGAACAAGACAAGCACGAAGATCCTTCAGCACTATTCCGGACTTACCGGTTTCAAGCTTCGGAACAATGCAGTGCTAATGTTAATTCCCTACGCCGGTGAGACTGGTCCTGAACATTGGACGGCAGAAACCAGAGGCAATGCAGTTGTCTTACTGTTGGGAAAGAACGCGAGCCGCAAGAAAGTCTTATCTCAACTAAGCCTCGTTCTCAGCCATGAGATGTTTCACCTATGGGTACCAAACTCGTTAAATTTTACTGGCGATTACGACTGGTTTTTTGAAGGCTTCACACTCTACCAGGCTTTACGGACGGATCTGCGGCTTGGTTATATTTCGTTCGATGATTATTTGAATACGATGGCCCGCGTGTATAACGCCTATCTGTCTTCGCCGGACAGCCGTCTTTTCTCGTTGATTGAAGCTTCGGAACGCCGTTGGACCACGCATTCTTCGATGGTGTACGACAAAGGAATGCTGGTCGCGTTTATCTACGACCTATCACTTGCGAAAGCAACAG